>DASZHQ010000129.1:0-55186 GCA_035937715.1 Steroidobacteraceae bacterium | reverse complement strand
ACCGAAGCGGTTCCCGGCCTGGCCGGGAACCGCCCTGTCGGAAGAGCTCGCGCGCACAGCGAGACCAATATGTCAGGCCAACTTGTAGGTATCCCCGGGCGCGCGGCCAAGGTGTTGTCCGATGCCCCCGCGCGGGGCGGGGGACTACCCTCGCCTCGTCAGCGATTGGGACCCTCCCGCATGCCAACAAGAATAACTGTCAAAGGACAGGTCACCATCCCGAAGAAGGTGCGCGAGGCGTTGCGGCTCTCGCCCGGTGATGCCGTGGAATTCGAGCTCAGTGACCACGGCAGGGTCATCGTCCACAAGGCACAGCTGCCCGCCCCTGACTCAACGCGCCGCCAGCGCGGGCCGCACCCACAGATCCGCCGCCGTGCCGCAGAGCTGCTGGAGTTGCTGCGGGGCCTGGACTGATCGACGCACGGCGCGCGGGGCGCTCGCGCGCCGGGTTCTCGACCTAACAGCCGCCCCGACCGTCGAGCGAGGTGAGCGCGCCATAGAGCTCGGGTCGGCGGTCGCGAAATACGAACCAGTTATCGCGCAGCTGCGCGACGGCGGTGAGGTCAAAGGTGTGGGTGAGGACCGCGTCGCCCTCCTCAGGCGCTTCCGCCACTTTGGCGCCCATGGCGTCCGCAATGAAGGAAGAGCCGTAGAAGCGCAGGTACAGGTCCTTCGGATTCTGCAGCGAGCGCTCGAGGCCATAGCGGTTGGCGGCGATCAGCGGGGTGAGGTTGGCTGCGGCGTGCCCCTGCTGCGTGCGTTGCCAGTGCTCGCGCGAGTTCACCGGCATGGCCGGTGGCGGCTCGGTGCCGATCGCTGTGGGGAAGAAGAACAGCTCCGCGCCCATGAGCGCCATGACGCGCGCAGTCTCCGGAAACCACTGATCCCAGCAGATGCCAACGCCGATGCGCGCAAAGCGCGTGGTCCAGACGCGAAACCCCGTATCACCGGGCGAGAAGTAGTTTTTCTCCTGGTAGCCGGGGCCGTTCGGGATGTGGGATTTGCGGTAGACACCGAGATTGCTGCCGTCGGCGTCCAGGATGGCGATCGAATTGAAATAGACCGGCCCGGCGCGCTCGAAGAAACTGATCGGCAATACCACGCCGAGCTCGCGCGCCACGGCCGCGAAGTGCCGCACTGCGCGATTCTCGGCCATCGGGCGCGCCAGACTCAGGTGGCGTGCGTCCTGCTCAATGCAGAAATACGGCGTCTCGAACAGCTCCGGCAGCAGGATGATCTGCGCGCCACCTGCGGCGGCCTCGCGCACCAACGCTTCGGCCCGGGCGATGTTCCGGTCCGCATCCCAGTCGCACGCCAGCTGCACCGCCGCTACCGACACCGGCCGCGGCACGCTGCGGAAATGTTCGGGAGCGCTGGACATCGATCACCCTCACGCGATGCGGGCCGATGATTCTACTCGACATCGCGGCCGGCCCTTCAGAACGCCCGCCGCCCGAAGGCCGCGACCTGCTATCGTGCCCGGCGCGCGGCGAGTGAGCGGTTCACCTGTTCGGTGATGCGGATGGCAGTCTCCAGGGCGATGAGACCGGCCTCGCCCGATACCACCGGCGCACGTCCGGTGCGGATGCAATCGAGGAACGAGTCGATCTCGGCCTTCAACGCATCCCCGGGCTCCAGGCTCAGCTCCTCGATCGTCACTGGCAGCGGCCCGGGAGCGTCGCCCGGGGCGCGCCGGCGGATCAGCGTCATGATCTTCTGCTGCAGGTCGAGCGACAGGTAAGTGTCGTCCTCGAAGATGCGCAGTTTGCGCTCGGTCTTCACACTCACCCGCGAGGCCGTGGCGTTGGCGACACAGCCGTTGGCAAAACGGATGCGGGCGTTGGCGATGTCGATTTCCTCGGAAAAGACCGGCGTACCGACCGCGTCGATGGCCGCGATCGGCGCGCCGACGATGGTCTGCACGATGTCGATGTCGTGAATCATGAGGTCGAGCACCACGTTCACGTCCGTGCCCCGCTCGCGGTAGGGCGCCAGGCGATGGCACTCGATGAAATTCGGTGATTTCAGGTACGGCTCGGCGGCGAGGATCGCGGCGTTGAAGCGCTCCAGATGGCCGACCTGCAGGGTGCGCCCGACGCGCGCGGCGAGCGCGATCAGCGCGCGCGCCTCGGCAGGCGTTTCCGTGATCGGCTTCTCGACCAGCACATGCGTTCCGGCCTGGAGGAAGTCGCGCGCGATGGCGAAGTGCGCCGGCGTCGGAGTGGCGACGCTCACCGCATCCACGCCGCCGAGGAGGCTGCGGTGATCCTCGAGCGAGGCCACCTTGAGTTCGGCCGCCACCTGCTCGCGCGCCGCGGCACGCGGATCGACCACTGCGAGCAGCTCGCACCCTTCGGCCTGGGCGTATTTCTGCGCATGGAAGCGTCCGAGATAACCCACGCCGATGACCGCGGCTCTGATTTTCTGCATTGGGACGCTATTATGCCCTCAATGTCCAACCCGCCCCCGGCCCGAGGAAAGGAGCCCCCGCTCGAGCGCCTGATGCAGCTGCGCGCGGGCTATGCAGCGCTGCCGCGGGCGCGCCGCGAGCTGATCATCTTCGGGCTGGCATTGCTGTGTGGCCTGCTGGCGGTGCCGCTGCTGATCTGGGCGGCGGGCAACCGCGTGCTCGGACCCTACACGCACGGCCAGAATATGCACGCCGGCCCGTTGGCGCTGCTCGCGGACTTCTTTACGGGCCTGCTGCACGGCTCGCTGGTGTTCTGGGCCGTGGCGCTCGGCCCCGCCGTGCTGCTGCTGCTGCTGCGCCTGCTCGTCATGGCGCTGCGCGCGGCGCCGCCGGTGCGCGGCGGCCGCTGAGCGTGGCAGGGCTGCGCATCTCACTTCGGCCAGTACAGCCACACCGCCACGGTGAACATCGCGAGCGTCGCCGCGTGCGCGCCGAGTCGCCAGGGCCGCTCACGCAGCTCGGCGTAGAAACTCCCGACCGCGACCGCGGCGAAGGCGGTGAATGTCGCTATGGCGCGCATCAGGGCGGCGTGCTCGGGGGCAAAGCGCGCCTCATCGGCCGGCAGGAAGAGGATGACGGTCCAGGTCATCAGCAGGCCGACCGCGAGAGCCACCGCCGATCCGGCCAGGATTGCCAGAAGTGCTGCCAGGGGTCGCATGTTGTGAGAGCCGCACTTGCTAAGAGCGAACCGTACGCTCTAGCCTTACTCTAAGAGTCTACCGAAGCCGCGAGTCCCACGATGCCCTTACTGCTGCGCCGATCGTCCGGGTGGATAACCGCCGCCGTCCTGGCGGTCCTGGTGCTGGCGCTGGCCGGGTCCGTGCAGGCCCCCGCGAGCACCACCACCCTCCTGCCCCCCGGGGCCATCGCCCCCACGGACCACCAGCGCGCCACGGCGCGCCGGGTCGGACGGATCCTGGAAGAGGCGCACTACAGCCGCGCGGCGATCGACGACAAGATGTCGGACGTGGTCTACGAGCGCTTTCTCGAGTTCCTCGACGGCCAGCGCAGCTACTTCCTCGCCAGCGACATCAACGACTTCAACGTCTATCGCTTCCAGTTCGGCGACATGATCCGCACCGGAAACATCGATCCGGCGTACCTGATCTTCGCGCGCTTCCAGCAGCGCAACCGCGAGCGTATCCAACACGCCATTGCACTGCTGCAGACCGAGCCCGACTGGAAGCTGAACGAGTCGTTCAGCTTCGATCGCATCCACGCCGCCTGGCCTGCTGATCAGGCCGCGATGGACGAGCTGTGGAGGAAGCGCGTCAAGAACGACGCGCTCTCGCTGATGCTCACCGGCAAGCAGTGGCCGGAAGCCGCGGACGTACTGCGCAAACGCCACGAGCGCGTGCTCAAGCGCGTCGACCAGGTGACGACCGAGGACGTGTTCGAGAACCTGATGAACGCGTATGCACGCGCCTTCGACCCGCATTCGAGCTACTTCTCCCCACGCAGCTCGGAGGAATACCGCATCCAGATGAGCCTCAACTACGACGGCATCGGCGCTTCGCTGCAGCTGGTGGATGACTACGTCACCATCATGAACGTCCTCGAGGGCGGTCCGGCCGCCGTGGCCGGTACGCTCAACGTCAACGACCGCATCACCGGCGTCGGGCAGGGACACGACGGCCCCTTCACCGACGTCATCGGCTGGCGCCTGGATGACGTGGTGCAGCTGATCCGCGGCAAGGCCGGCAGCGTGGTGCGCCTGCAGGTCCTGTCGGCCGGTGCCGCGCCGGGCAGCACGGAGAAGGTGCTGGAATTCGTGCGCAACAAGGTGACGCTCGAAGCCCAGGCGGCTCACAAGAATGTGAAAAGCGTGGCGCGTAACGGCCGCACGCTCAAGATCGGCGTGATTACCGTGCCCGGCTTCTACCAGGACATCGCGGCGCAGAACGCCGGCGATGAGAACTACCGCAGCACCACGCGTGACGTGCTGAAGCTGCTGCGCGAGCTGAAGTCGGAGAACGTCGACGGCCTGGTGCTCGACCTGCGCAACGACGGCGGCGGCTACCTGCCGGAGGCAACGCAGCTGACCGGATTGTTCATCGAGCACGGCCCGGTGGTGCAGCTGCGCGACACCTCCGGCCGGCTCGAGGTGCTCGATGATCCCGAGCGCGGGCCGGCTTACGACGGTCCGCTGGCGGTGCTGGTGGATCGCCTGAGCGCCTCGGCCTCGGAGATCTTCGCCGCCGCCATCCAGGACTATCACCGCGGCCTCATCCTCGGACAGACGACCTTCGGCAAGGGCACGGTGCAGAACCTGGTGCCGCTCGATCGTTTCCCGCAGAAGCCGGGCAGCGGACAGCTCACCGTGACCATCGGCAAGTTCTACCGCGTGACGGGCGAGAGCACGCAGCATCGCGGAGTGAAGCCGGACGTGCCGATCGCCTCGTTGCTCGACACCAAGGAGGTCGGCGAGAGCGCGCTCGAATCGGCGCTTCCCTGGGACCGCATCGCGGGCGTGCCCTTCAAGACCAGCGCGGGCTCGGCGGCCGCCCCTCCGGTGACCGTGCTCGCCAACGAGGAGGATGCCCGCGCCCAGCGTGACCCGGACTACAAATGGCTGATGTCGGATATCGCCGCGATCGATTCGGTGCGCGAACAGCACACCGTGTCGCTGAACCTCAACGCGCGGCGCGAGGAGCGCGCGCGCATCGACCGCGAGCGGCTCGAGCGCGAGAACAACCGGCGCGCGGCGAAGAACCTGCCGGCGCTGAAGAGCGTCGAGGAGCTGGAGAAGACCAAGGACGACGCCGCGGATGTGGTGCTCGATCAGGCGGCCCAGGTCATGGCGGACATGGTCGCGGGCGCGCGGCCGCAGCCGAAGACGGCACGCGCCAACTGAGCCGGCGCGGTCAGCGCAGCAGCACGCGGAACAGGTCCCAGGTGTCCTCGGCGAGCACGTTCGGCGCCGCCCGTGCGCCGGCCGCGGGTGCGCTGCCCGCCAGGGCATCGTCCGCGGAAGCAGCCAGCGAGTCCACGACCGGGGAGCTGTCGTTCGCGGCGCGGTAGCGCGCCACGCGCTTCAGGCCCTCGCTGCGTACCCTGATCTGCTCGCCGAGGCCGGCACGAGCGCTGAGCAGCTGCTGCGCCCGGCTGATCTGCCCCATGAGCAGCGCGCATTGCTGTGGCGTGCCGTAGTGATCGCCCGCCTCGCGATGGCTGGTCGCCTCGCGCGCGAGGCGCACCAGCGGCGTCTCCAGCTCCGCCAGGCGCAGGCACAGCACCTCGGCGTAGGCGACCGCCGCGAGATTGATCGCCCGCCGCGCCGCCAACGACAGCCCCGGGAACTCCGGCGCCGGCTGGCGTTCAACTGACTGGAGATTGAGCTGGGCCTGAGCGAGTGCGGCGCCCACCGCAGCCAGCGCCGCCCGCGCCGCGCCGATGCGGCGCTCGAGCGAGCGGCGCCTGAAGTAGTACCACCAGCGCCGCAGCGGCGCGTGCTGGGAATCGAGCGCCGCCAGCTGCGCGGCGGCCTCCAGATGGCGCGCCTGCGCGCCACTCAACTCCTTCTCCGCGCCCTGGCGCCGGGCGAACTGCTGGCGATTGTACTGCGCGAGGTGCGCGCGCCGCTCGCGCTCTTCCTGCTGCCGCACCAGATCGGCGACAAACTGCGTGAGCAGCGCGCGCCCGCTCTGCCACAGGTTGCGCAACTGATAGAAGACCAGCGCGGCATAAGCGGTCTCGGGTCGGCCCAGCCTCCCCTCCAGCGCGCTCAACATGTCCTGCGCGCGCAGAGTGGCCGCCTCCTGCTGCTTGATGAGGTCCTTGAGCCGGTAGGTCTCCTCCTGCAATCCGCCGTACGCTTTCTTCAGTTCCGCGCGGTTACGGAACAGCGTGAGTACGCGCGTGTCCTCCTCGCGCGTTCCGTCGGGGCGCAGGTTGAGTTTGAGAAAGCCGAGTTGTTGTAACGCCTTCATGAGAAACGCGGCGGGGGACCCCCGCCGTCTCTCAGGCGCCGGCGCCAGGCTCCACGCTGGATGAGAAGCGATGACCTCGCTCCACGCAGTACTCCAGCCACTTATTTAACATCATGTTGCGCGCCCAGCGCTGATGCAGTTCACGCTCCGCACGGCTGCGCTGCGTTTGAAAAGCGGGGCGCGCGCCAGCGCGCGCCTGCCGCGGCGGCCGCGCGGTGTGAACGGCGTCTCCCGGCTGCGCCTCGGCGAGATGTGCATCATGGTAGATACGCACCCGCAGGTCCGGGCACCTCAGCAGGCCGTGCACCCCGGGCAGCATGTAGGTCAGGTTGAGCGTGCTGGTGTAGGCGGAGCGCTCGATCACGGTGAGAACGAGATCACAGTCCCCGCGCACCGTGGAAGCGTAGCGTCCACGGGCGAGCGAGCGCAGGCTTCCGGCCAGCCAGCCGAGACGGATGAAGTTACTCTCGTACAGGCCCATGAGCGCGACGAAGCTGCGCGGCCGCGCGCGCCAGGAAACGACCGTTTGTGTGTCAGCAAGCAGCACGTTGCGACTATAACGTACAAGCCTCGCGCTGCAAGTCGATCAAAGCGCGAATTTGCCGCCGGCGTGCGCTTGCAATTTTCGTGCGATCCGCAAACACATTCCCGCGCAATGCGCGAGCGTGCAACAATATCCAGCTTGACCGCGCCGCCTCAGGGGCGCAGGCGCCGCTCGATTGCGCTGGTGTTCAGGATGCGACTGGCGATCTCCTCGATGGAGCACTCGGTGGTGTCGAGCGAGGGGACGCCAAAGCGCGCGAATAGCGCCTCGGCCGCGCGCAGCTCGTACTGCACCTGCTGGCGCGAGGCGTAGCGGCTCTCGGGCCGGCGCTCGGTGCGAATCTGCTGCAGCCGCTCCGGGGCGATGGTGAGCCCGTAGAGCTTGCTGCGAAACGCCGCGAGCCGCGGCGGGAGCTTGCCCGCCTCGAGGTCGTCCTCGGTGAGCGGATAGTTGGCGGCGAATACCCCGTACTGCAGAGCCATGTACACGCAGGTCGGCGTCTTGCCGACGCGCGACACGCCGACCAGCACGACATCGGCGTGGGCGTAATCGCCGCCGGTACCGTCGTCGTTGGCGAGCGCGAAGTTGGTGGCGTTGATGCGCGTCGTGTAGGCCGCCAGATCCGCGATGCCGTGCGCGCGCCCGGCGCGGTGCGTCGAGCGCGTGTTGAGCTCACGCTCGAGCGGCCCAACGAAGGCCGAGAACAGGTCGAGGAATAGGCCGTTGGCCTTCATAACGACATCGCGCAACTCGTCCTGCACCAACGTGCTGAAGATGATCGGCCGCAGGCCCTCCTCCTGTGCAGCGCGATCGATGCGTCGCACCGCCTCGTGCGCCTTGTCAAGGCTCGACACAAATGGCAAAGTCACCGGCCGAAATTCCAGGCCCTCGAACTGCGTCATGAGGCTGTGGCCCAGCGTTTCCGAAGTGACGCCCGTCTGGTCCGAGACGAAAAAAACGGTTCGACGGCTCACGGCTTCGGCGACTCATCAAGGCTGATACGACGAGTCCGCAGTGTTTCACCGCGCGTGCAGGCTAGCAAGCGCCCGCCGCCGGCCAGACCGGGGGGAGCACCGTTGAGCGAGTACGTCATCCCGTTCGAGCGGCTCGGCATGGGCGACGTCGAGCGCGTCGGCGGCAAGAACGCCTCGCTCGGGGAGATGATCAGCTCGCTCACCAAACTGGGCGTGCAGGTGCCCGGCGGCTTCGCCACCAGCGCGCACGCCTATCGCGAATTCCTCGCCCAGGCTGGCCTCGAGGCACGCATCCGTGCCGAGCTCGCCTCCCTCGACGTCGATGACGTGACCAAGCTCGCTACGAGCGGTGCACGCATCCGCCAGTGGATCCTCGCCACGCCTTTTCCGCCGGCACTCACGCAGGCGGTGAGCGCGCAGCTGCGCCGTATGAGCGGCGGGCGCGAGGACGTCGCGGTCGCGGTGCGCAGTTCCGCGACGGCCGAGGATCTGCCCGAGGCATCCTTCGCCGGACAGCAGGAGACCTTGCTCAACGTGCGCGGCGAGGCCTCCGTGCTGCAGGCCGTGCACGAGGTGTTTGCCTCGCTCTTCAACGATCGCGCCATCTCCTACCGCGTGCACCAGGGATTCGACCACGCAGCGGTGGCGCTGTCGGCGGGCGTGCAACACATGGTACGGAGCGACCTGGGCGCGAGCGGCGTCATGTTCACGCTCGATACCGAGTCGGGATTTCGCGAGGTCGTGTTCATCACCGCCTCCTGGGGCCTCGGCGAGACGGTGGTGCAGGGCGCGGTCAACCCGGACGAGTTCTACCTCTACAAGCCCGCGCTGCGCTCCGGTAAGCACCCGATCCTGCGGCGCAATCTCGGCGGCAAGGCGGTAAAGATGGTGTACGCGCCGGCCGGCTCGACCGAGCGCGTGCAGACGGTAGAGGTGCCGGCCGCCGAGCGGCGGCGCTTCTGTCTCGGCGACGCGGACCTCATCGCCCTCGGCCGCCAGGCGCTGCTCATCGAGGAACACTATGGCCGCCCGATGGACATCGAGTGGGCGCGCGATGGAGCTTCGGGTGCGCTCTTCATCCTGCAGGCCCGCCCGGAGACGGTGCAGAGCCGCGCCGGCCGCACCATCCAGCGCTACGCGCTCAAGGGCCGCTCGCGCGTGCTCGCCACCGGACGCAGCATCGGGCAGCGCATCGGCGCGGGACCCGCGCGCGTCATCAGGAACGCAGGCGAAATGGCGCGCGTGCAAAGCGGCGACGTACTGGTCGCCGACATGACCGACCCCGACTGGGAGCCGGTCATGAAGCGCTCCTCGGCCATCGTCACCAACCGCGGCGGCCGTACCTGCCACGCCGCCATCATCGCGCGCGAGCTGGGAATCCCCGCTGTGGTCGGTTGTGGCGATGCCACGCAGCGCATCACGGAGGGCCAGGAGGTCACCGTGTCGTGCGCCGAGGGGGACACCGGTCACGTCTACGAGGGGCTGCTGCAGTTCGAGCGCAAGGAGGTCGAGCTCGATTCGCTGCCGAAGATCCCGGTGAAGATCATGATGAACGTCGGCAACCCCGATCGCGCCTTCGACTTCGCCAGCATCCCCAATCACGGGGTGGGGCTGGCGCGGCTGGAGTTCATCATCAACCGCATGATCGGCGTGCACCCGCGGGCGCTGCTCGAGTTCGATCGCCTGGACGCCGAGCTCAAGGAGCAGATCCGCGCGCAGATGGCAGGCTACTCCGACCCGGTGAGCTTCTACGTGGAAAAGCTCGCCGAAGGAATCGCGCAGATCGCCGCCGCCTTCGCCCCCGAGCCGGTCATCGTGCGGCTGTCGGATTTCAAATCCAACGAATACGCCAACCTCATCGGCGGCTCGCGCTACGAGCCCCACGAAGAGAACCCGATGCTCGGCTTCCGCGGCGCTGCGCGCTACGTGGACGAGGCGTTCCGTCCCTGTTTCGAGCTCGAGTGCCGCGCGCTGCTGCGGGTGCGCGAGACCATGGGGCTCACCAACGTGCAGGTGATGGTGCCGTTCGTGCGCACCCTCACGGAGGCGCGCCAGGTGACGCAGCTCCTGGCTGACAACGGGCTCAGGCGCGGGAGCGCCGGGCTCACGATCATCATGATGTGTGAGCTGCCGACCAACGCACTGCTGGCGGAGAAGTACCTGGAGTATTTCGACGGCATGTCGATCGGCTCGAACGACATGACGCAGCTCACCCTCGGGCTCGATCGGGATTCGGCCATCGTGGCGCAGCACTTCGATGAGCGCGACGAGGCGGTACTCCAGCTCCTGGCGATGGCCATCGCCGCCTGCCGCAAGCACGGCAAGTACGTCGGTATCTGCGGCCAGGGCCCCTCGGACCATCCCGACCTCGCCCGCTGGCTGCTCGACCAGGGTATCGAGAGCATGTCACTCAACCCGGATACGGTAGTGGAGACCTGGCTGTTCCTCGCGCAGCCACCGGAAGGAGCCAAGGCGTGATCTTCGAGCACTTGAGCGCCGGCGGCTGCCAGTCCTACCTGATTGGTTGCGGTGAGAGCTGCGCCGCCGCTCTGATCGATCCGGAAATCAGCCTGATCGACCGCTACCTGGCCCTGGCCGCGCGGGATGGTTTGCGCATCCATTACCTGATCGACACGCATACGCACGCTGACCATTTTTCCGCTACACAACAGCTTGCCAGGCGGCTCGAGGCGCCCGTCGCCATGCATCGCTCGAGCCCTGCGCCGTTCGTGAGCCTGGCGCTCGACGATGGTGAAATGCTGGCAGTGGGAAAGCTGCGACTGCGGATGCTGCACACACCCGGTCATACGCGCGACTCGATGTGCGTCCTCGTCGAGGATCGGATATTCACAGGCGATACGCTGCTGATCGGCGCCACCGGCCGTACCGATCTGCCGAGCGGAGATCCGCACGCACTGTACGACAGTCTGTTCAACCATGTGCTGCGCCTCGATCCCGCGGTGGCGGTGCATCCCGCACACGAGTACCAAGGCCGCAGCCACTCCACCATCGGCCAGGAGCTTGCCGCCAATCCCCGTCTGCAGGTCCACGACCGCACGGCATTCGTCGAGATGATGCGCAGTCTGAATCTCAGCATGCCGACTCACCTCACGGAGGCGCTGCGCACCAACATGAGTGGCGGCAAGACCATTGCGCAGATGCTGGCGGAGGCGGCCGCGAGCGTGCCGTTCATGTCCCTGCTGGAGCTCAAAACGCGCATCGAGGCCGCCACTGACGAGCTGCTGGTTCTGGATGTGCGCGAGCGCGATGCCTACGAGCAAAGCCACATCCCGGGGGCGAGACTGCTGCCGCGTGGCCAGCTCGAGTTGCGCGTGAATCAGGAATTACCCGACCCGACGCGGCGAATAGTGGCCTGCTGCGAATTCGGCCGAATCTCGACTCTCGCGACCGCGACGCTGCGCGAGATGGGTTACCGGCGCGCGGTGGCCCTGGACGGTGGCATGCAGGCCTGGCGCGAGGCGGGCTATCCCCTCAGCGCGGGACAGCAGCCCTGAGGGGCTAGCCGCGGGAGAGATCGCGGATGTTCGCCTCGGCGGCGGCACGGTCGTCGTCGTCGAACGGCTCGATGTCGACTTGCTCGAAGGCGCTGCGGTCCAGGCAGCGCAGATTGACGCTGTAGCCGTCGGGATTGGAGCGCGGCACATAGAAGGACTTCACGCCGCAGTGGCGGCAGAACAGGTGCCGCGCCGTGCCGGTGTTGAAGCGGTACTCGCTCAAGTCTCCCTCCCCGCGCAGCAATCGCAAGCGGCGGCGCGGTACGATCAGATGCAGGAAGCCGGTCATGCGGCAGATCGAGCAATTGCACTCGATCACCGTAACCCGCGCCGGCGCGTCCACCTCGAAGGCGACGGCGCCGCAATGGCAGCTGCCGCGGTAAGTGACCTGCGCAGCCGGCGGCGGCGCGGCCTCAGGCACCGCTGCCTGCCCAGGCCGGTGCAAACAGCCGCGCACGGTAGTGGCGCAGCTCGCGGATCGATTCGTGGATGTCGGCGTGGGCGAGATGCGTGCCCTGCTTGATGAAGCTGTCCGCCACCGCTGGCGCCCAGCGGCGCGCCAGCTCCTTGAGCGTGCTCACATCGAGATTGCGGTAGTGAAAGAAACGCTCGAGCTCGGGCATCCAGCGGGCGAGGAAACGGCGGTCCTGACATATGCTGTTTCCGCACATCGGCGAGCTGCCGGGGTTCACCAGCGGCGCGAGGAACTCGAGCGTACGCAGCTGCGCCTCGGCGATGCTGGTGCGACTGGCGCGCACCCGGGCCAGAAGGCCCGATGAGCCGTGCTGGCGCTGGTTCCAATCGTCCATGCGCCCGAGCACCTCCTCGCCCTGATGAATGGCGAACACCGGCCCGTCGGCCACGATCACCAGCTCCCGGTCGGTCACCACGGTGGCGATCTCGATGATCGTGTCGGACTCGGGCTTCAGGCCCGTCATCTCCAGATCGATCCAGATCAGGTGGTCGGCGCTCGGCATGTTGCTAGCGAAGCGACTGCCGGCCCGCGAGCGCATGCGCCAGCGTGCCGCCGTCCACGTACTCGAGCTCCCCGCCCACCGGCACGCCGTGAGCGATGCGGCTGGCGCGCACGCCGCGCCGCGCGGCGAGCTCGCTGAGGTAGTGGGCGGTGGCCTCCCCCTCGACCGTCGAGTTGGTGGCGAGGATGAGCTCGCGCACGCCCCCCTCGGCCAGAATGCCCTCGAGCTCGCGCACACCGAGCTGCTCCGGCCCGATGCCATCGAGCGGCGACAGGTGCCCCATGAGCACGAAGTAGCGACCGCGGTAGCTGCCCGAGGACTCGATCGCCACCACGTCGGCGGGGGACTCGACCGCACAGAGCATCGTGCCATCGCGCTGCGGTGCGGCGCAGATGGCGCACAGCTCCCCTTCGGTCAGCATGCGGCAGCGCCGGCAGCGCGCCACCGACTGCAGCGCCGCGTCGAGCGCCTCCGCCAGCGCATGCGCCCCCGGGCGCCCCTCCTGCAGCAGGTGAAACGCCATGCGCTGCGCGCTCTTCGGTCCGACGCCGGGAAGCGTGCGCAGGGCGTCGATGAGCCGGGCGAGCTGCGGCGAATGCTTCATCGCTTGCCTTCAGAAGGGCAGCTTCATTCCCGGCGGCAGCTGCAGCCCCGCGGTCAGGCTCGCCATTTTCTCCTGCACGCGGGCCTCGACCTTGTGGACCGCGTCGTTGGCGGCGGCAGCGATGAGATCCTCGAGCATCTCGCGATCCTCGCCACTCACCGCGGGCTCGATCTGCACGCGCTTCACCTCATGGCGACCGTTCATGATGACCTTCACCATGCCGCCGCCGGCCTCACCGATCACCTCGATGCTGGCGATCTCGGCCTGAGCCTTCTGCATGTTCTCCTGCATTGCCTGGGCCTGTTTCATCAGGTTGCTCAAGTTGCCGCGCATGGTGAAGTTGCCTGTCAGACGCCGGCGGCGCCGCTTAAGTGGAACTGGCTCATTTTACCGGCCGCACGGTATCGGGCAGCACTGTGGCGCCGAAGCGCTCGCGCAGTCCCTGGACGAGCGGGTCTTCCTCGAACGCGCGCCGCGCCGCCGCCAGCTCGGCCTCCGAGGCGCGGCGCGCGAGAAGCGCAGGCGTCTCGGCCCCGGGCGCGCCCGCGGACTGAAATTCGAGCCGCACGCTCTCGGCGAAATGGCGCGACAGCGCCTGCGTGAGCTTGTCCTCGGTCGCCGCCGTGCGCAGCTGCTGCGTGCGTGGGTCCAGCCCCAGGCGCACCACGCCGCCCTGGCGGCCGAGGAACACGCAGTGACTGGCGAGCTGGCGCGCCGCTCCTGAGAGCTCGAGCTGGCTCACGATTGCGGCCCAAGGATCGGTCGCCCCCGCAGGTGGGGCGCTCTCAGCGGGGCTCCCGGCGCCGGCCGCTGTCGGGCCGGTACCGGTGACCGGGACAGCCGCCCGCGTGGCGCCGGCGGCGGGGGCGCGTGCCGGCGCGGCCTCGTCCGCAGGACGAAAAGCAATCATCCGCAGCAGCGTCATCTCGAAGCCACGACGCGGCTCGGGCGCCAGCGGCAGGTCGCGCTTACCCGTGATGGCGGTCTGGTAGAAGAGCTGCGTGTCCTCGGGAGCGAGCGAGCGGGCGAGGCGCTCGAGCAGCTCCGGGGGGTACAGCTCATCCCCCTCGTAGTCGTCGACTGCCTGGCGCAACGCCACCCGCACCAGAAGCGCGGCGAGCTCATCGAGCACCTGTGCGTAGTCGGGGGCAAACTCCTCGAGCGCCTGCGCGCAGCGCAGGAGCGCGGCCGTGTCGGCGCTCGCGAGCAGCTCGACGATACGCACCACTTGATCGCGCGAGACGGTGCCGAGCATGGCGCGTGCGTCGGCTTCCCCTGCCTTGCCCGCCCCGAAGGCGATCAGCTGATCGAGCAGCGACAGGGCGTCGCGCATGCTGCCGTCGGCCGACTGCGCGATGAGCGTCACCGCCGCCGGCTCGAACGCCACGCCCTCCTGAGCGAGGATGTGGCGCAGGTGCGCGGCGATGTCGGCGGCCGGCAGGCGCTTGAGATTGAACTGCAGGCAGCGCGACAGCACCGTCACCGGGAGCTTCTGCGCGTCGGTGGTCGCGAGCAGGAACTTCACGTGCGGCGGGGGCTCCTCGAGCGTCTTCAGCAGCGCGTTGAAGGAGTGCACCGAGAGCATGTGCACCTCATCGACCAGGTACACCTTGTAGCGCCCGAGCGCCGGGGCGTACGGCACGTTGTCCAGCAGCTCGCGCGTGTCGTCGACCTTGGTGCGAGAGGCGGCATCGACCTCGATCAGATCGGGGAAGCGCCCGGCGTCGATGTCGCGACAGCTCGCGCACACCCCGCACGGCTCGGCGGTAACGCCCCGCTCGCAGTTGAGGCACTTGGCGAGGATGCGCGCGATGGTGGTCTTGCCCACCCCGCGCGTGCCGCTGAACAGAAATGCATGGTGCACGCGGCCACTCTCCAGCGCGTTCACCAACGCGCGGCGCACGTGCTCCTGTCCCACCAGTTCGGCGAAAGTCCTCGGACGCCATTTGCGCGCGAGCGCGGTATAGCTCATGAGCGGTCCCTAACTAAGACTGGCGATGGAGGCAGCCCGCACCAGCTTGAGCTCCGGCACCCGACATCGCCGCTGCCGCTGCTGCCTTCCGGCCCTGACGGGGTTCACGACTGGTCGTCGCGGAGAAACCGGTGCGGGCCACCATGGGTCATGCTCCAGGCAGGGCTTCAGGGGGCCTCACGCAGGCCAAGACATGCCGAAGGAGCTCACTAACTTACTGAAATATCAGCTTATCAGCGCCGCCCGCCACTTACTTCCCCTGCGGTGCCGTTGATGCTACCACACGCACTGCGGCAGCCTTCCCTGGCGCGCAAGCGTCGCCCGGCAATAGCAAGCGCGGACTCAATGTGGGTGTGGCGGAGAGGGTGGGATTCGAACCCACGAACACCCGTTGAGATGTTACTGGAATTCCAGTCCAGCGCCTTCGACCGCTCGGCCACCTCTCCAATCAATCACTTACAACGGCTTCGGCGAGGACCCAGGCCGTGTCCAAGCCGCGCGAGAGGCGGCGAATGATAAGCCATGCAGGCGCAGCGGCGCATCAGCCCGCGCCGCGATACATGACCGCCGGGTCGCGACGCGGCCGCCTCCTCGCGCTAATGCCGCCAGGCCCGCCGGGCCGAGATCCGAGCGGGCCCGAGCGTGACTTCAGGCCTGCGGCGAGCGCGCGCTCTGCTGCACCTTGAATGAGGGTGGCTCATCGAGGCAGGGCTCCTTGCCACGGCGTAGTGGCGCTGCCGGCTCGTTCAGTTGCGGCAGGCGCAGCGCGTTGGTGGTGTCGGGAGCGTCGAGGCCGGCGGGGATCTTCAGCGTAGTGACGCTCCGCTCTTTCATGTAGGTCTGCGGCCCGTGGCAGGAGCGTGCGCTCCAGGAGCGCATGAAGTGACAGCCACTCAAGGACAACAGCAGGCCGAGTGCCACGATTCGCCAGGCAGACTTCATTCATCACACCTCGTGCAAGGGCCGCCGGTCGCGGTGCAAGGGCCGCGGATCGCGCTGATCGCGCCGGGCGCTCTCAGGACAGTATCCCCGCCGCGCGCGCCGCTGCGCGCAGGCTGTCGTGGTACTGCGAGGCCAGCGGCGTAAGCGGCAATCTTATCCCAGGCCCGATCAGGCCCATCTGCATGAGCAGCCATTTCACCGGAATCGGGTTCGCTTCGACAAACAGCTCCCGATGCAGCGCGCTCAAGGGGGCGTCGAGCTGTGCCGCACGCGCCGCGTCGGCGCGCGATGCCGCAGCCACCATGTCGGACATCGCGCGCGGCGCAACGTTCGCGGTAACGGAGATCACCCCGCGCGCACCCGCGGCGAGGGTCGCGCGCGCGCTGGCGTCATCGCCGCTGAGAACCACGAAGTCGCGTGGGCAGCTTTCGACCAGCTCGCGCACGCGCGCCGCCTCCGGCACCGCCTCCTTGACACCGGCGATGCGCGCCACGTGCGCGAGGCGCGCCACGGTCGCGGGCTTCATGTCCACCGCCGTGCGCGCGGGCACGTTGTACAGCAGGATGGGCTTGCTCGCCGCGGCGGCGGCGGCGGCGAAATGCAGATACAGGCCCTCCTGCGGCGGGCGGTTGTAAGCGGGGGTCACGATCAGCAGCGCATCGATGGGCAGCTGCGAGATCCAGCGAACGCGCTCCACGGTGGCGGCAGTGCTGCTGGTGCCCGCGCCTGCGATCACTACGAGCCGCCCGCGCAGCTGCTCGCAGGCACGCGCAATCAGCTCGCGCAGCTCCGCATCGCGCAGCGTTGCCGACTCGCCGGTTGTCCCGCCGACCACGATGCCCTGGGTACCGTGCGCCACGTGGAACTCGAGCAGCTGCGCCCAGGCGGTGAAGTCAACCGCACCGTCGGGCTGCATGGGGGTGACGATGGCAACCAGGCTGCCGCTGAACATGGAATCTCGAACGCTCGCAGGGAAGTTTGCGATGTTACGAGCGCAAGTTGGGCTTAAGCAAGCCTTAAGACGGCAGGCGGTCGCGCACGCAGTCGCAACTCCCCGCTCCTCCCGGTACACTGGCTGAGCAGCGAACGCCGGCAAACCCCACCGCCATCCACAGATGAAGCAGCACCTGGCCGTTTCGGCGATCGGCAGCGACCGCACGGGCATGGTCCACGAGCTGACCCGCGTTATCAGCGAGTCCGGCGGCAACATCAGCGAGAGCCGCATGGCGAGTCTGGGCACGGAGTTCGCGATGCTGCTGCTGGTTTCCGGCAACTGGCACGCGCTGGCGAAGCTCGAAACCGAGCTGAAGCGTCTCGCCGACACCTCCAGCCTCAGCATTCACCTGAAGCGCACTGAGCCGCGCACCCCGCGCACCGACATGCTGCCGTACTCGATCGACGTCGTGTGCCTCGATCAGAGCGGCATCGTCTCGGGATTGTCGGGGTTCTTCGCAACGCGCGGCATCGACATTGCGGAAGTATCCACGCGCAGCTACCCGGCCGCTCACACCGGCGCACCGATGTTCGCCGTGCAGATGATCGTGAACGTGCCCAGCCGCATTCACGTGGCGCAACTGCGCGAGGAGTTCATGGAGTTCTGCGATTCGCTCAACCTCGACGCCATCCTCGAGCCGGTCAAGTCCTGAGAGCAGCCGCCTGCGGCAGGAATGGCGCACGGTGAAGGTGCCCGGTCACGCGGAGGAAGTACTTGAAGCAGCGTAGCGTTTATGAGCCCGGCCCCACCGCAGGCCTTGCGGCGAGCTCACGGGAGGTGAAGAGCCGCTCACGTGCCGGACGGCGGCTGTTCGTGCTCGACACGAACGTGCTCATGCATGATCCCACGGCGATCTTCCGCTTCGAAGAGCACGACGTGTACCTGCCGATGGTGGTGCTGGAGGAACTCGATGCTCACAAGAAGGGCCTGTCGGAGGCCTCGCGCAATGTGCGCCAGGTGAGCCGCTTCCTCGACGACATGATGCGCGATGTCACCAAGGAGCAGATCGACCTGGGCCTGAAGCTTCCGAGCGGCTACTCCGGCAACCACGGCAAGAAGCCCTCTTCCGGACGGCTGTTCTTTCAGACGCGCCAGCTCACGGGCGCCCTGCCCGCGGGCCTGCCCGGACAGAACGGGGACAACACCATCCTCGAGCAGACGCTCGCACTGCAGAACGAGCACAAGGACGCGCGCGTGATCCTGGTCTCCAAGGACATCAACCTGCGCATCAAGGCGGCGGTGCTCGGCGTGCACGCCGAGGATTACTACAGCGACAAGACGCTCGAGGACGCTGACGTCCTCTACAACGGCATCGCGGCCCTTCCCGCCGACTTCTGGGAGCTGCACGGCAAGGACATGCGCTCGTGGAAGGACGGCGATCGTACGTTCTACGAGATCACCGGTCCCGCGGTACGCGACTGGCAGCCGAACCAGGGCGTGTTCGAGGACCTGCCCGAGGGCATCGAGGGCGTGGTGCGCAAGATCGGCGGCGATACCGCCACCCTAGAGCTCACGCGGGACTATCGCAACGAGCGCCACAACGTCTGGGGCATCACCGCGCGCAATCGCGAGCAGAACTTCGCGTTGAACCTGCTGATGGACCCGGAGATCGATTTCGTCACGGTGCTCGGGCCGGCCGGCACCGGCAAGACGCTGCTGGCGCTCGCCGCCGGCCTCATGCAGACGCTGGAAACCAACCGCTTCGTGGAAATCATCATGACGCGCGTGACGATCCCGCTCGGCGAGGACATCGGATTCCTGCCCGGCACCGAAGAGGAGAAGATGGAGCCGTGGATGGGCGCGCTCATGGACAATCTCGAGGTGCTCACCGGCTCGCAGGAGGGCGGCAACTGGGGGCGGGCGGCGACCAACGACCTGTTGCGCAACCGGATCAAGATTCGCTCGCTCAACTTCATGCGCGGGCGCACCTTCCTCAACCGCTTCCTGATACTCGATGAGGCGCAGAATCTCACCCCGAAGCAGATGAAGGCGCTGATTACGCGCGCCGGCCCCGGCACCAAGCTCGCCTGCCTCGGCAACATCGCGCAGATCGACACCCCTTACCTCACCGAGATGACTTCGGGTCTCACGTACGCCGTAAACCGTTTCCGCGGCTGGGCGCACTCGGGGCACATCACGCTGGTGCGCGGGGAGCGCTCGCGCCTCGCCGACTTCGCCTCGGACACTTTGTAGGTGTACGCTGCAGTCTGCGGCGGCGCGCCCGCTTGTAAGTTTCTGTAAACGTGCGGAAACTCCCGACCGACTGCCGCGGTCCAACTGCGATGATGCGTCGCCTGTCACTCACCCTCGCCGCCGCCGTGCTCGCCGCGGCTACCGTCGCGTCGGCGGATGAGCCGCTCTCGACCCAGCCGAACCTCAACGCTCCCGCGGCCGGCTCCGACCTCCCCGACATGGGGAGTCCCGCCGCGGCGGTGCTGTCGCAGAGCGATGAGTACCGCCTGGGCGCCATGGTGGCGAAAGAGCTGCGCGACCAGAACGCCCTGCTCGAGGATCCGGAGATCAGCGAGTACGTGAATGGCGTCGGGCTGCGGCTCGCCTCGCAGAGCACCGACGGTGGCCGGGGCTTTCAGTACTTCGTGATCAAGGACCGGACGATCAACGCCTTCGCCGTGCCCGGCGGCTTCGTGTTCATCAACGCCGGGCTGTTACTCGCCAGCTCGACCGAGTCGGAGCTCGCGGGCGTCATGGCGCACGAGACGGCGCACGTCACGCAGCACCATATCGCACGCATGATCCGAGACCAGTCGAAGCAGAGCCTCACCACGGCGGCCGCTCTCCTCGGCGCCATCCTGCTCGGTGCCCTGGGCGGCGGCCAGGCGCTCGAGGGCGGTATCGTCGCGGCCCAGGGTCTCTCGGTCCAGCATCAGATCAATTTCACGCGCGACAATGAGTGGGAAGCCGACCGCGTAGGTATCGGCTTCCTCGCCGGCGCCGGCTTCGATCCCTACGGCATGGGCCAGATGTTCGAGACCATGAGCCGCCACGAAGGGCTGGCAACCACCTACATCCCCGCGATGCTGATCGATCACCCCATGACCACCGACCGCATCGCAGAGCAGCGCGCCCGTGCGGGGCAATTTCCGCCCCGCAAAGGCAAGGACTCCCTCAGCTATGCGCTCATCCGTGAGCGCGTGCGCGTGCTGACTGCGACCGGAGATGTGGATCTTGCCGGCCAGTACGCCCGCAAGCTCGCGCACGGGGAACCCGAGCTCGGCAGCCGCTACGGCCAGGCGCTCGCGCTCATGGCTGGCAACCGCGCGGAGGAGGCGGTGAAGGTCCTCACCCCACTGGTGCAGCAGCACGAGGGACTGACGCTGCTGCATGCGACGCTCGGCCAGGCCGAGGCCAGGGCCGGCCACGTCGAGGAAGCTTTCGCCACGTTCAAACGGGCCGAGGAGCTCTTTCCCCGCAACGTGCCGGTGACGGTGCGCTACGCGGAGACGCTCATGGCCGCGGGACGTCCGGCCGAGGCGCACAACATGCTGCTCGACCTGTTCAACAACGTGCCGCCGACGCCCGACCAGATTCGCCTGACGGCGCTCGCGGCGAGCGCCGCAGGTGATGCCGGGGATGCCTACTTCTACATGGGTGAGTACCAGATCGCCGGCGGCGACCTGAACCTCGCAGCGCAGCAGCTGACGCTCGCCCTCGCCTCGCCGCACATCAGCCAGATCCAGCGCCAGCGCTACCAGGCCCGCCTCGATGAAGTGCGCGAGTATCTTGCCAGCACGCGCAAGCGTCAGCTGACCGATAACGCCGATCAGGGCCAGGGCCAGGGCCAGCGCCGCGGCGGCGGCCGCTGAGGCGGCCAGGCCAGGTGGCGGCCCATCCTGCCGCCGAGCAGGCGGCGCGCGTAAGCTCTCAGGCGCGGCTGCTACAATGCGTGCCTCGTCCGCCTCCAACTGCCTCCAACACCTCATATGCCAGCGACGACACGGGCTTCACTGCTATCATTTTGCCTGCTGCTGCTCGTCGGCTGCGCCACGCTGCCGCCGGGGAAGCCTGACGCGCGCGACCCGTGGGAGCGGATGAACCGCGCCACTTATCGCTTTAACGACAAGTTCGACCACGCCATCGCGCAGCCCGTGGCGCGCGGCTACCGCAAGGTCACGCCGCAGTTCGTGCAGACGGGGGTGCATAACTTCTTCGACAATCTCGACTACCCGATCGTCATGCTCAACGATCTGTTGCAAGGGCAACTCAAGCCGTTCGTCTCCGACACCGGCCGCCTGCTGCTCAACACCACGCTCGGCATCGGCGGGCTGTTCGACCCGGCCACCGCCGCGGGACTGGACAAGAACGACCGCGACTTCGGGCAGACACTCGGCAAGTGGGGCGTGAAGAAAGGGCCTTACGTCGTCCTGCCGTTCCTCGGACCTTCCGACGCGCGCGATACGCTCGGGCGTGCGGTCGATGCCTACAGCACGCCGCGCGCATACATCTTCAACACCTATTGGGATTACGGGCTGTGGCTGCTGCAGAAGATTGATGACCGCGCCCGGCTGCTCGACGCCACCAGCATCGTGGAAAGCGCCTACGACCCCTACGCCTTCGTACGCAACGCCTACCTGCAGCACCGCGACTTCAAAGTGAGCGGCGGCCGCTCGCAGAAGGACGAGAAAGACGAAGAGGAGCGGGAGCAGCGGATGATCGAGGAGTCGGGCCAGGATGAGGGGACGCCGCCCACCCCGCACTGATGCGGCTCAGGCGCCGCCCACCAGCAACTCCTCGACTTCGCTGATGCGGGCGAGCGCAGCAATACCTGCCGGCAGCTGCGTGTAGCGCAACTTGCAGCCTGCGCGCCTGGCGGTGCCCAGCCAGTCGAGCAGCACCGCGAGGCCGGCGCTGTCGCAGGCGGTGATGCCCGCGCAGTCGATCTCGAGTCCTTCGCCGGGAGCAGCGGCGAAGGCCTGCAGGCCGAGCTCGCGCGCTCGGCGGGCCGTTGCGAAGGTGAGCGGGCCGGAAGCGACGAAGTGTCCTGGGGCCGAGCCGACCAGGCGAAGATCCCCGCTCGCTCCCTCGTGGCCGGTCGCCGCGGGCTGCGGCGTGCTCATCCGCCCCCCTTGCCCTCGGTCTGCTTGGCGATCGCACCGGGCTTCGCGCCCGACTCGAGCCGATGGATGACGGCGTCGAGTCCCTGCTGCTCGATCTGCGCACCGAAGTCCTCGCGGTAGCTGTTGACGTAGCTGATGCCGTCGATCACCACGTCCCACGCCTTCCAGCCTTGCGGCGTCTTGCGCAGGTAGTAATTCACGGCCACACGATCGCCGTTGCTGCGCTTGACCTCGGTGCGCACGGTGGCGCGGCTTGCGCCGGCGTCGACGCTGCTCGGGAAGATCTTGAGCCGATCAGCGGTGAAGTCGACCAGTGCGCTGCCGTAGTTGGTGAGCAGCGAGTGATAGAAAGCTTCGATGAAGCGCTTGCGCTGCTCGGGGGTCGCTGTGCGCCAGTGCACGCCCAGAACCAGACGGGCCGAGTACTCGGTGTCGAAGTTCGGGAGCAGGTACTTGTCGACCAGCTGTCCGACCTTGGCGGGGTCGCGCCGGTAGGTGTCGCGGTCCTTGTCGAGATCCCTGAGCATGCCCTGTGCCGCCGCCTGTACCACCTCCGTCGGTCCGCTGCTGTCGGCGGTGCCCGCCGCAGGCGCATTCTGCGTCTGAGCGGCCGGCGGGGTCTGCGGCTGCGCATACCCGAAAGCGCAGCTCAGGCAAATGCCGGTCAACACAATACTTGGCGTTCTCATTTCTTTGGCTCCACCTTGCTCTGGGTGCCGGGGCCCTTGCTCTGAGTATCCGCCGTCGGGCCCTGGTTGTCGCCGCCCTTGCTCGCGTAGTTGGCGAAGAACTTGTTGATCAGGCTCTCGAGCACGATCGCCGACTGGGTCTGATCGATGCGACTGCCGTCCTTGAGGTACTCCTCGGACCCGCCGGGGCTCATGCCGATGTACTTGCCGCCGAGCAACCCCTGCGTCTGGATGCTGGCGTAGCTGTCGTCGGGGATCTTGTTGTATTGCAGATCGATGCGCATGGCCACCAGGGCCTTGAAGGCACGGGAATCGAAGCGGATGCCCGACACCTCGCCGATGCGCACGCCCGACATGGTGACGGGCGAACCCACCTTGAGGTCGCCGATGTTGTCGAACTCCGCGCTCACGTGAGAGCCGGTCTTGGCGGAGGCGAATTTCAATCCGGTCGCCGGCAGCTGCGTGGTGAGGAACAGCAGCGCGGCGAAGCCCAGCAGCACGAACAGCCCGGTCCCGATTTCGAGAGTGCGATTGGCACGCATGGGTGAAGGTTCCTTTAGAGGAATTCCGCAGTCAACACGTAATCGAGCAGCAGCGTGAGCACGGACGACGCCACGACCGTGCGCGTGGTCGCGAGCCCCACGCCTTCCGCGGTCGGCGCGGCGTAATAGCCCTCGTGCACGGCGATGAGACTGCAGGCGACGCCGAACACCAGGCTTTTGACCACCCCCTCGCGGACGTCACGCAGCGTCACCGCGCCCTGGGTCTGGGACCAGAAAACGCCCTGATCGACGCCCATCAGCTGCACGCCGATCAGCTGCGCTCCGAACAGCCCGATGACGCTGAAGATCGCCGCGAGCAACGGCATGGCGATTACGCCGCCGAGGAAGCGCGGAGCGGCGACGTAGCGCATCGGGTCCACCGCCATGATCTCCATGGCCGTCAGCTGATCGGTGGCGCGCATCAGTCCGATCTCGGAAGTGAGGGCCGTGCCGGCGCGCCCCGCGAACAGCAGCGCGGTGATGACGGGTCCCAGCTCGCGCAGCAGTCCGAGCGCTGCGGCGATGCCGAGCGATTCCTCGGATCCGAATCGCTGCAACAGCTGGTAGCCCTGCAGTCCCAGCACCATGCCGACGAACAGCCCGGAGAGCATGATGATGATGAGCGAGCGGGCACCGGCGTTGTAGATCTGGTGCGCCAGCAGCCGCGGCCGCGCGAAAGCCGGCACGCACGCGATGAGCAGCTGAATGAGGAACAGCACCGTCGAACCGAGCCGGCGCACGCCCTCGAGCAGGAAGCCGTTGCCGCTGCCGTTGCTCACTGTCCCTCCATCCCGAACAACTGCGCGGCGTAATCGGGAGCCGGGTAATGAAAGGCCACCGGGCCGTCCGGAGCCCCGGTGACGAATTGCCGCACGGCCGGGGAGTCGCTGGCGCGCAGCTCCGCCGGGCTCCCGGATGCGGCGACGCGCCCGCCCGACAGCAGATAGCTGTCATCGGCGATGCTCGCGAGCTCGCGCACATCGTGAGAGACGACGATGCTGGTGATGCCGAGCGCCTGGTTCATGTGCTTGATGAGGCGCATGATGACACCGAGGGAAATCGGGTCGAGACCGACGAAGGGCTCGTCGTAGATCAGCACTTCGGGGTCCATGACGATGGCGCGCGCCAGCGCCACGCGCCGCGCCATGCCGCCGGACAACTCCGCTGGCATGAGCTCGGCGGCGCCGCGCAGACCCACCGCCTGCAGCTTGGTGAGCACCAGCGTGCGGATCAGCGGCTCGGGAAGGTCGGTGTGCTCGCGCACCGGGAAAGCGACATTCTCGAACACGTCCATGTCGGTGAGCAGCGCCCCGTTCTGAAACAGCATGCCGATGCGCCGGCGCAAAGCGTAGACCTCGCCCCCTCCCAGGCCAGCGACGTCGCGCCCGAACACCAGCACCTGCCCGCGCTCGGCGCTGATCTGCGCCGTGATGAGCCTGAGCAGTGTCGTCTTGCCGGTGCCGCTGGGTCCCATGACCGCAGTGATCCGCCCGGCGCGCACACTGAGATCGAGGCCGCTAAAGATCGGCCGCCCGCCGATGGCATAATGCACATCGCGCACGTCGACCACCGCGTCAGCCGCGGGGGCGGCTGACACGCGTTGTGGGGATGCAGGGCTTGTCACGCGCGCGCGGCAGCCGCCTCGAGGCTCACGCGGCCTGACTTTCCATGTCGGCAGCGTAGCGCCCGGTGGTGGCCAGCCCGTTCAGCCTGGCACGCTTGGCGAATTCCTTCTGGCCAGCGGCGAAATTCGCCGCCGCGCCGCCCCAGGCCTTGAGCGCGGTGTCCTGCAGCGCACGGCCGTAGCTGAAAGTCAGCGACCACGGCAGCGGTCCCAGCTGATTCATCAGCGACAGGTGAAGCGTCGCCTCGGTGGGAGACTGGCCACCGGAGAGGAAGGCGATACCGGGCACGGCCGGCGGGACGTGGCGCTTCAATACGCGCACCGTGGTCTCCGCCACGACTTCGGGCCTGGCGCGGTTCTGGGCTTTCTTGCCGGAGATCACCATGTTGGGCTTGAGCACCATGCCCTCGAGCACTACGCGGTGCGCGTACAGCTCAGCGAACACCGCGGCGAGCACATCCTCAGTCACCTGCTGGCAGCGCTCGATGGAATGCCCCCCGTCCATGAGCACTTCCGGCTCGACGATCGGCACGATGTCGCTCTCCTGGCAGAGCGCCGCGTAGCGCGCCAGGGCGTGCGCGTTCGCCTGCACGGCAAAGCGCGTCGGGATGCCATCGGCGATGTCGATGACGGCACGCCACTTGGCGAACCGCGCGCCGAGGCCGCGGTACTGGGTAAGGCGCTCGCGCAGGCCATCCAGCCCTTCGGTAATGGTCTCGCCCGGAAAGCCCGCCAGGGGCTTCGCGCCCAGGTCCACTTTGATGCCCGGGATCATCCCCTGCCTGGCCAGGTACTGCGGGAAAGGGGTGCCGTCGCGCGTCTTCTGGCGAATGGTCTCGTCGTACAGAATGACGCCACTCACCGATTCCGCGGCGGCCTGCGCCGTGAACAGCATTTCGCGATAGGTACGGCGATGCTCCTCGGTCGACTCTAGCTGGATGCTGTCGAAGCGCTTCTTGATGGTGCCGCTGCTTTCGTCCGCAGCCAGGATGCCCCTGCCTTTGGCCACCATCGCGCCGGCAACACGCGCGAGCTCACTCGGGTTCATCGATAATCCTCCGGCGTTGGCGGCGGGTGTGTGATCAGCGCGTGAGGCCCGAGCCGCCGAGAAAACAAACAACCCCCGGAAAGGGGGCGCCAAGGATAGCAAATGCGCCCGCCCCCGGGCGGCCCTCGCCCCGAGCCACGCCGCGGGCGCCGCCTTCGGCGCGGCCGTCGAGCGCGCAAAGTTCCGCCGGCTTGGTTCCGGCCACAATTAGTACTAAACTAGTCCTACTTTCCAGAGGGTGCCACCATGCTGCGCATCAGTCGGCTGACCGACTACGCCACCGTGATCCTCGCCGCACTGGCGAGCGAGCCGCAACGCGTACAGACCGCCGCCTCGCTCGCCGAGCAGACGCGCATCGCCGCACCCACGGTGAGCAAGCTCCTGAAGCAGCTGCAGCGTAGCGGACTCGTGACCTCGACCCGGGGACTGCACGGGGGGTACCAGCTGGCCCGCCCCGCCGCCCAGATCAGCGTCGCGGCCATTCTCGATGCGCTCGAGGGTCCGGTGGCGCTCACCGACTGTGCCGCCGGGCACGGCTACTGCGAGATCGAGGAGATCTGCCGGGTGGGACGGGTCTGGCAGCGGCTGAACCTCGTGATCCGCCGCGCACTCCATGAGGTGAGCCTGGCGCAGCTCGCCGGGCTCGACGCCGCGCCGGCGCGGCTTGCGGCACTCGAGCGTGACATGAAGGCGGCGGCGACGCGCTCCCCGGCGCGCTCGTGAGCCCGCCTGGCAACCTGAGCAAGCGATGAGCGAAAGCGCAAAAAGACTCGAGACACTGATCGCACGAGGCTACCAACACGGCTTCGTGACCGAGATCGATTCGGACACCGTCCCGCCGGGACTGGATGAGGATGTGGTGCGGCTCATCTCGCGCAAGAAGCAGGAGCCCGCCTTTCTCACCGAGTGGCGGTTGAAGGCGTTGCGCCACTGGCTGACCATGCGGGAGCCGCACTGGGCGCACGTGAAGGTCGCGCCGATCGACTACCAGGCCATCTCATATTATTCCGCGCCGCGGGCAAAGAAGGACGGACCGAAGAGCCTCGCCGACGTCGATCCGAAGCTCCTGGAGACCTACGAAAAGCTCGGCGTGCCGCTGCACGAGCGTGCCCGGCTCGCGGGGGTCGCCGTGGATGCGGTGTTCGACAGTGTGTCGGTGGCCACCACGTTCAAGGAACGTCTGGCGGCCGCGGGCGTGGTGTTCTGTCCGTTTTCCGAGGCCGTACGCACGCACCCGCAGCTTATCGAGCAGTACCTCGGGAGCGTCGTCCCGTACTCGGACAACTTCTTCGCGACCCTCAACTCCGCGGTATTTTCCGACGGCTCGTTCGTGTACGTGCCGAAAGGCGTGCGCTGCCCGATGGAGCTCTCGACCTACTTTCGCATCAACGCGATGAATACCGGACAGTTCGAGCGCACGCTGATCATCGCGGATGCGGGCAGTTACGTATCGTACCTGGAAGGGTGCTCCGCGCCGCAACGCGACGAAAACCAGCTGCACGCCGCGGTCGTGGAGCTGATCGCGCTGGACGACGCGCGCATCAAGTACTCCACCGTGCAGAACTGGTACCCCGGCGATGTCAACGGCCTGGGTGGCATCTTCAACTTCGTGACCAAGCGCGGCGAGTGCCGCGGCCGCAACGCGCATATCTCCTGGACGCAGGTGGAAACGGGCTCGGCGATCACCTGGAAGTACCCGAGCTGCGTGCTGCGCGGCGAGGGCTCGATCGGCGAGTTCTACTCAGTCGCCACGGTGAACAACTACCAGCAGGCGGATACCGGCACCAAGATGATCCACATCGGAAGGGACACCCGTAGCACCATCGTTTCCAAGGGCATCTCCGCGGGCCACGGCCAGAACACCTACCGCGGCCTGGTGAAGATCCTGCCGAGTGCGCACGGGGCCCGCAACTTCACCCAGTGCGACTCGCTGCTCATGGGCGGCCGCTGCGGAGCGCACACCTTCCCGTACGTGGAGGTGAAGAACCCTTCGGCCACCGTCGAGCACGAGGCGAGCACCTCCAAGATCAGCGAGGACCAGCTGTTTTATCTGCTGGCGCGCGGCATCGCGCAGGAGGACGCGGTCAACATGATCGTGAGCGGTTTCTGCAAGTCCGTCTTCAAGGAGCTGCCGATGGAATTCGCGGTGGAGGCGCAGCAGCTTCTGGCCGTCAGCCTCGAGGGCGCGGTGGGGTAGTCATGGAGACTGTAATGCTGAGCATCCACGACCTGCACGTGACCGTCGGCGGCAACGAGATCCTCAAGGGACTGACACTCGAGGTCGGCCCCGGCGAGGTGCACGCCATCATGGGCCCGAACGGCTCGGGCAAGAGCACGCTTGCCCACGTGCTCGCCGGCCATCCCGGCTACCGGGTCACTTCAGGAACCGTGCGCTATCAGGGCCGGGACCTGCTGGCGCTTGCGCCTGAAGAGCGTGCCCGCGAAGGCCTGTTCCTCGGCTTCCAGTACCCGGTCGAAATCCCCGGCGTCAACAACGTCTATCTGCTCAAGGCCGCCGTCAACGCTGCACGCCGGCCGCGCGGCCTGCCGGAAGTCGATGCCTTCGAGTTCCTCGGCCTGGTGCGCGAAAAGATGAAGCTGATGCATATGGAGGACAGCTTCCTGTCACGCGGGGTGAACGAGGGTTTCTCGGGCGGAGAAAAGAAACGCAACGAGATCCTGCAGATGCTGGTGCTGGAGCCGAAGCTCGCGATCCTCGACGAGACCGACTCCGGACTCGATATCGATGCGCTCAAGGTGGTCGCCGCGGGCGTCAACTCGCAGCGCTCGCCCGAGCGCGCGTGCGTACTGGTGACGCATTACCAGCGCCTGCTCGAATACGTCGTGCCCGATTTCGTGCATGTGCTGGTGCGCGGGCGCATCGCCCGCAGCGGCGATCGCACTCTCGCCCTCGAGCTCGAACGGCGCGGCTACGACTGGGTTGCCGCCGAGGCAGCGTGAGCTTCCGATGAGTGCACCCCTCACCGCCCGCATCATCGAGGAATACGCCAGCGCCTCGCGCGCGCTGCCGTCCTCGGGCGCCGCTGCCGCCCGGCGCCGTAGCGCTATCGCCGCGCTTGCGGCGACGGGACTCCCCACTTCGCGGGATGAGAACTGGAAGTACGCAAACCTGCGCCCGCTCGAGCGCCAGCGCTTCATCCCGGCAGCGGCCGCGCAGCCGCTACCGGCGCCGCAGGGGCTCCCCGCCGCCCTCGCCGGCTATGCGCGCTACGTGTTCGTGGATGGCAGCTTCGCACCGGCTGTTTCGGCAACGCTCACCTCGACCCCCGCGGCGCTCACGCTGCTGGCGGGAAGCGACGCTGCCGCTCGCACCAGCGTCGCGGAGGCGCCGGAGTCGATGCCGGGGCTGCCGGTGGCGCGCGCGGGAGATGAGCGCTTTGCACTCCTCACCGAGGCGTTCGCGACCGACGGCCTCGCCATTCGAGCCCCGGCCGCAACGCCTGAGCCCGTGCGGCTCGAGCTGCTGTTCGTCGCCAGCGCGGATGCGCAGGCCGGAGCGTCTTACCCGCGCGTGGAGCTGCGCCTCGATGCAGGGGCTAGAGTGGTGCTCATCGAAAGGCACCTGAGCGCCACGGGGGAGGCGAGTTTCGTGACCAGCGCGGTGAGCGTGGATCTCGCCGCCGGGGCCAGCCTGCAGCACTACCGGCTGCAGGAGCTCAACCCGCGCAGCATCCTCTTCGACACGCTGTCGGCAGATCTTGCGCAGGATGCCACTTATCGGCTGCACGGCATCAGCACCGGCGCACAGGCTGCACGCTCCACCCTCACAGTGCGCCTGGGCGGCGAGCGCTCGGATCTCACGCTCGCCGTCGTCGCGCTCGGCGACCGGCAGCAGGTGCAGGATACCTTCGCTCTGGTGGAGCACGCCGCACCGCGGGCGCGCACCCGCCAGACCTTCCGCGGCATCTCAGCCGGGCGGGCCCGGGTTGCCTTCAACGGCAAGATCGTGGTGGCTGAAGGCGCGCCGGGCACCGATTCACAACAGTCGCTGCGCGGACTGCTCGCCGGTCCGGAAGCGGAAATCGACCTGCGGCCGCAGCTGGAGATCTACACCGACGAGGTACGCTGCAGCCACGGCGCCACCGCCGGCAAGCTCGATGAGAACATGTTGTTCTATCTGCTGTCGCGCGGCCTGACACGCGACACGGCGCAGCGCCTGCTCAAGTGGGCGTTCCTCGAGGACGTGATCGCGCAGATCACGCTGCCGGCGTTGCGGCGGCAGATCGAGGAGCACGTTGCAGGCCAGCTGCGCGATGACACTCTCAGGGAGCTTCTGTGATGGCCGCCAACGTACAGATTGCCAAGCCGCTGCCGTCGTACGATGCGGAAGCGGTGCGACGTGACTTCCCGATCCTCGCCAGCACCGTCCACGGCCACCCGCTCGTCTACCTCGACAGCGCGGCCTCCTCCCAGCGTCCGCTGGCGGTTCTGCGCGCGGTCGAAGACTACGAGACCCATTCCCATGCCAACGTGCATCGCGGCGTGCATGCCCTGAGCCAGGCCGCAACCGCCGCCTTCGAGGGGGCGCGCGAGCGCATACGGCGCTTTATCAACGCCGCTTCCACCAAGGAGATCATCTTCGTGCGCGGCACCACCGAGGGCATCAACCTGGTGGCACAGGCTTATGCCCGCCCGCGCTTCGGGCCCGGCGACGAGATCCTGATCACGGCCCTCGAGCACCACGCTAACATCGTCCCCTGGCAGATGGTGTGCGAGCAGACCGGCGCGGTGCTCAAAGTCGCGCCGATCAACCGCCGTGGCGAGCTGGAGCTCGATGAGTTCCTGAAGCTTCTCACCCGGCGCACCCGCCTGGTGGCCGTGGCGCACGTCTCCAACGCGCTCGGCACGGTGCTGCCGGTGAAGCGCCTCGTCGAGGCCGCCCACGCGCACGGCGCCGTGGTGCTCATCGACGGCGCGCAGGCTGTCCCGCACTCGCGCGTCGACGTGCGCGCGCTCGGTGCGGACTTCTACACCTTCTCCAGTCACAAGCTCTACGGGCCCACCGGGCTCGGCGTGCTCTATGGGCGCGAGGAGCTGCTCGCGGCTATGCCTCCCTGGCAAGGCGGCGGGGACATGATCCTCACCGTGTCCTTCGAGAAGACGACTTACAACGACCTGCCGTGGAAGTTCGAAGCCGGCACGCCCAACATCTCCGGCGCGGTGGGACTCGCCGCGGCCATGGACTACATCGAGTCGCTCGGGATCGACGCCATCGCCGCGCACGAGCAGCGGCTGCTGCAGCTGGCGACCGCGCAGCTCGCGCGGCTGCCGGACATCGACATCATCGGCACCGCGGCCCACAAGGCCGCGGTGCTGTCGTTCACGATGAAAGGCGTGCACCCGCATGATCTCGGCACGATCCTCGACGCCGAGGGCGTCGCGGTGCGTACCGGGCATCACTGTGCCATGCCGGTGATGACGTTCTTCGGGCTGCCCGCGACGGCACGCGCCTCCTTCGGCTGCTACAACACCGAGCGCGACGTGGCGAGTCTGGTGGCGGGGCTGGCGCGGGCGCGCGAGGTGTTCGGCTGATGGACCTGAAGGAGCTCTACCGCGACGTGATCCTCGATCACAACCGCCATCCGCGGAACTTCGGCCGCATCGAGCCGGCCGATGGCCGCGCGGAAGGTCACAACCCCCTGTGCGGCGACCGGCTGTCGCTCACCGTGCGCATGAACGGCGAGCGCATCGAGGACATCCGCTTCGAGGGCAAGGGGTGCGCGATCTCCACCGCCTCAGCCTCGCTCATGACGGAGGCGGTCAAGGGCAGGGAGCGCGCGGACGTGCGCGAGCTGTTCGGCAAAATGCACGCGCTGCTCACGCAGCCGGACGCCATGCCCGATGGCTCGCTCGGCAAGCTGGCGGCGCTCTCCGGTGTACGGGAGTTCCCGGTGCGGGTGAAATGCGCGAGCCTTTGCTGGCACACGCTCAACGCCGCCCTCGGGCCCGGGCCCGCCAGGGTATCCACCGAGTAGCACTCGCCATGCGCCGGCACGAGAACGAGCCTTTCGTCGTGAACCGCGAGGTGCGCGCGGTGGTCGTGCCCGCCGGCCAGGAAGTGACGCTGAAGCCCGGCCAGGCCGGCTACATCACCCAGGCGCTCGGGGGAAGCTTCACGGTGTACCTCGAGGGGAACCTGTTGCGCATCGCAGGCGAAGATGCCGATGCCATCGGTCAGGAAGCCGCGAAAGCACCGGAGCTGCCCCCGAATGCCGGCGAAGAGGATATCAGGAAGCTCGCGTGGGAGCAGATGCGCACCTGCTACGACCCGGAGATCCCGATCAACATCGTCGATCTCGGCCTCGTCTACGACTGCGACGTGAAGCAGAACGAGGACGGCACGCGCAGCGTCGAGGTGAAAATCACGCTCACAGCGCCAGGTTGTGGCATGGGGGACATCCTGGTGGCGGACGTGCGCGACAAGATCCAGCGCATCCCCACCGTGCGCGAGGCGCTCGTCACGCTCACTTTCGATCCCCCCTGGAACCAGGGCATGATGTCCGAGGCCGCACGCCTGCAGACGGGAATGTACTGAGGCATCCTGGCGCAGCATGAATTCCCGCTGGGTGGATGTCGGCGGCGTCGAGGCCGTCAGCGAAACGGCGCCCTTTTCCGCCGAAGTCGATGGCATCGCGGTGGTTATCGTACGCTGCGGGCGCGAGCTGTACGCCGTAGAAGACCGTTGCACGCACGACGGCGAAATCCTGGGCGAGGCGCTGGTGCAAGACTGCCAGATCATCTGTCCGCGTCACGGCGCGCACTTCTGCCTGCGCACCGGCGAGGCGCTGACACCACCAGCGTACGAGCCGCTGCACACCTACCGCGTGCGCGAGCAGGACGGCCGCATCCTGGTCGAGCTTGCGCCATGAGGCACACGTGAAGCGCCTCACTCTCATGCGCCATGGGGATGCCCGCTGGAAGGATGCGGGCCTCACCGACCTGCAGCGGCCGCTCAACCGCCGCGGCACGGCCGCGGCGGAGGCGATGGGGCGGCGCCTGCTCGAGCTGGGGCTCGTTCCCGAGCTCGTGCTGGTGAGTCCGGCGTTGCGCACACAGCAGACAGCCCAGATCGTGGCGCGCGCGCTGTCGATCCCCGCGCGATGCGTGCTGCGGGAGGACAAACTGTATCTTGCGGCCGCGGGGGACCTCTTGCAGGTGGCGCAGCACAGTGGGCCGCGCATCGCTCACCTGCTGCTGATCGCTCACAACCCCGGGGTGTCGGAACTGGCGCAGCTGCTGGTGCCGAACGGCGGCGCGTCCGGCCTTGCGACAGGCGCGGTGTGCTCGATCGCTTTCCAAGCGGACAGCTGGGACGGGATCGGTCCGGCCGCGGTTACCGAGGTGCAGCGCGAAGCGCCGCCCAAGGGACTCTTCAGCCTGTTCGCCTGAGACTGCGGGCGCGGCGACCTGAACACTCCCGCCCGTCAGCACTCCGGAACGTTGACCGCCAGCCCCCCCTGCGAGGTTTCCTTGTAGATGGTGGACATGTCCGCGCCGGTCTGGCGCATGGTGGCGATCACCTGGTCGAGGGATACCTTGTGCGAGCCATCCCCGCGCATCGCCAGGCGGGCGGCATTGACGGCCTTGACGGATCCCATGGCGTTGCGCTCGATGCAGGGAATCTGCACCAGCCCCGCCACCGGATCGCAAGTGAGGCCCAGGTTGTGCTCCATGCCGATCTCGGCGGCGTTCTCGATCTGCTCGTTGGTGCCCTGCAGAGCCGCGACGAGGCCGGCGGCGGCCATCGAGCAGGCGACCCCCACCTCGCCCTGGCAGCCCATCTCCGCCCCGGAGATGGAGGCGTTGCGCTTGTAGAGCATCCCCATGGCGGCAGCGACCAGCAGGAAGCGGATCACACCCTCGTCGTTGGCGCCGGCCTCGAAGCGCCGGTAGAAATGCAACACCGCCGGCACGATGCCGGCTGCGCCGTTGGTCGGAGCGGTAACAACGCGCCCGCCGGCGGCGTTCTCCTCGTTCACCGCGAGCGCATACGCGTTCACCCAGTCCATGACTTCGAGCGGCTTCACCGTGCCGCTCTCGGTCAGCTGCCGGTACAGCCGCGGCGCGCGGCGGCGCACCTTGAGCACACCCGGCAGGAGTCCCGACTGGCGAAAGCCGCGCTCGACGCAGGCCTGCATCACGCTCCACAGGTGCAGAAGCTTCGCGCGCACCTCGGCTTCCGGCGCCCGGGTGCGTTCGTTGGCGAGGATCAGCTCGAACATCTCCAGCCCATGCTCGCGACACAGAGCGAGCAGCTCGTCCCCCGAGGTGAACGGGTACGGGAGCGGCGCCTTTTCGTGCGCCTCGCGCGCCTCGGTCTCATCGCCCCGCACGATGAACCCGCCGCCGATCGAGTAGTAATCCTCCTCGCGCAGCACGCGCTGCCCAGCGCCGAGTGCACTGAAGCGCATGCCGTTGGAATGTCGCGGCAGCCGCTCGTGATGCAGAAACAGCAGCTGCATGGGCTCATCGAAGGCAACCTCGCGCTCACCCAGCAGGCGGATGCGAGCGCTGCTGCGAATGCGCTGCACGGTGCGCTCGATGCTGTCGGGATCGACCGTCTCGGGCTCTGCGCCCTCCAGACCCACGAGGATCGCGCGATCGGTGCCGTGGCCAACGCCGGTGAGCGCGAGCGAGCCGTACAGGCGCACCGCGATCTCCTGCGTTGCATCGAGCAACCCGTCGTCTTTCAGGCCGCGTGCAAACTCGCGCGCTGCCCGCATCGGGCCCATGGTGTGCGAGCTCGAAGGCCCGACGCCGACCTTGAAGATGTCGAATACGCTTAGGGTCATGGCTGCACCGCTCAAGGACGCACGGCGTCCTGCGTCTTGCGCTTTCATGGGGTCTGGCCGGTCAGTGTGCAACGTACCCGCGAAGCTCACATGCACTGCGGCGACGTCTGAGGGCTCAAATGCGACCCCGCACCCGGGGGCACATGGCGCCGCGACTGTTTGCGGCTCGCGGGTGGGCGGGGGCAAAACGGGCCTCAAGTATAATTGCCGCCCATGAATCAGGTGTTTATCGAGCGGCTGCGCGGCGAGCTCGCCGACTTGCGCACCCAGGGCCTCTACAAGACCGAGCGGGTGCTCGCCGGCCCCCAGGGCGGGGTGGTGAAAGCGGGCGAGCGTGAGGTCATCAACCTGTGCGCCAACAACTACCTCGGGCTCGCCAACCATCCGGCGGTGCGCGAGGCGGCGCGGCGCTCGCTCGATGAGTACGGCTACGGGATGGCCTCGGTGCGCTTCATTTGCGGCACGCAGCAGACTCACAAGAGACTCGAAGAGCGCCTCGCCCGCTTTCTCGGCTGCGAGGAAGTGATCCTGTATTCGTCGTGCTTCGATGCCAACGGCGGACTGTTCGAGACGCTGCTCGACGAGCGCGACGCGGTGATCTCAGACGCGCTCAATCACGCGAGCATCATCGACGGCATCCGCCTGTGCAAGGCGCAGCGCTACCGCTACGCCAACAGCGACATGCTGGAGCTCGAGCAGTGCCTGAAGCAGGCCCAGGGCGCGCGCACCCGCCTCATCGCCAGCGACGGCGTGTTCTCGATGGACGGATACATCGCGAAGCTGCGTGAGATCTGCGACCTCGCCGCCCGCTACGACGCGCTGGTGATGGTGGACGATTCGCACGCCACCGGCTTCATGGGGGCTGGCGGGCGCGGCACGCCCGAGCACTGTGGCGTCGCCGAGCGCATCGACATCCTCACCGGCACGCTCGGCAAGGCCCTGGGGGGCGCCAGCGGGGGCTACGTGGGCGCGCGCCGCGAGATCGTCGAATGGCTGCGGCAGCGCTCGCGGCCTTATCTTTTCTCCAACAGCATCCCGCCCGTGGTTGCCGCGGCGAGCCTGGCGGTGCTCGAGCTCCTCGAGCACACCCCGCAGCTGCGCGCGCAGCTGTTCGAGAATACGCGCTTCTTCCGCGCCGGGCTCACCCAGGCGGGCTTCGACCTCAAGCCCGGCGAGCACCCGATCATTCCCGTCATGCTCGGAGACGCGGCGCTCGCCGGCCGCATGGCGGACGCGCTGCTCGAGCGCGGGGTGTACGTCATCGGCTTCTCCTATCCGGTAGTGCCCAAGGGCCAGGCGCGCATCCGCACCCAGATGTCTGCGGCGCTCAGTCGTGGCCAGCTCGAGCGCGCGCTCGAGGCATTCACGCGAGTCGGGCGCGATCTCGGCGTGATTCACTGAGCGCGGCGACCTTAAAAAGCGGCGCGACGACCCCAATAAAGAGAACAGCATGAAGGCACTGGTCAAGCAGCAGGCGGCGCCCGGCATCTGGCTCGAGGACATCCCCGAGCCGAAGGTCGGCCCCAACGACGTGTTGATCGAGATCGCCAAGACCGCGATCTGCGGCACCGACATGCACATCTACAACTGGGACGCCTGGGCGCAGAAGACCATCCCGGTGCCGATGGCCGTCGGCCACGAGTATTGCGGCCGTATTGTCGAGACCGGCTCGGAGGTCAAGGGCCTGAAGAAGGGCGATCGCGTCTCGGGCGAGGGGCACATTACCTGCGGCTACTGCCGCAACTGCCGCGCGGGACGGCGCCACCTATGCCGCAACACGATCGGCGTGGGCGTGAACCGGCCTGGCGCGTTTGCCGAGTACCTGGCGATCCCGGCCGACAACACTTTCAAGCTTTCCGACTCGATCTCGGACGACATTGCCTCGATCCTGGATCCCTTCGGCAACGCCACGCATACGGCGCTCGCCTTCAATGTGGTCGGCGAGGATGTGCTGATCACGGGTGCCGGACCGATCGGCATCATGGCAACCGCGGTCGCCCGCTTTACCGGCGCGCGGCACGTGGTCGTGACCGACGTCAACGACTACCGCCTGGAGCTGGCACGCCGGATGGGCGCGACGCGCGCCATCAACGTGCAGCGCGAATCGCTCGATGAGACGATGAAGGACTTAGGGATGCAGGAGGGGTTCGATGTGGGCCTCGAGATGTCCGGCAACGCGGGCGCCTTTCGCGAGATGCTGCGTACCATGCACCACGGTGGCTCGATCGCGATCCTCGGCATCCCACCCGAGGAGACCGCGATAGACTGGAATCTGGTGATCTTCAAGGGCCTCACGCTCAAGGGCATCTACGGGCGTGAGATGTTCGAGACCTGGTACAAGATGGCGAGCCTGCTGCAGAGCGGGCTGAAGCTCGAGCCCATCATCACCCATCACTTCCCTGTGCAGGAGTTCCACAAGGGCTTCGAGACCATGGGCTCGGGGAAGTCCGGCAAGGTGATTCTCGACTGGTCGACGTTGTAGCCGGCACTTCGCACAAGCTGGCTAGCGCACCTCGCAGAAGCAGTAGGCGTACAAGCGGTTCGGCACGCTGAAGCGGCTCAGGCGCGCCACCTCGCGCGTCACCGGGTCGAGGCGCCGGCCGAGCTCGGCGAGGGCGAGCTCGTTTGGGCTGGCGCTCACGAACAGCTGCGCTGCGCGCGAGCGCAGCTGCATCGCCAGCTGCTGTGCCCAGGTGAGCTCGGGCTCGATGAACTCGGAGGCGTAGTCGGTGAGCTTCGCGCGCCGGGCGGCGGCCTTCACGGCGTCGTTGAAAGAGCCGAGCTGATCGACGAGCCCGAGGCGCTGTGCGTCGGTTCCCGCCCACACGCGTCCCTGGGCGATCGTATCGACCTGCGCGGGCGTCTTCCTGCGGCCCGCCGCCACGCGCGCGAGGAAGTCGTCGTAGCCGCGGTTGATCTGCGACTGCAGCAGCACGCGCGCCTCCTCGCCCAGCGGACGGTCGATGCGCAGCTGCCCCGAGAGCGCCGTGGTGCCCACGCCGTCGACGCTCACTCCGATCTTGCCGAGAGTCTTTTCGACCGTCGGGATGATGGCGAAGATGCCGATCGAGCCGGTGATCGTCGTGGGACTCGCCCAGATCTCATCCGCCGGCGCCGAGATGTAGTAGCCGCCCGAGGCCGCGTAGCCGCTCATCGAGACGACCAGCGGCTTACCTGCGGCGCGCAATGCCAGCAGCTCGCGGTAGATCTGCTCCGATGCCAGGACGCTGCCGCCGGGGCTGTCGACGCGCAGAAGCACCGCCTTCACCTGCTTGTCGAGGCGCGCCTGGCGTATCAGCCGCGCGGTGGATTCCCCGCCCACCACGCCCGGCGGCTGGTCGCCGTCGAGAATCTGTCCGGACGCCACGATCACGCCGACGCGCGGCTTGCCACCGGCGCGCATCTTTTTCGCGGCGCGCGCAACGCGGGCGTAGTCCGACGCCGATACCGACTTGAACGAGCCGCTCGTATCGTCCTGTCCGACGATGCCGATGAGTCGCTGCTCGGCCTCGAGGCGCGTCTTCACTGCGGTGACCAGCTGCGCTTGCAACGCCACCTGCGCGGCGTTGCCGCGCGCGGCGGGCACGGTCTTCGCGAGCGAGTCGACGTAGCGGCTCAGGGCATCGGCGGGGAGCTTGCGCGCGCGCGTGACGGCCTGCTGGTAGCCGCTCCAGAGCGCCGTGAGATACGCGAGGCTCTCCTCGCGATCCTCGGGCGACATGCTGGTGCGCGTGAAGGTCTCGACGGCGCTCTTGAATGCGCCGACGCGAAACACGTTGATACCGACACCGAGCTTGTCGAGTGCGTCCTTGAAGTAAGTGCGGTAGCGCTCGTAGCCATCGATGAGCACGAAGCCCATCGGATCCAGATAGATCTCATCGGCCTGGGCGGCGAGGTAGTAACGCTCCTGCGTGAGCTCGGAGCCGTAGGCAATCACCTTCTTGCCGCTAGCGCGGAACTCGCGCAGGGCGCCAGCGAGCTCCTCCAGGGTGGGTTGGGTCGCGCCGCCGAACTTCTCCAGGTCGAGCGCCAGCACTCGGATGTGCGTGTCACTCGCCGCGGCGCGGATCGAGTCGGTCAGGTCCCACAACAAAGTCTCCGCGTGCCCCTGGCCGCGCGCCTCCTCGAGTGCGCGCTGGACCGGCTCGCCGCTGAGCTGCTCGACCAGCTGTCCCTCGGGTGCAACGAGCAGCGCCGCCTTGGCGGGGATCCGCGGCACGCCGCTGCGCAGCAGCCCGATGATGAGCACGAAGATCACCAGCAGCACTATCAGGTGCAGGGCCTTGCGCAGGCCGTCCAGGCCGCGCCACAGTCCGGAAAAGAACGAGCGGGGTGTCATGATCCAGGCATCTCCTGCCGCGAGCTAGCGACGCTGCGAGGTCTGCAAGCGCGTCAGATCTTCTCCTCGATGCGCGCCGCCTTGCCCGAGAGATCGCGCAGGTAATAGAGCTTGGCGCGGCGTACGCTGCCGCGGCGCTTGACGGTGATGTCGCTGATCGCCGGGCTGTAGGTCTGGAACACGCGTTCCACCCCCTCGCCGTGAGAGATCTTTCGCACAGTGAAGGAGGAGTTGAGCCCGCGATTGCTCCTGGCGATGACCACGCCTTCGTAGGCCTGGACGCGCTCGCGGTCGCCCTCCACCACCTTGACCTGCACGACCACGGTGTCGCCCGGCTTGAACTCGGGCACCGCGCGGGTCATGCGCTGCTTGTCGATTTCCTGGATGATCTTGCTCATATTCATTTACCTCGATCTTCGTTTCCCGTCGCGCGCGCGACCAGGAAGTCATTCAATGCGCGCCGCGCCTCGGGCGCGAGTTGCGCGTCGCCGAGGAGCTCCGGCCGGCGCTGCGCCGTGCGCTCCACCGCCCGCGCCAGGCGCCAGCGGCGGATGTCGGCGTGGTCGCCAGACAATAGCACCGCCGGCACGGCGCGGCCTTCGAACACTTCCGGCCGCGTGTACTGCGGCCACTCGAGCAACCCTTGTGCGAACGAATCCTCTGCGCTCGAGTTCTCGCACGTCAGCGCCCCGGGCAGCAGGCGCGCCAGTGCATCGATGACCGTCAGCGCCGGCAGCTCACCCCCCGAGAGCACGTAGTCCCCGACAGAGAGCTCGCGATCGATGCCGAGATCGATCACGCGCTCATCCACGCCCTCGTACCGCCCGGCGACCAGCAGCAGCCCCGGCAGCCGCGCCAGCTCCCCTGCCTGCGCCTGACCGAAGCGCTCCCCCTGCGCCGACAGGTACACCCGCGGACTGCCCGCCGGCAGGCGCGTATGCGCGGCGCGAATCGCCGCGAGGAGCGGCTCGGGCCTCATCACCATGCCCGGACCGCCGCCGTACGGACGGTCATCCACGCTGCGGTGCACGTCCGTCGCGTGCGCGCGCGGATCCTCCGTGCCGACGCTCAGGAGCCCGCGCCGGATGGCGCGCCCGAGGATGCCGAACTCCAGGGCGCCGGCGATCATGCACGGAAAGAGCGTGACGACCTCGATCTTCATGGAGCCTTCTATTCCAGCTCCGCCGGCCAGTCCACCAAAACCTCGTGCGCCGTAAGGCGCACCTCGCGCAGGTGCTTGGGCGTTGCCAGCACCCAATGCTGGCGCCCGCCCGCCTCCTTCGTCACCATCACCGCGCCGGAGGGCGCATCGACGAAGTGGCTCACCTTACCGAGGTCCGCCCCCGCGAGGTTGCGGACGCTAAATCCGATCAGATCAGCGCGGTAGTACTCGCGCTCCCCGAGCCGCGGCAGCGCCGCGCGCTCGACCTCGACCACCGCTCCGTTGAGCGCGGCGGCCTCGGAACGCCCGGCCACCCCCTCCAGATGCGCGACCAGGCCCGCGGCGTGCGCTCGCGCCGCGGCAACCCGCCGCAGCTGCCGCTCCCCGCTCGAGAGCCTCAAGACCCAATCCCGGTGCTGCAGCAGCCGCTCGGGGGGATCGGTATAGGACTCGACGTGGATCCAGCCCTTGATCCCGTAAGGGGCACCGAGGCGCCCCAACTCGATCCACACCAGGTCCTCATTCACTCACGGACCCCTTGCGGTCCGCGCAGGCGCTGCTCCTGCTGCGCGGCGCTTCAGGCCGTCGCCTGTTTGCGGTACGAAGCCACCAGCGAGCGCACGCGGTCGGAGGGCTGCGCGCCCTGGCCCACCCAATAGTCGATGCGCGGCAGATCGAGCTTGAGCTTCTGCTCACCGCGGCGGGCAATCGGGTTGAAAAACCCCACGTGCTCCAGGCTCGGACCGCCCTGGCGCTTGCGGCTATCGGTTACCACGACGTGATAGAAGGGCTGATTGCGCGCCCCGCGCCGCGTGAGGCGGATGGTTACCATGATCGTATTGCTCTCGTTCCAGCAGGTCGCCCCCGAAAAAAGGGCGCCCAAAAAAGAGCGCGGATTCTACGCAACCTGCGAATCCTGCGCCAGTTTTTCCGCCGGCGAGTGACGTGCGGCTGCAGGCGTGCGGATTCGCACCGCGCGATGCGAGGGCGTGCGGCGCCCGCCTCAGCGCCCCGGGAAGCCCGGTGGCAGCCCCCCTTTGAAGGCTCCCATGAGCTGGCGCAACCGGCCGCCCTTCATGCTCTTCATCACACGCTGCATCTCTATGAATTGCTTCAGCAGGCGGTTGACGTCCTGGACCTGAACACCCGAGCCCCCGGCGATGCGCCGCCGCCGTGAGCCGTCGATGATCGATGGGTTGCGCCGCTCCCGGGGGGTCATGGAGTTGATGATCGCGAGCTGGCGGCGCAACTCCCGCTCCCCGCTCTCGGCGGAAACCGCGCCCTTGCGCGTGACCGCCCCGGGCAGCTTATCGAGTAGCGCCGCGACGCCGCCCATCTTCTGCAGCTGCTCCAACTGACCCTTCAGGTCCATCATGTCGAAGCTCTTGCCCCTGGCGACTTTCTGGGCGAGCCGCTGAGCCTGCTCGTGGTCGGCCTCGCGGTGAACCTGCTCGACGAGGCTCACCACATCGCCCATGCCAAGAATGCGCGCGGCCATGCGCTCGGGATCGAAGGGCTCGAGTGCCTCGGTCTTCTCGCCGACGCCCAGGAACACGATGGGCTTGCCGGTAATCTGGCGCACCGACAACGCCGCTCCCCCGCGGGCGTCTCCGTCCGCCTTGGTGAGGATGATGCCGGTGAGATCGAGTGCGGCGCCAAACGCACGCGCCGCATTCAGCGCATCCTGCCCGGCCATCGCGTCCACCACGAACAGCCGCTCAGAGGCCCCCACCGCCGCTTCAATGTCGCGCACCTCGGCCATGAGGTGCGCGTCCACGTGCAACCGTCCGGCGGTGTCCACGATCAGCACGTCGAACACGCCGCTCCTGGCGCGCGCCAGCGCCGCGCGCGCGATCCCGGCAGCTCCCTCCCCGGGCGGCGCCTGAAAATACTCCGCATGCACCTGCCCGGCCAGACGCTCCAGCTGCAGCATTGCCGCGGGCCGGCGCACGTCGGTGCTCGCGAGCAATACGCGCTTCTTGTCGCGCTCGATGAGCCAGCGTGCGAGCTTCGCCGCAGTCGTGGTCTTGCCCGCGCCCTGTAGTCCTGCCAGCAGCAGCACGACCGGCGGCTGCGCGCGCATCTTCCAGGCCGTACCCGCGCCGCCCATCAGCTGTACGAGCTCTCGGTGCAGGATGCCGATGAACGCCTGCCCCGGCGTGAGGCTCGAGAGCACCTCGCTCCCGAGCGCCTGCGACTTGACCGATTCGATGAAGGTCTTCACCACCGGCAGCGCTACGTCCGCTTCCAGCAGCGCCACGCGCGCCTCGCGCAGCGCTTCGGCCACGTTGTCCTCGGTGATGCGCCCCCGGCCGCGCAGGGTCTCGAGGGTGCGCGACAGGCGGGCGGTCAGCTGGTCGAACATGGGCAGTCCGCGGAGCGTGGGCAGAAGGGGCGATTATAGGGGTGGGGCCGCTTTTCCCGCTTTGGCCCGCGAAGCTCCTATGCTAGGCGTGACGGAACCTTGAGGATGGCCGCCTTGAACCTCGCTACGAACCTCGCTGCAACCCCCGTGCTGCTGCTGGCGCTGCTCCTGCTCCTCGTCATCGTCGCCTTCTCCTCGGGCACCGAGGTCGCGATGCTCTCGGTCAATCGCTACCGCATCCGACACCGCGCGCTGGCCGGCTCCGGCACGGCGCGCACCCTGGAGCGGCTGCTGCAGAAGCCCGACGACTGGCTGGGCGCGAACCTGGTCATTCTCGCCGCCGCGAGCATGTTCGCCTCGGCCATCGCCACGATCGTGGCGCAGCGTACCGGCTACCCCTACGCCATTCCGCTCGCCGTCATAGTGCTGACGATCGTCGTGATCGTGTTCTGCGAGCTGGCGCCGAAGATCTACGCCGCCTCCAACCCGGAAGGGGTGGCACTGCACGCTGCGGGGATCTACCGCGTGCTGGTGCTGGTCACGCGGCCGGGGCTGTGGCTCACGAGCAGCCTTGCGTACGGCTTCCTGCGCCTGTTCGGTGTGGGGCGCGTGTCAAGGAGCGCGCAGGGGCTCAGTGCCGAAGAGCTGCGCACCGTGGTCTCGGAGGCCGCGCCGGTGATCCCGGCGCGTCACCGCGAGATGCTGCTGTCGATTCTCGATCTCGGGCGCATGACCGTGAACGACGTCATGATCCCGCGGCAGGAGATCTCCGGCATCGACGTCAACGAGAGCTGGGAGGACATTCTCGACCTGCTGCGCCAGACCCCGCACACGCGGCTGCCGGTATACGAGGGTGAGATCGATAATCTCATCGGCCTGCTGTACATGAAGCGCGTGGCCAACGAGCTGGTGCGTGGAACGCTCAACCGCGAGCGACTGCTCGAGCTGGCGCGCACGCGCGAGCCGTATTTCGTGCCCGAGGGCACGGCGCTCAGCGCGCAGCTGGGCTATTTCCAGCGCAATCGCCGTCGCTTCGCGTTCGTGGTGAACGAGTACGGCGGCATCGAGGGCCTGGTCACGATCGAGGATATCCTCGAGGAGATCGTCGGTGAGTTCACGACCGATCTCGCCACCCTCACACACAAGGACGTGCACCCCGAGCACCCCGGAGTGTTCATCGTCAACGCCAGCGTCACCATCCGGGCGCTAAACCGCGCGCTCGGCTGGCACCTACCGACCGGGGGACCGAAGACCGTCAACGGTCTGCTGCTGGAGCACCTGGAAACCATCCCCGACACTGGCACGATGGTGCGGGTCGGGAACTACGAGTTCGAGGTCCTGCAGATCGGCGATAACGTGATCCGCACCGTGCGGGTGCGCGCACCGGGGCTGGCGAAGCCCACGTGAGCCTCAACCCGCGACCGCGAGCGCCGCCTCCAGCGCCTGGTCGATACGCGAGACCGCGATCACATTGAGGCCGGCAGGCGCTCGGCGCGGGGCATTGCCGTTTGGCACGATCGCGATGCCAAACCCCTGGCTGCGCGCCTCGCGCAGCCGCTCATCCCCATAGGCCACTGGACGCACTTCCCCCGTCAGGCCGATCTCGCCAAAGGCGAGCAGCGCTGCCGGCACCGCGCGGCCCTTGAGGCTGGAAGCGAGCGCAATCAGCACCGGCAGGTCCCAGGAGGTCTCGCTGATCTCGATGCCACCGACGACGTTCACGAACACATCGTGCTCCTGGAGCGAAAGCGCGGCGTGGCGGTTCACCGCCGCGAGCAGCATCGTGAGGCGGTTGGCATCGAGGCCCTGCGCGATGCGCCGCGGCGCACCAAAGCGCATGCGATCGACGAGCGCCTGCAGCTCGATCAGCAGCGGACGCCCGCCGTCGCGAGTCACGGTCACGATGCTGCCGGGCGCGGGCTCGGGAGCGCGCGCGAGGAAGATCGCAGCCGGGTTCCTCACTTCCTTAAGCCCCGAAGCCGTCATGGCGAAGAATCCGAGCTCGTTTACCGCGCCGAAGCGGTTCTTGGTGGCCCGTACGATGCGATAGCGGCTGCCCGCCTCGCTCTCGAAGTACAACACCGTGTCCACCAGATGCTCGAGCAGGCGCGGGCCGGCGATCGTGCCCTCCTTGGTCACATGCCCGATGATGATCACGGCCGTGCCGCTCGCCTTGGCGAAGCGCACCAGCTGCTGGGTGCATTCACGCAGCTGCGACACCGCGCCGGCCCCCACGCCCGCGCCCGGGCCCGCGCACTGTACCGTCTGGATGGAATCGATCACCAACACGGCGGCGCGCACTTGTGCGGCGAGCGCCAGGATCGACGCCAGGTCCGTTTCCGCCGCAACGCCCAGGGCCTCCGCGGCAAGTCCCAGGCGCTGCGCCCGCAGGCTCACCTGAGCCACCGACTCCTCGCCGCTCGCGTACAGCACCGGGCGGGAGGCAGCCACGTGTGCCGCCACTTGCAGTAGCAGAGTTGACTTGCCGATGCCGGGATCCCCGCCCAGGAGGATCACCGAGCCTGGGACGATACCCCCTCCCAAAACCCGGTCCAGCTCCATGGCGCCGGTCGCCCAGCGCTCGGCGGCCGCCGCCAAGCGCACCCCGGCGCTCAAGGAGACCGCCGCGGCCGGAGCCACCGCCCGCGCGCTCGCGGCGATGCGCTGCTCGAGCGTGTTCCACGCGCCGCACAGCGGGCATTGCCCCTGCCACTTGAGGGTTTCTCCCCCGCAGGAGCCGCAGATGAATACCGGATTCAGGCGTGCCATCGATGCGCCTTCGGCCGACTTTCGGCTAGGATTCACGACAAGGGGAGCCCGAAAGGCGTCTTTTGTGACCAAAGCCTCTCGGGGGCCCCGTGGGCGATGCTAGCGTATGCCGGCTCGAGTCGGGGGCGGGAAAGTGACGCGTATCACAATCGTTGGACCACAGGCGGGTCAGGGCGCAGCATGAGCCTGCGCAATAAGCTGCGCTTTGTGGGACTCTCCGATACCGGCAAGGTCCGCGAGCACAACGAGGACACCATTGCGGTCGACCCCGACATCGGTCTGCTGGTTCTCGCCGACGGCATGGGGGGTTACAACGCCGGCGAGGTGGCCAGCGGCATCGCCGTCAAGACGATCGTCAACCTGGTGCGCGAGCACGTCGAGCGCGAGGATCTGTCGCTCAGCGACAACGAGTCGGGCCTGTCCCGTCCCAACATCATCCTGCGCGATGCGATCAGCCGGGCGAACAAGATCATCTACCAGACCGCGCGCACGCAGCCGCAGTGCGAAGGCATGGGTACAACGGTGGTGGCGGCGCTGTTCTTCGACAACAAGGTCACGATCGCCCACGTGGGTGACTCACGCCTGTACCGCCAGCGAGGCGACAAGTTCGAGCAAGTGACCATGGATCACTCGCTGCTGCAGGAGCTCGTCGACCGGGGCTTTTACTCCGCGGAGGAGGCGCAACGGGCGGCGAACAAGAACTACGTCACCCGCGCCCTTGGCGTGGAGCCGAGCGTCGATGTGGAGGTGCAGGAGATCCCGGTGAACAAGGGCGAGGTGTACATCCTCTGCTCGGACGGGCTCTCGGACATGGTCGAGGACGAAGATATTCATTTAACCATAAACACCTTTAGTGCTAATCTGGATACGGTCGCCAAACAGTTGATTCAGCTGGCCAATGACAATGGAGGCCGCGACAACGTATCGGTGGTGATGGCGCACATCCTGGATGCTTTCCCGGCGCGCACCAAGATTTTCGACAAGATCCTGGGTTGGTTCGGCTGACACGCGATAGAGGCAGGCGCACATGGCAAGGTTGGTCTTGAGCCTGGATAGCCAGGTGATGGCGGAATACAACATGAACAAGGAGCGTTACACGATCGGCAGGCTGCCGGACAACGACATCCGCATCGACAACGCCGCGGTCAGCGGGCACCACTCGCTGATCATCAACATCCTCAACGACTCGTTCCTCGAGGACCTGAACAGCACCAACGGCACGTACGTCAACGGCAAGCTGATCAAGAAGCATGCCCTGCAGCATGGCGATGTGATCACCTGCGGGCATCATCAGCTGCGCTTCGTCGAGGACGACGAGCAGCAGGACGAGTTCGAGAAGACCATGGTGATCCAGCCCTCCGCCCGTCCCGTGGAGAAGCTGCGCACCGCGGCCGAAGCGGTCGAGCAGGACGCCGGGGCCCCCCTGTCCGCGACCGGCCGCACGCGCCAGCTCGCCGACGGCGCAGCCGCGCTCAAGAAAGCGAAACTGCAGGTCCTCTCCGGCGCCTTTGCGGGTCGCGAAGTGGAGCTCAGCAAGGCGCTCACCACGCTGGGCCGGCCCGGTGTGCAGGTCGCCGCCATCACCCGCCGCGCGGAGGCCTACTACATCGTGCACGTCGACAGCGGCAAGGACAACGACTTCCCGCTGCTCAACGGCACCCCGATCGGCGCCCAGGCGACGCGGCTGAACGACAACGACGTGATCCAGCTCGCCGGCGTGAAGATGGGATTCTTCGTGAACTGAGCGGGCGTCGCGCGCCGCCGGCCGCTGCTCCTCCCGACTGCTGTAGAAGCCCGCCTGCCTCAGCCCGACTCGAGCGGCACGCGCTGGCTCACGCTGCACAGCAGCTCGTACGCAATGGTGCCCGCGCCGTGGGCCACCACTTCCACCGGCAGGCCCGCACCCCACAGCACCACCGCTGTGCCGACCTGCACCCCACTGAGCGCCGATACATCCACCGCCATCATGTCCATCGACACCCGCCCGACAAGCGGCGCACGCTGCCCACCGACGAGCACCGGCGTGCCGCCGGCGAGGCTGCGGTGCACGCCGTCGCCGTAGCCGGCGGCGACGATCGCGATCACTGAATCGCGTGGGGCGACCCAGGCGCCGCCGTAGCCGACCGTCTCGCCGCGCGCCACCTGCCGCACAGCGATCACCGAGGTGGAGAGCGTCATCACCGGCTTGAGCCCGAGATCGGCGGCCAGACAGTCGGCGAACGGCGAGGCGCCGTACAGCGCCAGGCCCGGGCGTACCCAGTCACACCCGATGGGCAGCGCGCCGAACAGTCCCGCGGAGTTGGCGATGCTGGTCAAAAGGTCGAGGCCGTGGGTGGCCTTGCGGAAGCGCTCGAGCTGCGCCCGCGTCGTACCGTCGTCGCGCTCATTCGCGCATGCCAGATGCGTCATCAGACGGATCTGGCGTGGCGCAGGGGTGAGCGCGCGCAAGCGCGAGAGCGCCGCGGCAAACTGCGCCGGCGCGAAGCCGAGTCGGTTCATGCCGGTGTCGATCTTGACCCATAACACGAACTGCTGGGCGGTGCCAAAGCGCTCGAGCAGCTCGATCTGCAACGCATCGTGCACCACGAAATCGAGCCCGTGACGGGCGGCCTCGCGCAGCTGCTCGCCGCTGAACACGCCCTCGAGCAGCACCACCGGCTGCGCGATGCCGGCGGCACGCAGCGCCAGTCCCTCCTCCAGCCGCGCCACGGCGAACGCGTCCGCATCGGTGAGCTCCAGCGCGGTCGGCACGAGCCCGTGTCCATAGGCGTTGGCCTTGACCACCGCCATCACGCGCGCTCTCCCGGCGCGGGCGCGGATGGTCTTGAGATTGTGGCGCAGTGCGGGCGCGTCGATGACGGCCCGGATGAGCCGGCTCACCGCAGTACGCCTTCCGCGTAGGAATCGGGCACGTAGTTGGCGAAGCGCGTGTACTGTCCCTGGAAGGTCAGCAGGAACATGCCGATCTCGCCGTTGCGGTGTTTGACCAGGTCGATCTCCGCAATACCCTTCTTGGTGGTGTTGCGGTCGTAGACTTCTTCGCGGTAAATGAGGAGGATCATGTCCGCGTCCTGCTCGATCGCACCCGACTCTCTCAGATCCGACATCACCGGCTTCTTGTGCTCGCGCTGCTCCACGCCGCGGTTCAGCTGTGAGAGCGCGATGACCGGCACCGACAGTTCCTTCGCGAGCGCCTTGAGGCCGCGCGAGATCTCGGCGATCTCCGTGGCGCGGTTCTCCTGCGTGCCCGGCACCTGCATCAGCTGCAGATAGTCGACGACGATGAGATCGAGGCCGTGCTCGCGCTTGACGCGACGTGCCCGGGCGCGCAGCTCGGTGGGGTTCAGCGCCGGAGCCTCGTCGACGAAGATCTTCGCCTCCGACAGCTGACTGGTCGCACCGGTGATGCGCACCCAGTCGTCATCGGAGATCTTGCCGCTGCGCAAGGAGTTGAGCGGCACCCCACCGATGGAAGCCAGCATGCGCGTGATGACCTGCTCGGAAGGCATCTCCATGGTAAAGATCGCCACCGAGGCGCGCGTACCGGGATGCACGGCGGCGTACTCGGCCATGTTCACGGCGAGGGTCGTCTTGCCCATCGAGGGGCGCCCGGCAATGATCACCAGGTCTCCGGCCCGCAGGCCCCCGGTCAGCTTGTCGAAGTCGGTGAAACCGGTAGGGAGGCCGCGCAGCTTGTCGGGGTTGTTGTGCCACTCATCGATCTGGTCGATGACGCCGGGCAGGAGCTGGCGGACCGCCACTGCGCCTTCACGCCTGCGGAAAGTGCCTTCCGCGATCTCGAACACGCGCTGCTCGGCGCGGTCGACCAACGAGCGCGCGCTTTCGCCGTCGTTGTTGAATACCGAGGAAGCGATGTCGGTGCCGGCCCTGATCAGCTGCCGCAGCAGCGAGCGCTCGCGCACGATGTCGGCGTAGGCGCGCACATTGGCCGCGCTCGGGGTGTCGCGGGCGATGGCGCTCAGGTAGGCGAGTCCGCCGGCGTTCTCGAGCTTGCCGCTGCGCTCGAGGTGCTGTGACACCGTGACCACATCGCACGGCTTACCCTCACCGGCGAGCGCAGTGATGGCGGCAAAAATCAGCTGGTGGTCGGGGCGGTAGAAGTCCTGCTCGATGACCGCGTCCGCGACGTTATCCCAGGCTGCGTCATCGAGCATCAACCCGCCGAGCACCGCCTGCTCGGCCTCGACCGAGTGGGGCGGCGCCGGTGCATCGAGCAGCGCCACCGAGCCCGCATCCCCGCGCGTCTTGACGGAACCGGCCACGGCACCCTTAGGGCCCGAAGGCTACTCTTCCGCGACGATCGTCACGTGCAGCGGCACGTCGATGTCGGCATGCAGGTGCAGGCCGACAGTGTGCTCACCGAGCATGCGCAGCGGGCCGCTCGGCAGGCGAACTTCGCTGCGCTCGACCTTGAAGCCCTCGCGTGTGCAGGCCTCGGCGATGTCGCTGGTGCCGATCGAGCCGAACAGCTTCCCCTCGGTCCCCGCCTTGGCGTGCAGCGTGAGCCTGAAATCCCTGAACGCCGCAGAACGCTCCTCCGCCGAGACCAGATGCTCGCGCGCCAGGCGCTCGAGCTCCGCACGGCGCGCCTCGAAGCGCGCGATGTTGTCGGGCGTGGCGAGCGTCGCCTTGCCCTGCGGCAGCAGGAAATTGCGGCCGAAGCCCGAGCGTACCTTCACGCGATCGCCGATGTTGCCGAGATTGGCGACCTTCTGCAGCAGAATGACTTCCATCGGTAGTACGCCTTCAGTTAGTACGCCTTCAGTGCTGATCGGTGTAGGGCAGCAGCGCCAGGAAACGCGCGCGCTTGATCGCCACAGCGAGCTGGCGCTGGTAGAACGACTTCGTTCCGGTGATGCGGCTCGGGACGATCTTGCCCGTCTCGGTAACGTAGCCCTTGAGCGTGGCGAGATCCTTGTAGTCGATGGACTTCACCCCTTCGGCGGTGAAGCGACAGAATTTCTTGCGGCGCGAGAAGCGGCTGCCGCCGCCTCCGCGCTGTTCTCTGGGCATTGCCATGATGCGTGATCCTTGGTTTTTAGAGAATGGGGCGGGGCGTTACGGCGCGCTCGCCCTTTACGCCCCCTCGCCCGCGGAAGGTTCTTCGTCCTCGACCCCGGGCGGGCCCTCATCGCGAGGTCGCTCGCGGCGGCGGCCCCCCTCGCCCTCCTCGTCCGCCGCCTTGGCCATCGGCGAAGGATCGGTCACCGCGGAGTCCATGTTAACGACCAGATGACGCAGCACGGCGTCGCTGAAACGGAAAGCGCCGGTGAGCTCATCGAGCGTCTTCTGATCGGTCTCGATGTTCATCAGCACGTAATGCGCCTTGTGCACCTTGGCGAGCGGATAGGCGAGCTGACGCCGCCCCCAGTCCTCGAGGCGATGCACCTGGCCTCCGCCGGCGGCGATCATGCCTTTATAGCGCTCGATCATCGCGGGCACCTGCTCGCTCTGATCCGGGTGCACCAGGAATACGATCTCGTAATGCCTCACAGAATGCTCCTTACGGTTAAAGCCGCCCGGATTCAAGGCCTGCCCGGTGCGGCAAGGAGATACGCGCGGTTTGCGCGTCCTTTCGGATCGAAAGGGGCGCGAAGCATACTGAAACCCTCCCCGCGCTGCAATGCCGGAAGGCTGTGTGTTCCTTATGGATCAAGGCCTTGAACTTCAATCCCGGCGAAGGGGCGACCAGACCCGCCTCACCGCCGCAGGCGGCACACTTGAAAGTCCGCGCTGCACGCGTGAAGGTGCCCGCAGCATGAGGGAAGCCGGCGACATTGTGGCGATTCAGCAGTTGCTGGCGCTCTACGGTCACGTCATCGACGAGCGCGAATGGCAGCGGGTGGGGGAGCTCTTCACGGCAACCGCCGTGTACGACATGTCCGATTTCGGCCTCGGCGTGGTGCACGGCGCGGCGGCCATCCGCGAACTGTGGAGCCGGCCGGAGGCGATGCACCCGCTCGCCCACCATGCCACCGACATCGTGGTGAGCGAGGAGGCAGACGGCACGGTGCGCGTGCTGTCCAAGGGGCTCGGGGTCGGGCCGAACGGTCGCGTCGGCAGCGTCGTGTACCGCGACGTCGTGGTGCGCACGAGCGAGGGCTGGCGCTTCGCAGCGCGCAAGGCCCAGGTGCGGCGCTGAGCGAAAGCGCTCAGCCCCCCAGGTGCTGCTCGACCTGCTGCCAGGCGAGCTCCGCGGTGGCGCGGGCCCGCTCGCCCGCCTCGCGCGCATGCCGGCTGGCAGCGGTGCCCTCAAGCACGCGCTTCATGATCCCCTGGCGGATGCTGGCAATGCGGAAGAGGTTATAGGCCATGCAGAACTCCCACACGCGCGGGTCGATCCCGGCTCGCCCGGTGCGCCGGCAATAGGCGGCGACATACTCCGCTTCCGTCGGAATCCCGAGTGCGGGCAGATCGAGGTCCCTGAGACCGCGAATCTCGCCCGCTCCCACGCGCCAGAGCATGACGTGATAGGAGAGGTCCGCGAGCGGGTGCCCGAGCGTCGAGAGCTCCCAGTCCACCAACGCGAGCATGCGCGGCTCGTGCGGGTGAAAGATCATGTTGTCAAGACGGTAATCGCCGTGCACCAGCGCGGTCTCCTCGCCCGGCGGGATGTTGGCCGGCAGCCAGGCGAGGAGCTTCTCCATCGCCTCGATGCGCTCGGTCTCTGAGGCACGGTACTGCCTGCTCCAGCGCGCGATCTGCCGGGCGAAGTAGTTGCCGGGCTTGCCGTAGTCGGTGAGGCCCGCGGCGGCATAATCCAGGCTGTGGAGCGCCACGATGACACGATTCATCTCGTCGTAGATTGCGCGGCATTCGGCCGGTGAGGTGCCCGGCAGCGTCGGATCCCAGAAGTTGCGTCCCGCGACATAACTCATGACATAGAACATGGTGCCGATCACGTTCTCATCCGTGCACAGGCACAATGGCTGCGCCACCGGCACCGCGCTGCCGTGTAACGCGTTGATGACACGAAACTCACGGTCGACGGCGTGCGCGGACGGCAACAGTACGCCCGCCGGTTTTTTGCGCAGCACGTAATGCGCCCCGTCCGCGGCCGTGAGAAGAAAAGTCGGATTCGACTGCCCGCCGCGGAACTGCTCGACCCTGAGCGGACCGCGCAAGCCCTCCAGGTGGGCGCGCAGATAACGCTCGAGCGCCGCCGCGTCGAAGCGCTGCCGCTCGGCCACCGGCATCGTGCCGGAGAATTCCTCGCCGCTCATAGACTCAGGGATGCTTCTGCAGCTCCAGGCGGCCGATCTGGTTGCGGTGCACTTCGTCCGGGCCGTCCGCCACGCGGATGGCGCGCGCGTGCGCGTAGGCGCTGGCGAGCTGAAAATCCTCGCACAAGCCGGCGGCGCCATGCGCCTGGATCGCCCAGTCGGTGACCTGGCAGGCGGTGTCGGCGGCTGCGATCTTGATCATGCCGATCTCGGCACGCGCCGCCTTGTTGCCCACCGTGTCCATGAGCCAGGCAGCCTTGTACACCAGCAGCCGCGCCTGATCGATACGGATACGCGACTCCGCGATGCGCTCGAGCGTGACGGACTGCTCGGCGATCGGGCGGCCGAAGGCGACGCGGCTCTTCACGCGACGACACATCTTCTCCAGCGCTCGCTCCGCGAGGCCGATGAGCCGCATGGCGTGATGAATGCGTCCCGGCCCCAGCCGTCCCTGGGCAATCTCAAATCCCCGCCCTTCCCCGAGCAGCATATTTGCCGCCGGCACGCGCACGTCCCGGAAGTCGATCTCCATGTGGCCATGGGGCGCGTCATCGAAGCCGAATACCGGCAGGTGGCGCAGGATGGTAATGCCGGGCGCATCGCGCGGCACCAGGATCATCGACTGCTGGCGGTGCCTGGGTGCCTGGCTGTCGGTTCTGCCCATGAATATAAAGAGTCGGCAGCGCGCGCTGCCGGCACCGGAGGTCCACCATTTCCGACCATTGATGAGGTAGGAGTCCCCCTCGCGCACGATCGAGCTTTCGATGTTGGTGGCATCGCTCGAGGCGACGCGCGGCTCGGTCATGGCGAAGGCCGAGCGGATGGTGCCGGCGAGCAGCGGCTCGAGCCACTGCTTCTTCTGCTCAGGCGTCCCATAGCGCTCGAGCGTTTCCATGTTGCCGGTGTCGGGCGCGGAGCAGTTGAACACTTCCGCCGACCACGGCACCCGTCCCATCATCTCGCACAGCGGCGCATATTCGAGGTTGCTGAGCCCCGCCCCGTGGTGCGAGTCGGGCAGGAACAGGTTCCACAGCTGCGCCGCACGCGCCTTCTCCCGCAGCTGCGCCAGGAGCGCCGGCTCCTCCCAGCGATCGCCGGCATCGAGCTGCGCCTGATAGCGCTGCTCGTTCGGGTAGATGTGCTCGTCCATGAAGGCGCCGAGGCGGCGCAGGTAGTCCCTGGTTTTCTCGCTGAAGTCGAAATCCACCTGCCGACCTCCCTAGTCCATGACGAGTACGACCTTACCCTTGACTTTGCGGTTCATCACCGCCGCGAGTGCCTCGCGATAGCGGGCCAGCGGGAAGGTTTCCGAAATGTGCGGATGCAGGCGCCCCTGGACATACCACCTGAGGAGTTGTGCCAGGTTGGCGGCGTTGCGCTCGGGTTGTGCCCTTACGAACGCTCCCCAGAACACTCCGACCATTGATGCCACTTTGAGCAGCAGGAGGTTGAGGGCAATTTTCGGGATTTCACCGCTTGCAAATCCAATCACGAGGTAGCGGCCCTCGAAGGTAAGACTGCGCACCGCAGGCTCCGCGTAAGCGCCGCCGACCGGATCGTAGACGACGTCGACCCCCCGGCCGTCGGTCAATTCCCTGATGCGCTCGCGCAGATCGCAGGCGGAATAGTTGATGAGCAGGTCTGCGCCATACTCGCGGCACAGCGCCAGTTTCTCTTCACTCGAGGCGCAGGCGATGACACGTGCGCCCATGATCTTGCCGATTTCGACCGCCGTCAGACCCACCCCGCCCGCCGCCCCCAGCACGAGCAGGGTCTCACGCGGCTGCAGCTGGGCGCGATCTTTCAGCGCGTGGAGCGAGGTGGCGTACGTGATCGGGAAAGCGGCGGCCGGCACGAAATCCATCTGCGCAGGCAGGGCAACCACGCGCGCAGCGTCCGCCGCCACTTGCTCGGCATACCCCCCATAACCGGTATACGCGAGCACGCGCATGCCCCGTCTGAGTTCGGTCACGTCCGTGCCGACTTCGGTGATGACTCCGGCGACCTCCGCCCCCGGCGAGAATGGCAAATTCGGCCTGGTCTGGTACTTCCCCTGGATCATGAGCCCATCGAAGAAGTTGACCCCGCACGCCTTGACGCCAATGACCACCTCGCCCGGGCCTGCGCTGAGCGGCGAGACGTCTTCGAGCACGAGGCGCTCGGGTGGGGCGAACTCCCTGGCGAGAACTGCCTTCACAGCCTGCCCCTCTGGCGCACAGCCTCATACAGCAGCATGCCGGCAGCGACCGAGACGTTGAGGCTCTCGACGGCGCCGAGCCGCGGGAGCCTGACCAGAAAGTCGCAGTTCTGCCGGGTCAGGTGCCGCAGCCCCGTCCCTTCGGCGCCGAGCACGAGCACCACTGCGCCCCTCAAGTCCACCTCGGGCGCCGCTTTCTCGGCGGTCGCATCAGCGCCCACCACCCAAAGGCCCGCACTCTTCAAGAGCTTCAGCGTGCGTACCAGGTTGGTCACCGCCACTACTGGTGTGGTCTCCGCGGCTCCCGCCGCCACCTTGCGTGCGGCGGGGCTCAGCTGTGCGGCGCGGTCGCGCGGCACGATCAGCGCGAGTGCGCCGCAGGCATCTGCGGAGCGCAG
>DASZHQ010000128.1:0-8563 GCA_035937715.1 Steroidobacteraceae bacterium | reverse complement strand
GTGCTCGCTGTCCTCCAGGGTAAGCAGCACCTGCGCCACGGTCACCTCGTGGCTCTCGAGGAGCTCCTTGTAGGCGTGCGCCAGGCGGATCTGCCCAACGGCGGCGGCTGCCTGGCTTTCCTCCAGGCGCAGCGTTCCGTGCTTCAGGCCGAGCCGCCGGCGGCCGAGCGCGATGGCGCCCGATGACACCAGGATGAGGCGCTGCCCACGCTTGCGCAGCCGCAGCAGATCCTCGACCAGGGTCTCGAGCCAGGCGCGGTTGACGCGGCCGCTCTCGGCATCCACCAGCAGCGCGGAGCCCACCTTCACGACAATCCGCCGCGCCTGCGTGAGGGGCGTCGCCGCATCGGGCCGTGGGCCGTTCATGAGGAAAACTATACGCAAACGCGAGCGCGTTGCCCAAGGCGACCGCAGCCCCTACACTTGTCCGCGCCGAAAGAGGACAGGGTGGCTTGCGCGTGAGCAGAGATTACGAGCCGGTGCCCGGCCAGTGGTACGAGAACGTCGAAGAAGAAGAATCCTTCCGCGTGCTGTCGGTGGATGAGGACTCGGAGCTCCTTGAGATCGAGTACCTCGATGGCGACATCGAGGAGATCGACCTGGAGACCTGGCATGAGATGGACCTCGAGCGCATCCAGGAGCCCGAGGGCTGGTCCGAGTCCGACGACGAGGACACCGAAGAAGAAGACGACTGGGACGAGGAAGACGAGGAGGAAGACGAGGACGACTGGGACGAAGAGGAGGACGACGCCGACGAAGAGCGGGATGAGTATTGACCGCGGCGGGCCTCGATAGTTGGTATCACGAGAAAGAATCGGCCTGGCTGTATCGGCGGGTCGCAGCCGCCGAGGCTGACCCCTCCCGCAGCGAGCTGTTCCTGAAGCTCGCCGCTGCCGCCGAGGAGCAGGCGGCGAAGTGGCAGCTTGCCGCCGCAGCGCGCGCCGGCGCCGCAGTTTCACCGCGAGTGTTTGTGCCTGCGCTGCGCGCCCGCATCGTGGCGCGGCTGCTGAAGCGCTTCGAGCCGCGCGCGCTGCGCCCGGTGCTCGCTGCCATGAAGCTGCGGGGACTGTCCGTCTACAGCGCGCCGCCCGCCGCGGCCGGGCACGCGATGCCGACATCGCTGGCGCAGGTCGGCGCACGCCACCGCACCGCCCTCGGCGGGAGCCTGCGCGCCGCGGTGTTCGGCGTGAACGACGGGCTGGTATCGAACCTGAGCCTCACTCTCGGTGTCGCCGGCGCCGGCGCCGCCAGCGCTTACGTGCTCACCGCCGGTGCGGCCGGGCTGCTCGCCGGCGCGCTCTCCATGGCGGCCGGCGAATACGTTTCGATGCGCTCGCAGCGCGAGATGTACGAATACCAGATCGCACTCGAGCGCGAGGAACTGGCCGAGTATCCCGAGGAGGAAGCCGAGGAACTGGCCCTCATCTATGAGGCGCGCGGCATGCAGCTCGATCAGGCGCGCGAGTTGAGCCGCTCGCTCCTGTCGCGCCCGCAGGCTGCGCTCGATGTGCTGGCGCGCGAGGAACTCGGGCTGAACCCCGATGATCTCGGCTCGCCCTGGCAGGCGGCCGCCGCCTCTTTCGTCGCATTTGCGGCCGGTGCCGCCATCCCGTTGATTCCGTTTCTTGCCGGCGTGAGCGCCGTGCGTGCCACGCTCGGCTCGGCGTTCATCACGCTCGTGGCGCTGTTCGCCGTCGGGCTCGCCCTGTCGCTGTTCACCGGCCGCGCGGCACTGCGCAGCGCATTGCGCATGGTGCTGATCGGCGGCGGCGCCGCCACGGTGAGCTTCCTGGTAGGCCGGGCGCTGGGCGTGGCGATCGGCTGAGGCGCCTTGAAAAACCCGCTCCTGCCCCCACGCTGGCGGGCATCAGGCGGTAACGGTACAGTGCCGTGCAGGGTCGGAATTCCGCGCACCGCCCAACCCATTTAAGGACGGGTTCCCCTCATGAAACGCATCCTGTTGTTCATCGCGACTAACCTCGCCGTGCTGCTGGTGCTGTCGGTGGTGGCGCGGCTCACCGGGCTCGACGCCTGGCTCGCCCTACACGGCCAGAGCCTCGGCGGGCTGCTGGTGTTCGCTGCATTCTTCGGCTTCGCGGGTTCATTCATCTCACTCGCCATGTCCAAAACCATGGCCAAGATGTCGATGGGCGTACGCGTCATCGGTCCCTCCGGCGATCCCACCGAGCAGTGGCTGCTCTCGGTAGTGGAGCATCACGCGCGCAGCGTCGGGGTCGGCATGCCGGAGGTGGGCATCTTCGACTCCCCCGAGCCCAACGCGTTCGCGACCGGCGCTAACCGCAACTCCGCCCTCGTGGCGGTAAGCACCGGGCTGCTGCAGGGCATGAACCGCCAGGAGATCGAGGCGGTGCTCGGGCATGAGATGACGCACGTCGCCAACGGCGACATGGTGACGATGGCCCTGTTGCAGGGTGTGCTCAACACGTTCGTGATTTTTTTGTCGCGCGTCATCGGCAACATCATCGACCGCGCGGTGTTCCGGGACGAGGATGGCCGCGGCATCGCCTCGTTCCTCACGGTCATCGTGCTGCAGTTGGTGCTCGGGATCCTCGCCAGCCTCATTCTCATGTGGTTCTCACGGCGGCGCGAGTTCCGTGCCGACCGCGGCGGCGCGCAGCTCGCCGGCACGCAGAACATGATTGCGGCGCTGGAGGATCTGAAGCGCGTGCACGAGCCGCTGCCGGCGCGGCAGTTCGCCGCTTTCGGCATTGCCGACGGCAGCATCGGGGGCGGGCTGAGACGGCTGTTCATGAGTCACCCGCCGCTCGATGAGCGCATCGCGGCGCTGCGCACCCTCGGCAGCCCGCTCGGCAGCCATTGACAGCGGCAGCGTCAGGCCTGCCCGGCAGGCTGCGCGAGATCCTCGGCGTTGAGGGCGTACTGACGGATCCCGCGGACTGCGCCCCGTTCCTCGTCGACCATCTCGGGCGCTGCCAGGGGCGCACCGTGGCCGTGGTGCAGCCGCGCTCCGTGGCGGAGGTGTCGCAGCTCCTGGCGCTGTGCGACAGCGAGCGCATCGGCGTGGTGCCGCAGGCCGGCAACACCAGCTACTGCGGCGGCGCGATCCCGGATGAGTCCGGCAGGCAGCTGGTGTTGTCGTTGCGTCGGCTCAACCGCATCCGCAGCATAGATCCAGGCAACGACTCACTCACTGCGGAGGCCGGCTGCATCCTGACGCAGGTGCAGCAGGCGGCGGAGGCGGCCGGACGCTTCTTCCCGCTGAGCCTCGGCTCGCAGGGCAGCTGCCAGATCGGCGGCAATCTTTCCACCAATGCCGGCGGCGTCAACGTGCTGCGCTATGGAATGATGCGCGACCTGGTGCTCGGACTCGAGGTGGTGCTGCCGGGCGGGCGCGTGCTCGAGGGGCTCTCGACGTTGCGCAAGGACAATACCGGCTACGACATCAAATCGCTGTTTCTCGGCGCGGAGGGCACACTCGGGGTAATTACCGCCGCGAGCCTCAAGCTGTTCCCGCAGGTGCGCGTCCGCGCTACCGCGCTTGCCGCGTTGCCCGATGTGCGTGCCGCGGTGGCGCTGCTCGGGCAGCTGCGCGAAGCAACGGGCGATCGCATCAGCTCCTTCGAGCTCATTCCGCGCGCCGGCATCGAGCTCACCACGCGCCATATACCCGGGGTGAGCGACCCGCTGCCCGGCCCGCACGAGTGGTACGTGTTGTGCGAGCTGTCCTCGGCGCGTGCCGCCGAGCCGCTGGATGCGGTGCTCGAGGAGGCGCTCGGCGCGGCGCTCGCGCACGGCACCCTGCGCGATGCGGTGCTCACGCGCAGTGAGCGCGAGCGCGCCGCGCTGTGGAAGCTGCGCGAGAGCATTCCCGAGGCGCAGCGGCACCAGGGCGCAAGCCTCAAACACGACATTTCACTTCCCGTCGGCGCGCTCGCGGATTTTGTCGCACGCGCCGCGCCGTGGATCAGCGCCAATGTCCCCGACGGGCGCCTCATCGCCTACGGCCACGTCGGCGATGGCAACCTGCACTTCAACGTGAGCCAGCTCCCCGGCGCCGACCGCGAGCGTTTTCTCGCGCGCGCCGACGGCGTGCGGCGCGCGGTGCACGACCTGGTGCGCGAGTTCGGCGGCAGCTTCAGCGCCGAGCACGGCATCGGCCGGCTCAAGCTCGCCGAGCTCGAACGCTATGCTTCCCCGGTGGAGCTCGAGCTCATGCGGGCCGTGAAGCGCGCCTTCGATCCGCACGGCACCATGAACCCCGGCAAGGTCCTGCGGCAGGAGGCGCCCTCGGCGGATGATTGACGGGCGCACCGCCGCGCTCGGCCTGTGGCTCGCCGCGCTGACGGCGTGCGGGCAGCAGCCGCCGCCGGCAGGCGCCGGGGCGGCGGCCTCCGCCCCTGGCAACGCGCCCGCAAGCGCCTCCGCCGCAGCGAGTGCGGCCGTGCCGGACCCGGGCGGCGGGCCGCGCGTCACCCTGTCCCCGGATAACGTGCACATCGAGTACCACGTCTACGGCCATGGCGACCCGGCCGTGGTGCTGGTGCACGGCTGGGCCTGCGACGCCAACTACTGGAACGGGCAGATCGATGCGCTCAAGGAGCGCTACACGGTCGTGGCGTTGAACCTCGCCGGTCACGGCGCCTCGGGCAGCAATCGCAGCGACTGGTCGATCGCCAACTATGCGCAGGATGTCGCCGCCGTGGCGCACGAGATCCCCAACCCCCGACTGGTGCTGGTCGGGCACTCCATGGGAGCGGCGGTGGTGCTCACCGCCACGCGGTTGCTCGGATCGCGCGTCATCGGCGTCATCGCCGTCGAGGCGTTGCGCTCGGTCGGGCGGCCGGCGCTGCGGGCACCGGACATCGAGCGGCGTCTGGCGCCGTTCAACGCCGACTTCATCGGCGCGACCCGCAAGCTCGTCAGCGAATCGCTGTTTCCACGCGACGCCAGCGCCGCGCTGGTGCAGAAGGTGGCCTACGATATGTCACTCGAGCCGCCGGCGGTGGCGATCGCCAGCATGCGTTCGCTCCTGTCGCTCGATCTGGCGGCCGTTCTGCCGACTGTCCACGTGCCGGTGTACGCCATCAACTCCGATCTCGCGCCGACCGATGCCGCGCGCATCCGCAGGTCACTGCCGGATTTCACCCTCGACGTGCTCGATCACAGCAGCCATTTTCTCATGCTGGAGGCGCCGGCCCGCTTCAACCCGCTGCTGCTGAAGGACGTGGCAGCGATCGCGCAGCGCACGCCTCACTGAGCGAGCTCGTCCGAGTCGGGCGCGATCGATCCACAACGCACCTCGAGCCACCCGAGCTCGAGCGCGATCTGCTGCGCGTCCTTCTGCGCCCAGGCGGTGGCCAGCGGACCCGCGCCACCCTCCTCCTGCAGCAGCAGCAGCAACGCGTCGCCGACTGCGAACGGCCAGTCGCGTCCGTGCAGCGTCAGCTCGAGCCTGCGCCCATCCGGGGTGGCGAAGCGGCCATGCCCGCCCTGCTCGAACAGATCGAGCGTCAGGAGCGGGCGCAGCTCGCGTCGGTTCCCGCTCGCCGACCAGGCGATGCGGCAGGCGTACAGCCGCGCCTCGTTGGGCTCGAAGCGATTGAAGCCGATCACTTCCTGCTGCAGCTCGCCATCGCTCTGGCGCAGCAGCCGCTGGCGATACCAGTACAGGTCCTCGCTGATCAGCAGCTGGTAGTCGAGGTAGCGCGCCACCGGGGCGCTGGCATCGACACAGCGCCGCCCGAGAGTTCCGCCGCGAAACTGGTCCCCCGAGCGCGTCAGGACCAGGTCGCAGCCGCTCGACGGCACGATGTCCGTCCAGGTGAGTGCCGCGGCGAGCTGCGCGCGGTGGTTCAGGTGCGTCCAACGCCGCGGGCGTGCGAACGTATAAAGGCGCGCGCGCACCGCGTGCGCGCCCTCGCCCGGCTCGAGCTGCACCAGCAGTTGGCGGCGCGGATCGTGCGGATTGTCCTCGAGAAATTCCTCGAGGAACAGCACGTGCTCGCCCAGCCAGGCGACGCTCACCGGCGCCACGATGGTGCGCACACGCCGCTCGCTCGTCTGCGGCCATTGGGCCGGGTCGCGCTCGAGGCTCATCACCACCTGCTCGCTGGAATCGCGCACGCCAGACCACAGGCGCTGCAGCGCCGCTACGTCACCACCGTCCGCTGCTGCCGCCGCCGCAACCGAGACTGCAAGAAATGCCACCATGCTGCAGCACGCACCGGATGCGGCTTCAGGTTTCCTTCCGCACGCGCACCAGGCCCTCCTGGGCGGCGCTCGCCACCAGGCGGCCGTCGCGCGTAAACACGCTGGCGCGAGCGAAGCCGCGCGCGCCCGAAGCGCTCGGGCTCTCCATGGCGTACAGCAACCAGTCGTCCACGCGCAGCGGGCGGTGAAACCACATGGCGTGATCGATGCTCGCCATGACGATGCTCGACGTCAGGAGCGAGGTGCCGTGCGGGAGCGTGGCGGTGTCAAGCAGGAAGAAGTCCGACACGTACGCGAGCAGCCGCCGATGCAGCATCTCGTCCTCGGGAAGCGCACCGACGGCGCGAAACCACACGTCGCGCGCCGGCGCTTCGCGTCGCGGCCGCAGGTATTCGATCGGCTGCACGGTGCGGAACTCGAAGGGCCGCGGTTGCTCGAAGAAGCGGCGCACCCGTTCCGGCAGGCGCGCCAGCACCTGCGGCGGCGGCCCACCCGATTCCGCCAGATTCTCCGGCGGGGGTACCTGCGGCATCGCGATCTGGTGCTCGAAGCCGCTCTCGGCTGCCTGGAAGGAGGCTGTCATGTTGAAGATCTGCTGTCCGTGCTGGATGGCCACGATGCGGCGGTTGGAGAAGCTGTGGCCATCGAGGCTGCGGTCGACCTCGTAGATGATCGGCGCATTGCAGTCGCCCCGCCGCAGGAAGTAGGCATGCAGCGAGTGCACCACGCGCCCCGCGACCGTCGCCGCCGCCGCCGAGAGCGCCTGACCGAGCACCTGCCCGCCGAACACCTGCGGGCTGCCGATGTCGCGGCTCTCGCCGCGGAACAGATTGACCTCGAGCTGCTCGAGCTCGAGCAGCTGCAGCAGATCCGCGAGCCGCTGGTCCATGGGTCGCCGCGCCTTACTGCCGGGCGGACTCAGTCCGCCACTCCCAGCCGCTGATGCATCAGCGGGCTCGTGGTGGTGTACTGCAGGAACTGCTTCTTCTGCGGGTACAGGTGGTGCTGGATGGCGAATGCGGCCAGCGCCGCTTCGTGAAAGCCCGACAGGATCAGTTTCTTCTTGCCCGGGTAGGTGTTGATATCGCCGACCGCGAACACTCCCGGCAGGCTGGTCTGGAATTTCTCCGTATCGACCCTGAGCGCTTTCTTCTCCAGCGCCAGGCCCCACTCGGCGATCGGACCGAGCTTGGGATGCAGGCCGAAGAGCACCAGCAGCTGATCGGCCGGCAGGGCCTGCAGCACGCCGTCAGGGGAACGGATATTGACCCCGCCCAGGGTGCCGTTCTCCACGATCAGCGAGTGCGGCAGCGCCTCGAAGCAGCGCATGCGCCCCCCCGCCACCTCCTGCTGCATGCGGGCCACCGAGGCCGGCGCGGCGCGGAACTCGCGCCGCCGATGCACCAGAGTGAGGCTCGCCGCGCGCGGCAGGAGCTCCAGCGTCCAGTCAAGAGCGGAATCCCCGCCTCCGAAGATCACCAGGCGCTTTCCCGCGAGCTCGCCGGCGCTCCTGACGCGATACTGGATGGCGCCGCCCTCGAAGGCTTCCGCCCCTTCGATGCCGATGCGACGCGGCTGAAACGAGCCGACGCCCGCGGCGATGACGACCGTGCCGGCGTCGAAGCTGACTCCGCCGGCGGTGGCGAGGTGAAAGCGGCCATCCTCGCGCCGCGCAAACTCCACCACTTCGTGGCCGAGGTGCAGCTGCGGTTTGAAGGGCTTGATCTGCTGCAGAAGCCGGTCGACCAGTTCTTGCGCGCCGCACACGGGCAGCGCCGGGATGTCGTAGATCGGCTTGTCGGGGTAGAGCTCGGCACACTGTCCGCCGGGATGGCGCAGCGAGTCCACGACGTGGGCGCTGATGCCGAGCAGTCCCAGCTCAAACACCTGAAACAGCCCGCAGGGTCCGGCACCGATGACGACGGCTTCGGCGCTGATCGGCGCCGCGGCGCCAGCAGTGGGGAGAATTTGGCTCAAGACGGTGGCTTTCGCATGCGGCTCGTGGCGCAAGCATTGTAGAGGGTCGCCCCCGAGTGCGCATGCCGGGCGGCCGCGGGGCGCAAGGTGCGCAGCGCTTGCGGCTGGCCGTATAGTACGCGTGCCGCGGGAGATGCGGGCCTTGCGCCAACTTGCCGGCGCTCCCTCGGCTCTTCAGAGGCACGCGCCTTCGGCGCGGCGCCAGCGAAGGGGGTTCGATGATCAAACTCAATCTCAACGGCAAGGACACCGCGGTCGATGTCGACGGCGACATGCCGTTGCTGTGGGTCCTGCGCGATACCCTGGGGCTGACCGGCACCAAGTTCGGCTGCGGCAAGGCGCTGTGCGGAGCCTGCACGGTGCATCTCGAGGGCGCGCCGATCCGCTCCTGCGT
>DASZHQ010000127.1:0-1574 GCA_035937715.1 Steroidobacteraceae bacterium | reverse complement strand
CGCGCGTCGATGATGGTGGCGTTCGGCAGGATCAGATGAATCAGGCCGACATACAGCCAGTTATTCGGCATCTTGTCGATGAAGAAGGGAGTCCCGCGCTTGCGGAAGATCCGCGTGCTCTGCAGGTAGCGCTCCCCGAGTGCGGTGAGCTGCGCACCCGTCAAAGCCGTCACGGCCTCGAAAAAGCCGGCCTGCTCATCCGCGCCGCCGCTATCGGCGAGCTCACGCGCGATCTGGGGGATGTCCGGCAGCTCCATCGTGCCTTCGACGAGGGAGTGGCTGGCGAGAATCTGTTCCAGCAGCGTCGAGCCGGCGCGCGGCAGCCCCACGATGAAGATCGGGTCGCGCGCGGCGACACCCGAGCCGGCGCGCGTGGCGAAGAATTCCGGGGTGAACAGCGCCTGCGAGCGGCGCACGAACTCGCTGTTCACCTCGGCGTCGTAGCGGTGCGACTTGCGGCGCAGTGCGTTGCCGGCGGCGTAGTGGGCAAATGACTCCTCGTACGAGGACTCGTCCTCGAGCGCCTTGCCGAGGGAGAATTCGAAGTGCAGCCGCTCCTCCTCGCCGAGGTCCTCGCGGGCGAGCGCGGTACGCAAGGCCTGCACGTCCGCAGGCGAGAAGCGGAACGTCTTGAGATTCGCAAGACTCCACCAGGCTTCGCCGAGCCGCGGCTCGGTGGCGATGGCCCGGCGGTAGGCGCCGATGGCATCGGGCAGGCGGCCGCTCGTCTTCAGCGAGTGGCCATAGCTCATCCACACCTTGGGTTGCTGCGGATACTCCTGCAGCACCCCCTCGTAGATGCGGGCGGAGCCTGCGTAGTCGGTGAGGTTGGCGAGCACTGCAGCCTTGAGGTTGCGATATCCGGGATTGCGCGGCTCCTTCCCCAGGAGCTGCTCCACGTGCGGCAGCGCCGCGGCGGCTTTGCCCTGGCGGTTGAGCACGGTGGCATAGTTGTGGCGGGCCGCATCGAAGCTTGGGGCGAGCTCGAGGCAGCGCTCGAGCAGCTGCTGCGCGTCCGTATAGCGGCGCAGCCGCGCCGCAACTTCCGCGAGCATGCGCAGTGCCGCGACGTCGGTCGGATGCCTTTGCAGATGCTCGCGCAGCAGCGCCTCGGCTTCCGGAATGCGGTTCTCGACCAGGGCCGCCGCGGGGGCCAGCAGACGCGGATCGCGCGTGGCCGCTTTGATGTGGCGCGCATAGGCGGCGTCTGCCCCTTCCGCATCACCGATCGCCGCGAGGTGATCGGCGAGCGTGCGCCAGCACTCGGACAGCTCGGGTTTGAGAGCCACGGCGCGACGCAGAGCCTCGATCGCCGCTTCACCCTGACCCACGCTGCCGAGCGTCTTGCCCAACTCGTAGTGCGCCGCGGCCCAGCGTGGCTGACTGCGACAGAGCTTCTGCAGACCCACGAGTGCGGTGTCGACGTCGCCGCAGGAGCGCTGCGCCACGGCGAGAAGCAGCGTCGCCATGGGTTGATCGGGCACGACCTTGAGGATTTCGGCCGCCTGCTCGGCAGCCAGTGCCGGCTGCGCCGGCAGCAAGCGCGCGGCATGACTGAGTGCGATCTCGAGTGA
>DASZHQ010000126.1:0-6526 GCA_035937715.1 Steroidobacteraceae bacterium | reverse complement strand
GAGGAGGTCAGCGGCCCTGCGCAGGCGGCGGAGGTGCAGCCGGGTGACATCGTCCTCGGCGTGAACGGCAAGCGCGTGCACTCGGTCAAGGAGCTGCAGGATGCGGCCCGCAGTGCCGGCAAGAACGTGGCGCTGCTGATTCAACGCGAGGACGCCCAGATTTTCGTGCCGCTGCGCCTGCCATAAGAACGGCGATGCAAGAAAGCTACGATCCCGCGGCCGTCGAGCGCGCCGCGCAGCAGTATTGGGACGAGCGGCGCGCCTTCGAGGCGCGCGAGGACAGCACGCGCCCGAAGTACTACTGCCTGTCGATGCTGCCGTACCCGTCCGGCCGGCTGCACATGGGCCACGTGCGCAACTACACCATCGGGGATGTGCTCACCCGCTACCTGCGCATGCACGGCTACAACGTGCTGCAGCCGATGGGCTGGGATGCGTTCGGGCTGCCGGCGGAGAACGCCGCCATCAGCAACGGCGTGCCCCCGGCGCGCTGGACGCGCGAGAACATCGCGCACATGCGCGCGCAGCTCAAGTCCCTCGGCTTCGCCATCGACTGGCGGCGCGAGCTCGCCACCTGCGACCCGCAGTTCTACCGCTGGAACCAGTGGCTGTTCCTGCGCATGCGCGAGAAAGGGCTCGCGTACCGCAAGAGCGGCGTCGTCAACTGGGATCCGGTCGATCAGACGGTGCTCGCCAACGAGCAGGTCATCGACGGCCGCGGCTGGCGTACGGGGGCGCCGGTGCAGAAGCGCGAGATCCCCATGTACTACCTGGCCATCACGCGCTATGCGGAGGAGCTGCTGCGCTCGCTCGATACCATGCAGGACTGGCCCGAGCGCGTGCGCGTCATGCAGGCCAACTGGATCGGCCGGAGCGAGGGCTGCGATATCGCCTTTCGCTACGCCCCCGATGCCGTCGAGGCGGTCGGCAGCGCAGGAGCCCTGCGCGTGTTCACTACGCGCGCCGACACGCTCTATGGCGCGACCTTCATGGCGGTTGCGGCCGAGCACACCGTGGCATTGGCCGCCGCGCGGCACAACGCGGCGCTCGCCGCTTTCATCGAGGAGTGCCGCCGCGGCAGCGTGACCGAAGCTGAGGTCGCCACGCAGGAAAAGAAAGGCATGCCGACCGGACTGCACGTGCTGCACCCCTTCACCGGCGCGCCGCTCGAGATCTGGGTCGCCAACTACGTGCTCATGGCCTACGGCGAGGGCGCGGTCATGGGCGTGCCGGCGCACGACGAGCGCGATTTCGAGTTTGCGCTGCGCAACGGACTGCCCGTGGTCACCGTCGTGCGCTCCGCCAGCGGTGCCTACGACGAAGCGCGTGCGCCGTGGACAGCGGCCTACGCGGAGTACGGCGTGACGGTCAACTCGGGCGAGTTCTCCGGCCTCACTTCCCAGGACGCGATGAACGCGATCGCCGCGGCGCTCGAGCGCAAGGGCCTCGGCGGGAAGCGCGTGCAGTATCGCCTGCGCGACTGGGGCATCTCGCGCCAGCGCTACTGGGGCTGCCCCATCCCGATCATCCACTGCGGCTCGTGCGGGGAGGTGCCGGTGCCCGATGAGCAGCTGCCGGTGGTGCTGCCGGAGGACCTGGTGCCCGACGGCAGCGGCAATCCTCTGGCGAAGTCGCCGGCTTTCTACGAGTGCCGCTGCCCGAAGTGCCAGGGATCAGCGCGCCGCGAAACCGACACGATGGACACCTTCGTCGACTCGTCGTGGTACTTCATGCGCTACGCGTGCCCGGACGCGCCGGCCATGGTGGACGCGCGCGTCGGCTACTGGCTCCCGGTGGACCAGTACATCGGCGGTATCGAGCACGCGATCCTGCATCTGCTGTATGCGCGCTTCTGGACCAAGGTGATGCGCGACTTCGGCATGATCGGCTTCGGCGAGCCGTTCACGCGGCTTCTCACCCAGGGGATGGTGCTCAACGACATCTATTCTTACCAGGGCGAGGCAGGCCGTAAGCGCTACTTCAACCCGGCCGATGTCGACACACGCCGCGGGCCCGATGGTGTCGAGGTGCAGGAGGTGGTGACGCCCGAGCTCGGCACGGTGCGGGTGACACACGAGGGCCTGGGCAAGATGTCCAAGTCGAGCGGCAACGGCGTCGACCCGGAAGGGCTGGTGGAGAGCTTCGGCGCCGACACGGCGCGCCTCTTCATCATGTTCGCCTCACCCCCGGAGCAGACGCTCGAATGGTCCGATGAGGGCGTGCAGGGGGCGTCGCGTTTCATTCGCCGGCTGTGGAATGCGGTGTACGAGCACGTCGCCGCGGGGGCGGCGCCTGCGCTCGAGCCGCTCACCCTGAGCGCTTCACAGCGCGAGCTGCGGCGCGCCGCGCACCAGGCGCTCGCCAAGGCGACCGACGACATCGGCCGGCGCCGCAGCTTCAACACCGCCATCGCTGCCGTCATGGAGCTGCTGAACTCGATCGGCCGCTGCAGCGACGCGAGCCCGCAGGGGCGGGCGGTGCGCCAGGAAGCGCTGAGCATCGCGATCCGCGTGCTCGCGCCCATTACCCCGCACGTGTGCCACGCGTTGTGGCAGGCGCTCGGGTTCACCTCCGCGCTGGTCGATGAGCGCTGGCCCACGCCCGATGCGGCGGCGCTCGCGCAGCAGAGGCACGCCATCGTGGTGCAGGTGAACGGCAAGCTGCGTGCGCACATCAGCGTTCCGGTGGATGCGGACGAGGCGGCAGTGCGCGCCGCGGCCCTGGCGGATGCGCACGTGCAGAAGTTCGTCGCCGGCAAGGCGGTGCGACGGGTGGTCGTCGTGCCCGGCAAGCTCGTCAACGTGGTGGTGTGATGGCGCGGCGCCGCGCCATGCGCCTGACCCACGCGGCTGCGCTGGCCGCCGCGGCACTGGTCGCGGGCTGCGGTTTCCAGCTGCAGGGCCGCACTGCGCTCCCGGCAGTGGTGAAGAGCCCGTACGTCGAGGCACCCGACCGGCAGAGCGAGTTCGTGCAGAGCCTGCGGCACTCACTGCTGTCGAACGGCGCCCAGCTGGTGCAGGACCGCACTCGCGCGACCGCAGTCGTCAGCATTCTCAAGGACAGCGTGGCGCGGCGCGTGCTGTCGGTGTCTGCGCTGAACCAGCCGAACGAGTATGAAGTCACCTACACCATCGGTTTCTCGGTGACGGCGGGCGACAAGGAGCTGCTGCCCGCGCAGGAGCTCTCCGCCACCCGCACCTACAGCTTCGATGAGCGGCTGCTGCTCGCCAAGGGCCACGAGGAAGAGATCCTGCGCCGGGACATGGCGCACGATCTTGCCGATCGCGTCATGCGGCGGCTGGCGAGCCTGTAGGCGCAGCTCCTTCAGAAGGCCTGCGTCACGCCGACGAACAAACCTCGCCGCGGGCCATATTGCGGGGCGCCCACGCCCACGCCGGTGCCGTTGCGGATCTGGTACTTCTGATCGAAGGCGTTGATCACGTCGAAGCGTGCCGACAGGCCCTGGATGCCGTCTTTCTCGAACGAGTGGCTCACCCCGAGATTGACCTGCCGGTAGTAGGGCAGATGCGCGCCGTTGGGGATGACGCTGCCGTCCGGGAGCACCAGGCTGGCACGCAGGCCCGAGCCGACCAGCAGGTCGCCGCTGAGGCGAGTGCCCCGCCACGTGTAGGCGGCGCCGCCGGAAATGGTCATCTCCTGCTCGTGATCGAGATGGATGTAGTGGTCGGCGACGTAGGCCAGATTGCTGGGGCTGAAGTTGAACTGGCTCGATTCGAAGTGTTTGCCGATCGCGCGCTGCAAGGCAAGGTTGCCGTAGGCCTGGAAGTGGCTGACGTTGTAGCTGCCGGTGAATTCCACGCCGTACACCTGGCCGTAGCGGTAGTTGAATGGTGTCAGGATGATCGGGGCCCCGAATTGTCCCTCGTCGATGAGATCGGTGGCCTGCTTGTAGTAGCTGTCCACCCCGAGGGTCAGCCCCGTGAGCACGCGCTGCTCGAGCCCGACGTCGTAGTAGTTGGATTTCTCGGCCTTGACCGGGTCGGCGATCGCGAGCGCCGATATCTGGGTCGTGTTCAGGAACTTGCTGATGGTGGTGCTGCCGACCAGCTCGAACGGCGGGGGCGAGAAGAAGCGCGAGTAGCCCGCATGCAGCGTCGTGCCGGACCTCGGCTGCCACACGAAATTGACGCGCGGCTCCACCTGGCTGCCGCTGGTGAACGCCGAATAATGATCGAAGCGCACCCCGTAGTTGACGGTCAGCACGGGGAGGATGAGCCATTCGTCCTGAAGGTAGACGCTCTCGATCCACTGCGTCTGGCTCAAGTCGTCAATCACCGTGAGCGGCTGAGCGTACAGTGGGTTGTAGAGGGGATCGCCCACCGTACCGTTGTAAGGGGAGCATACGTAGGGATCCTGCTGCGTGCCCGAGCCGGTGCACGCCGCCGGCAGCACCTGCGAGGTGGTATTGCTCGTGAGCCGGTCCGTCTGCGCGTACACCCCCGCGCGCAGCGTGTGAGTTTCGTTCAGCTTGTAGGCGGCGTCGCCCTGCAGGGCGTAGGCCACGTCCCTCTTGTAGGCCTGCTGGGAGATTCCGTTGAAGAGCAGATCCCCCAGGTTGGGATCGGGCGAGAAGTTCAGGGTGGAGTAGCGCGCGATGAGCGAGCCCTGCACGCTCAGCTTGTCCTGCGAGTGCTGCACGCTCAGCGCACCGAAGTGCGTGATCTCGCGCTGGTTCTCATCCAGGCAATTGCTGAGGAAGTCGGTGATCACGCCCGCACTGCCCGTCTGGCAGGCGTTGTTCACCGTGCCGGCGACGGCCAGTCCCGGCGGCCCGATCTGCGAGGCCGCTACACCGGCGCGGTTGGGGATCTGGAACCGATCGTCCGAGCTTCCCCACAGCAGCGAGATGCGGTTGCCCTCGTCCAGCAGACGCTCGAAGTAGCCGAAGCCATGGATCTGCCGCGTATGGTCGTGGATCGGGTTGGAGCTGCCGTCCGGGGACTCGATCCCGAGGTTGTTGCGGATGAAGTCGCCGGTGACGAAGTAGGTATTCGAGCCGCTGCTCCCGCCGTAGAAAACGCTCGGCTCTATGGCGCCATGGCTTCCGCCGTACAGCGTCACGGCGCCGCCCGGGTGCAGCGCGCCGCTCTTGGTCGTCAGGTCGATGATGCCGGCGCTGCGCAGTCCGTACTCCGACGGCAGGCTTCCGGTGATCAGCTTGAACGTCGAGATCATGCGCGGCGGCAGCGTCTGGCCGAAGAAGCTGATGCCATCCGGCAGAATGACGCCGTTCAGGCGGAACTGCAGGCCGTTGTGATCACCGCGGATGTGCAGCTGCCCAAAGGAGTCCTGTGCAGCATCGGGCACCTGCAGCATGACCTGGTTGAGCTGCACGTTGTCGCCCCCCGGCGCCGCCTGGATGGCTTCGGCGTCGAATGTATAGGTGGAGGCACCCGTCGAAGGCTCGATTCGCGCGCGCTCCTCATTCAGATGCTGGGCGGTGACGACGATGGTGGGCAGCCCCGAGCCCGGCTGCTCGGCCACCTGCGCGAGCGCGGCCGTTGCCAGGCACAGAAGCGGCGCCGCGACCCGTGCGCGCGCGCCGAAGACACGAACTGTAAGCATCGATCGATTCCTTGAAATAGGTGACGGCCGGCAAAGCCGGCTGGGCGCGGCGCCGCGCACCATCGAAGGCGGCGGGCCGGCCGACGGTCAGATCAAGGTGAGGCTGGCGGGCGGGCCTCGAGGCAGGTGATGGCCCACCGGTGAGCGCGTGGGCAGGACGACTTGCCGGCGCGGCGGATCAACACGCACCACCAGCACGGGCTTTCCGACCACGGTTGCGTGCGCCGGCGAGCCCGCGTTGCCGCCGAAGTGCACGCACAGATCGCAATGAGAGTGCTCATGCCCGCCCTCGCCATGCCCGTGCGCCGCATATACGGCGGCACAGGCGATCAGTGCACAGGTCGCGACGAAGGCGACCAGGCGATTGGGGCGAAGACCGTGGTGCAAGTGAGGCTAACCTGTTGACCGGAGGGGGAGGATAGCGGCGCTGCAGGGTGGGGGCAAATCGGGAGCGACGCTCTACAGGGCGCGGACCTTGAGGCTCTCGAACAGGAGAGCGCCATCGCTGCGCCGCGTATAGACGGGCAGATACAGCCCGCCTTCGAACCAGAGCGGACATCCTCCCGCTTGCGGATCCCATCGATTGTGCGCTTAAGTAAGTCTGCCTCGGGCAAGAGCCTTATATCCTGCGATCGCCATGCGAGCTCCAGCCACCCCCTGCCGCAGCGGCCGCAAGCGCCCGCCGCTCGCCGCACCCTTCGGGCTGCTCGTCCTGCTGCTGCTCGGATGCGCCCCGGCCTGCTTCGCCGGCGGCGGTCCCTTCGGCATCGACCACGAGTGGAGCTACGACGACGGCGGTATCTGGAACCGCCGTTATCAGAACGCGCTGTTCTACGGGCTCATCGGCTTTGAGGTCGGCGGCGCGCTCTGGGAGGGCGGCGAGACGCGCTTCGGCCGCACGCTGTGGCAGTCGGTGGATGCGTCCGCCGCGGCAGGCGTC
>DASZHQ010000125.1:0-3027 GCA_035937715.1 Steroidobacteraceae bacterium | reverse complement strand
GCAGCCAGCGGGGCCGGCGGCTCGGGTCCGCTCGGGTGCACCGCCGCCGGGCGCGCATGCGCATCGTCCGTGAGATTGATGGTGTAGGAGCGTAATGGCGGCTCCCCTGCGGGTGGCGTCGGCGCCGCGGCCCGTGGTGCGGACCGAATCGGTCCTGTCAACAGCTCGGGGACCCACAACACGATCAGGGCCACGAGGATGATCGCGCCCGTCAGCCGTTCTTTCACCTTGACCACCCAGCGTGGGGGCGAAACCGCGAAAGCCAAGCGCGGCGGACACCGCGCCGCGCCGCCGGCCACCGTAGCGCGCAGCCGCGCCTAGCTAGTATAGCCCAAGCCACTGCAACGCCGGCCCGACCGTATGGAGGGAGCCACACACGACGACGCGGTCGCCGGCAGTGGCTGCGGCCCGCGCCGCCTCGCAGCCCGCGCTCACCGACTGCGCCAGTTGCACGATGCGCACCGGCAGCGCGAGGCGCTGCGCCAGCTGCGCTGCGCTCGTGCCGCGCGGACCGGGCAGCGCACACACGATCCAGCGGTCGATGAGCGGGGAAAGTGCTGCGGCGATGGCCGCGGCATCCTTGTCAGCGAGTACCCCGATCACCGCGAAGGTGCGCCCCGCAGCGCGCGGCAGCGCGCTCGGGCGAGGCAGGGGTCGCTCGCGCAGTTGCCCGGCGAGAGTGAGCGCGGCAGGCTCGTTGTGCGCGATGTCGAGTATCCACTCCACTTCGCCCGGCACGACCTGGAAGCGGCCCGGAAGCCGCACACGCGCGAGCGCCGCCCCGAGCGAATGCTCATCGGGCGCAGCGAGCCGCCCGCGTAGCGCGCGCACCGGCGCGCGCGGAGCATCGCCGCCGTAGAGCGCCTCCACCGCGGCGAGCGCGGTGGCGGCGTTGCGATACTGGATGGAACCGGCCAGCGCCGAGGGCGCCAGGTTGCGCAGCGCAACCCGCAGGCCGTCGTAATCCCAGCCCGCCGCGTGCACGCGCCAGCTGAAGTCGCGCTCGGCCACCACGGGGCGCGCTCCGACCGCGGCGAGCGCGCTGAACACGCTGTCGGGCATTTGCGGGGTGCCGAGCACCGCCGGGCGGTCGCGGCGGAAGATGCCGGCCTTCTCGGCGCCGATCATCTCCAGGGTATCACCGAGGTAGTCGCGATGATCGAGACCGACCGAGGCGAGGACCGCCACATCGGCGGCGAGCAGGTTGGTGGCGTCGAGTCTGCCGCCCAGGCCCACCTCGAGCACCGCGACATCGACGCGGCGGTGGGCAAACACGAGCAGCGCCGCCAGCGTGTTGTACTCGAAAAAAGTGAGCGTGGTGTCCGCGCGCGCGCGCTCGATGCGCTCGAACGCCGCGATCAGCTCGGCATCGCCGACCTCGCTGCCGTCGACGCGGATGCGCTCGTTGTAGCGGATGAGGTGCGGGGAGGTGAACAGGCCGGTCGAGGCGCCGAGTGAGCCGAGCATCGCCTCCAGGTGCGCCGCCGTCGAGCCCTTGCCGTTCGTGCCTCCCACGGTGATGGCGGCAAAATCCGGCTCGCTGACCCCGAGCGTGCGCGCTACCGTGCCCACCCGCTCCAGCCCCATGTCGATGCTCTTCGGATGCACCGACTCCTGCAGCGTGAGCCACTCCGCGAGCGTGCGCATCGGCGGGCGCGAACGAGGCGCGTTCAGGCGGCAGCGACCGGCAGCTTCAGCAGCAGCCGCAGCAGCGCTGCGATCCGGTCGCGCATGTCGCGGCGGTCGACGATCATGTCGATCGCCCCGTGATCGAGCAGGAACTCGCTGCGCTGGAAGCCCTCGGGCAGCGTCTCGCGCACGGTCTGCTGGATGACCCGTGGCCCCGCGAACCCGATGAGCGCCCGCGGCTCGGCGAGATTCAGGTCCCCGAGCAGCGCCAGGCTCGCTGACACCCCTCCGGTGGTCGGGTCGGTCATCACCGAGATGAACGGCAGATGCGCCTGTGCCAACCGCGAGAGCGCCGCCGCGGTCTTCGCCATCTGCAGCAGCGAGTACAGCCCCTCCTGCATGCGCGCGCCACCGCTGGCCGAGAAGCACACCAGGGGACGGCGCTCCTGGATGCAGTAGTCGACGCCGCGCTTGAAGCGCTCACCGACCACCGAGCCCATCGAGCCGCCGAGAAACTGGAATTCGAAGGCGGCCGCCACGATCGGCAGTGCATGCAATGTGCCCCACAGCACCACGAGCGCATCCTTCTCTCCGGTCGCCTTTTGCGCCTGCACGAGGCGGTCGCGGTAGCGCTTGCTGTCACGGAACTTCAGCGGATCCTCCGGCGCGATCCCCGCGCCGAGCTCCTCGCCCGAGCCCGGGTCGAGGAAGCGCTCCAGTCGCTCGCGCGCGCCCATGCGCATGTGGTGGCTGCACTTGGGGCAGACATAGAGATTGCGCTCGAGCTCGGCGCGGTACAGCACGGCATCACACGCCGGGCACTTGATCCACAGCCCCTCGGGCACCGAGCGCGTGCGCCGCTCGGTCTTGATGCGCGAAGGCATGATCTTCTCGAACCAGGACATCCGGCGCACCCGCGCGGCTCGTGTAGGGTGCGAAGATCATAGCCGATCAGGCCGGGAACACCTCCTGGGCCGGCGCGGCGGGTAAAGCGAACGCCGCCGGGTAGCGCACCGACAGCAGGTACAGCCCCGCGGCGGGGGCCGTGGCGGCGTTGCGGGTGCGATCGCGCCCCTCGAGCACCTCCTCGGCCCAGGATGTGGGCGCCTCCGCCTTACCGATGGCGATCAGGAGCCCGGCGATGTTACGCATCATGTGGTGCAGAAACGCGTTGGCCGTGGCCTCTATGAGCACGAAGTCGCCGCGGCGCTCGACGCTGATGCGCTCCATGCGCCGGATCGGCGAGCGGGCCTGACACTCGGCGGCGCGGAACGCGCTGAAGTCATGTTCTCCCTCCAGGGCCCGCGCCGCCTCGCCCATGCGCTCGTGATCGAGCCGGCGGTGCACCCAGGCGGCGCGCGAGGCGAGCAGCGCCGCCCGGGCAAGGCGATTGACAAT
>DASZHQ010000124.1:0-21755 GCA_035937715.1 Steroidobacteraceae bacterium | reverse complement strand
CAGACGGCCGCGCACGCGCGGTGGCCGACTACATCGCAGGCATGACCGACCGCTACGCGATTCTCGAGCATCGGCGCCTATTCGATCCCGGCGAGAGGACCTGAGCTCACGCTCTCCTAGGTCACGCACGGCTGCCTAGTGCGCGTAATCAGGAAGACGCTTAGGCGGAATTAAGGCACCAAGTCTGGTGTAACCGCCGGTTTCATATGGTCTTTTTCGGATTCTGCGGCTGCCCAACCAGTGGGCGGTCATATATAGTTAATTGACATAACCTCATGAACTGCCTAGAGTTATGTCACAACAACGACTGAACTAATGAACAAATCCTCGGGGGAAAAAGAAGCGGTCTTGAGCGTGTTCGCCGCGCTGGTGCGCCCGCTCATGCGTGTCGCATTCGAATATGGAATCTCCGCCAGCGAGATTGCCGGCGTCGTGCGTCGCACGTACATCCAGGCGTTGGAAGCGCGCTTGTTAGATCAGAAGCGACCCACAACAGATGCACGTCTCGCGGTGGTCGCTGGCTTAGCCAAGTCTGATGTAGCGGCATTACGCGAGGCGACACGCGCTGGTGCGCCCCACAGCTTGAGGGGTGCGGTCGGTCTGGATCAGATAACAAACCTTCTGACGGTGTGGCACACACACTCGGGTTTTTCCGGAGCATATGGGCTGGCGCTGGAATTGGATTTGGTCCCCGCATCGGGTTCTCCGCGACGCAGCTTTCGCGAGCTGATTGCGGCTTCGTGCCCCGGCGCCGACGCAGAAGCGGTTCTAGACGAGCTGGTGGCCGCTGGATCGGTTGAGGTAATCGACGGTACTACTGTTCGCTGCTTATCAAGGGCCTACGTACCCAAAGGCGCTGACGTAAAGCGAATTGAGCGGATGGGGCGATTTCTTGCGGTTGTGAGTGCGAACTTTGTGCACAACCTGCTCAGGGAGAGTCCGGAACCGGTGTACTTCGAGCGTACCGTGGTTTCCGACGAACTGATTTCGGAAACCGGTCGCGACAAATTCTTAGCTCTTGCCGGCGAGAGAGGGCAAGAGCTGCTTACAGAGTTGGACACCTTTCTTACGCAGTTGGCAGCAAAAGAGCGGAGCGAGTCTGGAAAGCGATACGGCGTCGGGGTCTATTTCTTCGAGGATGAATCCCACGACGAGACACGCGATGTGCAACATACAGATACGGCCAGCGAGAAGACCGCTCGTCCGCAGTCAGCAGTAGAAGAGATTGATGTTCTTGCGGGAATAGGTCGCAAAAGTAAATAGCTTCGACGGGGAGACAATCGATGAAGAACTCAACACGTGTGGTAGCCGCAGCTCTGGTTGCAGCAACAGCGGTCGGCTACGCCGCGGTTAGCAGCGCCGGACCACACGGCGGTGCTGCGGGAATGCGGGGCATTAGCGGTGGCGGCCTCCGAATGAACGGGATCAGCGGTGGCGGCATCGGAAGGAGCGGCATCAGCGGCGGTGGCGCGGCTAAGAGCGGCATCAGCGGCGGTGGTGCGGCTACAAGCGGCATCAGCGGCGGCGGCGCGGCCAAGAGCGGTATCAGCGGTGGTGGCGCGGCTACAAGCGGCATCAGCGGCGGTGGTGCGGCTAAGAGCGGTATCAGCGGCGGTGGTGCGGCAACAAGCGGCATCAGTGGCGGTGGCAGCTCATAGCGTCGGTACCAACCGCGCACAACAACGCGAGGCGTCTTAGCGGCTACCCCCAGGGGTAAGCCCCCTGGATTCTTTTGAGAGGCGTTTTTTGACAAACGCCCCTCAAATTCCTCCTGGATTATTGCTCACGCTACGGCCCATGATTCGGGACGGCCGTCTTGGCTTCCGAGCCTGAACTGAACTCCACCGGGCAGTCCGGGACGCGGGCGACTTCACACCAATCGCTTAGATGACTAAGGATCAATCGCACCGCAGAAGAAACCCGGTACATCCAAGCCCAACATCGATGCGAGGCGCTGCAGTATTACAGGAGCTACTCACAGAGCTCGCCTTGGTGCTCTTGCCTCGCGGAATGACCCCTAAACGATTTGGCGAACTGGTTCGGTCTGCATTCGTTCAGGCAGCCGCTGACATTTCTAGACTTGGGAACGGAAGGGTGAACCACTCACGCGTGGCGGCCCAGACTGGCCTGACGCGCGCGGACGTGAAACGGTTGCTGCGGAGCAACGTTTTTGTCTCCGCACGCCATGGTCAAACCGCAGTAGAAAAAGTGATCGACGGTTGGCGCACCGATCGAGAATTTGTTGAGCGCTCCGGTTACCCCAAGCCTTTACGGATTTCTGGTCAAAGAGGATCGTTCGCTCGGCTGGTGAGAAAACACGGTGGTGACGTGCCACACCGAGCGGTTCTTGATGAGCTGCGCCGCATTGGCGTTGTCAGCGACAGCGATGACAGCGTTCAGCTGCAGAGTTCGCTCCATCTTCGCCAGCGCCACGATTTCGCCTTTCTCTCGCCCGTGCTCCCAGCGTTAGTTGACGGGCTTAGGATAGCGTCTAAAAAGGCAGGGCCAAATCCGGCGTCGTCAATTCATCGATTGAACCTTCCCGCGGCAACCGAAGTCGACTTGTCGATTATTCGGGATCGCTGCACCTCCAGCGCGCAATCAATGCTCAACGGTCTCGCCCGTTCGCTTGGGACTCAAGTGTCCGTACCACGAAGCAGAAGGCGTCCCGCGTATTCGTTTTCGGTCACAATCCTGCTCGCCGAGAATAGAGCCAAGAGAAGTCAACGCCCCCGGTGACTACGGTACGTTTATTGAGCAAAGGGCTCAGCATGATTAATAGACTGTCGAAACGGCTTGAACTTGATTACTCCAACGCGCTCGTTGCCATCTTCGAACTCATGTTAAGGGGGGGCGTTAGAGCGAAGGACCTACTACCGGTGTGTGTCCGATGCCTAAAGCGCGCAGAGAGCCGATCTACCTTGAGCAAGCAGGGTGAATGCGGTGGTCTCACAACCGCCGCCCTTGTATTGGACGCCTGGCACCGCGACCGGCGTTACCTGAATACCAGGGGAACACCGAAATCCGTGCCTCTCCGAGGGCCCGCGCCAAGCGTGGAAGCCTTGATCCGCCTTCAGAAGGTCAGAGAACGCACATCAGATGTCGCGCAAAGCCTTAAGGCGGTGCGGCTCATTGTTCCCTGTGGTAGGACTCTATACAAACCGGCGAGTGACGTCGCGGTGATCTCTGCACGAGATCCGTTAGTCCTTCAACATGCAGCGCGGGCACTGTCGACGCTCCTAGAAACAGTGGGCCAGAATGTGAGCGCCACTCGAAACCTTCCGCCACTGATCGAACGATTCGCTGAAGTGCCGGATCTTCCACGCAAGCACATCCGGGAGTTCCAGACATTCACTCAAGTACAGGGGCGGACGTTCCTGAGGACAGTAAACGATTGGCTCGAATCGCGGCGCGCGCGGCGATCGTCTCGCAGACGAGTGAACGGAACCGTGCGGGCGGGCATACATACATACGCGTACGTAGCGACGAAACAACCTCGCCGGTCGATGGTAGACAGTCGCGCCGTTTAGGATCTTGCCAATTCCTCTCTCAATGCCTTCCTTAATATCTTCCCCACGTTGGACTTCGGCAGTTCGGTCCTGAAGTACACGTGCTTCGGGATCTTGTAGGCGGCCAGGGATTGGCGGCAGCAGTCGATGACTTCCTTTTCGGTGAGCGCCGGATCCTTGCGTACTACGAATAGCGCCACGACTTCACCGGAGCGCTCATCGGGTTGCGCGACTGCGGCGGCCTCGAGGATGCCCGGACAGGTGACGGCGGCGGCTTCCACTTCGTTCGGGTACACGTTGAAGCCCGACACCAGGATCATGTCCTTCTTGCGATCCTCGATGTACACGAATCCCCGCTCGTCCATGCGGCCAACATCGCCGGTGCGCAGCCAGCCCCCCGGCAGCATCACTTTCGCGGTCTCATCCGGGCGATTCCAGTAGCCGCGCATCACCTGCGGGCCGCGCACGCAGATCTCGCCGATCTGCCCGAGCGGCAGTTCGTTGCCGGCATCGTCCCTGATCGAGATCTCCGTGGAGGAAATCGGCAAGCCGATCGAGCCGTTGAACGGCGCGTTGTTCGGGTTGATGCACGCCGCCGGTGAGGTCTCGGTCAGGCCCCAGGCCTGGGTCAACACGCATCCGGTCGCCTTCTGCCAGCGCTCCGCGACGGTGGCCTGCACGGCCATGCCGCCGCCGAGGGTGATTCGCAGCCCGCTGAAGTCGATCTGATCGAACCCCGGCGCGTGCAGCATCGCGTTGAACAGCGTGTTGACGCCGCTCAGGTAGTTGCAGGGGTACTTCCTCATATCGGCGATCATCGCCGGAAGGTCGCGCGGATTGATGATCAGCACGTTCTTCCATCCCAGCCGCGCGAACAGCAGGCAGTTCGCCGACAGCGCAAAGATGTGATACAGCGGGATTGCGGTGATCAGCACGCCGGCAACATCATTGAACTGCCCGCCGAGCCAGGCTTGTGCCTGCAGCACGTTGGTGCTCACATTGCCGTGCGAGAGCATGGCGCCCTTGGCGACCCCGGTGGTGCCGCCGGTGTATTGCAGGAAGGCGAGGTCGTCCGCGCCGACGTCGACCGGCGCCAGCGGCAGTCCCTGCCCCTGCGCGACCGCAGCCTTGAATGACACTGCGCCCGGGATGTTCCAGGCGGGCACGCGCTTGTGTACGTGCCGTACCACGAAGTTCACGATGTGCGACTTGGGAAACCCGAGGAAGTCCCCGACGGCGGTCACCAGCACCTTCTTCAGGCTGCTGCGCGGGAGCACCTTCTCCAGCACGTGCGCAAAGTTCTCGAACACCACTATTGCCGTGGCACCGGAGTCCACGAGCTGGTGCTCGAGTTCGGGTGCGGTGTACAGCGGGTTGGTGTTGACGACGATCAGGCCGGCGCGTAGTGCGCCGAACAGGGCAATCGGATACTGCAGCATGTTCGGCAGCATGATGGCGAGGCGATCGCCCTTCTTGAAACCGGCGTGCTGCAGCCAGGCGGCGAAGGCGCGCGAGAGCGCATCGAGCTGGCGGTAAGTGATCTGCGCGCCCATCTGCACGTAAGCCACGCGCTCGGCGTGCGCGGCGCAAGCCTTTTCCAGCAGTTCCTTGAGCGAGCGCAGCCGCGTCGGATCGATTTCCGCTGGCACGTGCGGCGGGTACGACTTGAGCCAGATTTTGTCCATCAGCGCCCCCCGTTCTGCGGATTGTTCTGGAGCAGTGGCTTCAGGTACGGCCAGAGTGTATCGAGAATCGGTGGCTCACCCGCGGCATTGGGGTGCAGGCCGTCCGGCTGCATGCGGGCCGGATCCAGGGCCACCTTCTCGAGCAGGAACGGCACCAGCGGCAGATGATATTGATTTGCGAGCTCGGGGAATATGCTCGCGAACTGCTGCGTGTAGCGCTCACCGTAGTTGGGGGGGATGCGCAGGCCGACCAGCAGCACGCGCGCTCCGGACGCCTCTGACAGCTGCACCATGGCGGCGAGGTTCTCGCGCGTCGCGCTCACCGGCAGGCCGCGCAGCCCGTCGTTGGCACCGAGCTCCAGAATCACCAGCGTCGGCCGGTGCAGCTGCAGCGCCCGTGGCAGGCGCTCGAGACCGCCACTGCTGGTCTCCCCACTCACGCTGGCGTTGACGATCTGGTACCCGTACCCTTGTATCTGTAGGCGCTGCGTGAGTAGCGCGACCCAACCCTGCTCCGGCCGGATTCCGTAGGCGGCGCTCAGGCTGTCACCGAATACAAGGATCGTACGGCCGGAGGCCACCGCGTTCTGGAGCGCGATGAATACCAACCCCACGCCCAGCGCCCAGGCGCCGATGACCCGCAGCCAAGTTCTCAAGGCCGAAAACCTCTCGAAGGAGGTTAGCAGCCCGGAAGGTTCTCTGACCATTGTCGATGACGTCTCGCTCGTCATCGACGGCGGTGAATCCGTGGCGGTGACCGGCCCTTCCGGGGCCGGAAAATCCACGCTGCTCGCGCTGCTGGCCGGGCTTGACCTGCCGACTCGCGGGCGCGTGCTGCTCGAGGGTCAGGATCTCACGCAGCTCGACGAGGACGGACGCGCGCGCCTGCGCGCCCAGCGTGTCGGCTTCGTGTTCCAGTCCTTTCATCTGCTGGCAGCGCTCACTGCGCTCGAGAACGTGATGCTGCCGCTCGAGCTGGCGGGCCGCACGGACGCACGCCGCACGGCCGCGGAAACACTGGCAGGCGTCGGCCTGCGGGAACGCACCGGCCACTATCCGCGCCAGCTTTCCGGCGGCGAGCAGCAGCGCGTGGCGATCGCCCGTGCGTTCGTCACGCGGCCGGCAGTGCTGTTTGCGGACGAGCCCACCGGCAACCTCGACACCGCCACCGGTGCGCGGGTCGGGGAGCTGCTGTTCGAGCTGAACGCCAGTGCGCACACGACGCTGGTCCTGGTGACGCACGACCGCGAGCTCGCGGCGCGGTGTGCGCGGGTGGTGCGGATGGAAGCCGGGCGCGCGCTATGAGAGCGCTGCGGCTTGCGCTGCGCACGCTGGCGCGCGAATGGCGCTCGGGGGAGCTGGGGGTGCTGCTGTTGGCGCTGACCGTCGCGGTCGCCGCGCTCACCGGCGTCGGCTTTCTCGTCAGCCGTATCAGCGCGGCCGTCGCACTGCAGGCCAACGAGGTGCTGGCCGCAGACATCCGACTTGGTTCACCGCAGCCACTGGCAGATCAGTACTTCACTGAAGCCGCGCAGCGAGGGCTGCGTGGCGCGCGCAGCACCCATCTGCTCTCGGTGGTGTTCAACGGCGACGCCAGCCAGCTGACTAACGTCGCCGCGGTGAGTGAGGGCTATCCCCTGCGCGGACGAGTGCTGGTCGCCGCCGAGCCGTTCGCGAAGGGCGCCGCGGCCGCGGGCATTCCCGCCGCGGGGGAGGTGTGGCCGGACTCGAAGCTGCTGGCGGCGGTCGGCGGCCGGGTAGGTTCGCAGCTGTCCATCGGGGCGGCGAATTTCCGTGTCGCGCGCGTGTTGATCTCGCGGCCCGATCAGGGCGGCACTTTCGCTGACCTTGCGCCGAGTCTGATCATGAATGCGGCCGATCTGCCGGCCACGCGCCTGATCCAACCCGGCAGCCGTGTCAGCTACGGTGCACTCTTTGCCGGAGATCGCTCGCGCATCGATGCCTTCAAGGTCTGGCTGCTTGCCCACAAGCGCCCCGGCGAGCGGCTGCGCGATATCACCGACGCGAGCCCCCAGATCCGCAACGCCGTCGACCGCGCCGGTCGCTTCCTGAGTCTTGCCAGCCTGGTGAGCGTGCTGCTGTGCGCGATCGCGGTAGCCATGGCCGCGCGGCGCTATGTCCACCGCCACCTCGACACCGTGGCGCTGCTGAAAACGCTCGGTGCAACGCGTGCTTTCACCCTGGCGACGTCGGTGCTGCAACTGCTCGCACTCGCGCTCGTCGCCGCGGCTGCCGGCGCGGCGCTCGGATTTCTCGCCCAGGAATGGCTGCTGCGCACCATTCGCGGGCTCCTGAGCGTAACCGAGCTGCCGGCGGCGAACCTCGCGCCGCTCGCCATCGGCTTTGCGACCGCGATCGTGGTGCTCGCCGGGTTCGCTCTGCCCCCGCTCCTGCAACTGTCGCGCGTGCCGGCGCTGCGGGTCCTGCGCCGCGACGTCGGGCCGCCGCCGCCGCTGGTGTTGCTGGCCTTCGGGCCTGCGGTCGCGGTGGTGCTGCTGCTCATCTACTCGGTCGTGCCGGAGGCGAAACTGTTCTGGTACTGCACGGCGGGGCTGGCCGCTTTTCTGCTGGCGCTCACGCTCGCCGGTCTCATGCTCGTCGCCCTCGCCGGTCGGCTGCGTGCGCGGGTGGGCGTGGCCTGGCGCTTCGGCGTGGCGAACCTGAGCCGGCGGCGCGCCGAGAGCGTCGTGCAGCTGGTCGCCTTCGGTACTGGGATCATGGTGCTGCTGCTGCTGTCGATCCTGCGCGATGACCTGAACGGCGACTGGCAGCGCACGCTGCCGCCGAATCTGCCCAACTACTTCTTCGTCAACATCCCGCCGCAGTCGCGCGCCGAGTTCGTGCAGTTTCTACAGGCGCAGGGCGCGCGCACCACGCGCGTACTGCCGATGATCCGCGGCCGCCTGACCGGCATCAACGGGCGCGCGGTCGAGAGCGCGCACAACGCTCGCACCGGCGAGGAGAATTTCGCGACCCGCGAGCAGAACCTCACCTGGGCATCCGAGCTCGGGCCTGACAACCGCATCATCGCCGGCAGCTGGTGGGGCGCGGCGGATGTCGGCAAGCCGCTCGTGTCGCTTGCCAGCGAATTCCAGGAGTCGCTCGGGGTACGGGTGGGCGACCAGCTGACCTTCGACATCGCCGGTGAGACGCGCGAGGTGACGGTGGCGAGCATCCGTAAGGTGAAGTGGGACACTTTCCAGCCGAACTTCTTCATCGTGTTCGCCCCCGGGGTGCTGGAGGGCACTGCCGGGACCTACATGACGAGCGCCTACTTCACCCCCGGCTCTGCCGGCTCGCTGGCTGCACTCGCGCATCGCTTCCCCAGCGTATCGATCTTCGACATCGATGAGCTGCTCACGCAGGTGCGCGCCGTGCTCGACAAGGCCGCCCTCGCCGTGCAGAGCGTGTTCGTGTTTACGCTGTTTGCGGGACTCACGGTGTTGCTCGCCGCGGTGCAGTCGAGCCGCGATGAGCGGCGCTACGAAAGCGCCATGCTGCGCACTCTGGGCGCGAGCCGTGCGACCGTGGTGCAGGGAGTGCTCGCGGAGTTCGCCACCCTCGGCACCCTCTCGGGACTCATCGCCGCAACGGGGGCGGCAGTGGGTGCTTACTTCCTCACCACGCACTGGCTGGATCTGCGCTACACCTTCGAGTTTCTGCCGTGGGTCGAGGGAGTCGTGGGCGGCGCGTTGCTGGTGGCAACGGGAGGGTGGCTCGCCACGCGCAGCGTGGTGAATCAGCCGCCGCTCACCACGCTGCGGGCGTGAGCTGCGGCGCCTTCAGTGCTGTATGCCGATCGTGACCCAGGAGTCCGGCTGAGGCTCGCCGCGCCAATCGAGACCTTCGAGGGTGAGCTGATAATTGCCGGGGCCGAGCGCGGAGCTGTTGAGCGCAATGCGCAGATGCCCGTTGGAATCTTTCCCCAGGTTGCTGATGACGGCCACGCGCCCTTGATCGATGCGATCGATGGTCACGCGGAACGCGTGGTACGGCGAGCGCGACTCGTCGATCTTCAAATCCGCCAGCTGTGCGCTGCCGGCGGCGCCGCCGATGGTGATCGCGGGTGAGTTGGAGGCGCCGCTGCGGCTCGGCAGCAGGCGGATCTCGCGCCGGCTGGTGGCGGGATCGAGTGCCCGCTCGTGGGATTGCTTCTGCAGGTCGGCGATGTGATGGCTCTTGTTGACGCTGCCGCTGGCGACGACCGCCAGCGCTACCGCCAGGATCGCCACCGCCGCCGCCAGTGCCAGGGTGACCTGCGGCCTCTGCCACGCGGGGCGTGCAGCCTCCTGCCACGGCTCGGGCTTGCCACTCGCCTCGAGCAGCCGCACGCCGGCGTTCACCCTCTCGGGAAGACCGATCTCATCGAGCAGCTCAGGATGGTCGTGGCAGAAGTGCTCGAAGTCTGTCGCGCCCTTGAGCGGCAGCCGGCCCGAGAGGTAGCGCTCCACCACCTGGTTGCGGGCGATGAAGTCGCGATCCATCGGCGGGGCGGCCGGCACCGCTGAGGCCTGCGCGGGTGCAACAGCAGGGGTCGGTACTGGCCCCACCCGGGTGGAGGTCACCGGCCGCGCAAGCGGCACGGGTGTCGCGGCTTTGGTAGCGGCCCCGGTGGATGGGGGTGCCACGATGTTGGGTACAGGCGGGCCCGCATTCACCTTCGGTGCCGCTGCCGCGGCGCGAGCATTGGCCCAGCTGGCAAGACTCGGTGCCTCGACTTTCGGCGTTGCCGGCGACGCCGCGGGCGGCTTGGAAGCTCCTGCCGGGCTCGCCGACGAGGATGGCATCGGGGTCGTGAAGGGCTGCGGTGCGGAGGCCACCTTCGGCGCCGATCGCCCCCTCGCAGCGCTCGCGGCGGCGATCTTGCTCGCGGCAGCGGCCAGGGAGGCGGTACGCGCGATCGGTACCCGGGCCGTCGTGCGCATCGAGGCCTCGCTCGGGGCCGAGCTGATCGCGGCCGGTGTCCGCTCGATTGGCGCGCTCGCTGCCGTCGCGGAGGAACGCGCGGCTGCGGCGCGCGGCGGCGGCGAAGTCAGCAGGTCATCCACGACCGGGTCTTCGAGCTCCAGCTCTTGCGCGGGGTCGGCCGCCTTGAGGGGGACGCTCGTCGCGTCAACCACGGGGACCGCGCTCGGCTTCTGTCCGTCCGCGAGGTACAACTCGGGATCGACGAAATTGAGGCCGGGCTGCTCGGGGTCCTTGCCGCCCGCCACGGGATGCGCAGGCGCCGGGGCCGCGGCGTTGGGCGGCGCTGCCGAGGACGCCGCTCCGGGCACGGCGGCGACATCCAGCGGCTCGTCGACCGGCAGATCGGGGAGCAGCTCCAGCGGGGGGCGAGACGCAGCTTCCATATAACGACGCATCTAAGCAACGCGCGCTCCGCGGGGCTTCGCGATGGCTCACAGATCGAAGCAGGGGTCTGCGCGTTCGTGACGGGAGTCACAGTTTCCACAGCGACGGCGCAGCAGCGCGAACTGCATCACGCTGCCTAGTTGCCCGATCCGCTCAGGAAGTACTCGACCTTGTCACGGTAGGTGCGCGAGAGCTTCAGCTCGTGCCCGCCCTCGAGCGTGAGGAAATATTCCCCGTTCATATGGGCGCGCAGGCTTCTCACCAGGCGCAGGTTGACGATGGTGGAGCGGTGCACGCGCTGGAAGAGCTTCGGGTCGAGGATCTCCTCGAGCTCCTTCATCGTGCCGCGCAGGATATGCGTGTCACCGCCGGCATGGATGCACATGTAATCCCCGGCAGCGTCGATCCACTCGATCGAGGCCACCGGGACGCGCAGCGTCTCGCGGCCCTGGCGGATCGGCAGCACCTCCGGGCGGCGCCCCTCGATCGCCTTGCGGCCGTGGGCGAGCAGCTCGTCGAGCGCCAGCTCCCCGCAGCCGGTGATCTCGGCAATGATGTGCAGGAGCCGGTCGCGCTGGTCCGCGGCGCTCCGGGCGCGCACGTGCTCGCGCACGCGCGTCAGGGCGGCGGCGAAGCGTACATCGTCGATCGGCTTCAACAGGTAGTCGATCGCGCGTGCCTCGAACGCCTGGATGGCGTACTGATCGTAGGCGGTGACGAATACCACAACCGGGAGCGACTCCTGCGGCAGCCGTGCCAGCACCTCGAATCCGGACATGCCGGGCATCTGGATGTCGAGGAACACCAGGTCGGGCTTGTATTGCTGGATGGCGGCGAGCGCTTCGCGCCCGTTGGCGCACTGCGCGACGATCTCGAAATCGTTCGCGCCGCGCAGCCGGATCTCGACACCGCGCCGCGAGAGCACTTCATCATCGACGATGAGCGTGCGGATCTTCACCCACGTATCCCGCCAGAGGCACGTGCCGGCGCGCTCGGCTGCGCCGCGGACGCGTCGGTGCCCGCGGGCGCGCGCTCCAGCGGCAGCGCCATCTCGACCCGCAGCCCCGGGTGGCTGTTCAGCACCGCAAAGCGGCAATTCTCGCCGTACAGCACCGCGAGGCGCTCGCGCGTGTTGCGCAGGCCGACGCCGCGGCGCTCGCTCGGGAGGGCCGCTTCGCGCAACCCGGGCCCGTCATCGATCACCGCCAGCTCGAGCAGGTTCTCGCGGATACGCCCCTCGATGCGCACCATGCCACCCTGCTCGCGCGCTGACACCGCGTACTTCAGCGAGTTCTCCAGCAGCGGCTGCAGCAGCAGGCTCGGCACCAGCGCCTCGAGCGCCGGCGCCTCGATGGCGTACTCGAGCCGTAGCCGCTCGCCGAAGCGCAGCCGCTCGGTACCGAGATACAGATCGAGCGCCTCGATCTCCTGGCGCAGGGTGACTTTCTTCATCGGATCCTGATCGAGCGTGTAGCGCAGGAATTCTGACAGACGCGTCACGGCGTGGTTGGCCTTGCGGTTCTGATTGTCGAGGATCAGCGTCGAGATGGCGTTCAGCGTATTGAACAGGAAATGCGGGTTGAGCTGGTAGCGCAGCATCTTCAGCTGCGCCTGCTGCGCCAGCGCGACCGCCTTCAGCATCGCCTCCTCCTGCTTGCGCTGCGACTCGTAGAACTTGATGCCGAAGTAAAGCACGCTCCAGCACACCAGCAGGTAGGTCGTCGACAGTGTCCCCCCAAATAGCTCGAACAGCGTCTGTGCCTGCCAGTCGGGCTCGACGAACGCTTTATAAGAGAGGTTGATGACGATGCGCAGCGCGAGTGCCGTGATATAGCAGGTGGCGAGCACGCCCACGATGCGCGCGCGCGGCGGCCGGTTCCATAACCGCCGGTAGATGAAGCGCATCGGCATCGACAGCACGAAACCGGCGAGCGCGGACACGGCGATCACCCGGGCATAGCTCGAGGGTTTCTCGTACAGCAGCGCGCCGAAATATTGTGTGAGCCCGTACGCCGCCCAGCCCGCGGCGTGCAGACTCCAGAACAGCACACTGCGGTTGGAGCGGAATTGTTCGAGCGTCGGCATTTTCATCGCTGTCGGCCGCAGGGCGCCTGCTGCGGCGCAGCCCACCCATTTGAAGCTTAGGGCATCGCTGAGTCGTATGGCCGGCGTTGCGGCCGCACGGGCGGCTCGCTTCGTCGCACTTTCATACCGCGGTCCGGCGCGGACGGCGCTCGCGCCGATATTAAGCTATTGATTCTTTGTGTCTTTAGGTCGACCGCAAGTGAGCGGTCAGTCCGGTCGACTCGGGGAGCGTCGCGATCGAGTCGAGCGACTGCGCGCGCCCGAGCACGGCCCCCTGGGCGAAGTCGCAGCCTATCGCGGTCAGCCACTGGAGCGAGGCCTGCGAATCGACCTTCTGAGCGGCGCAGTGGACGCCGAGCACCCGGGCAGCCTGCACGGTGGCGACCACCAGCGCCTGGGAAAGCTTGTTCTTCAATGCCGTCGAGGTGAGCTTGGGATCGATCTTCAGCAGGCGCAGCGACTTCGAGCGCAGCAGCGGCAGCACCTGCGAATCGAATGAGAAATCATCGATCACGACCCACGCACCGACCTGCTCGCACTGCGCGATGAAGCGCTCGACCTGCGCGCGGTACTGCGTGCACAGCGGCTCGGCGATTTCGAAGCCGAGTGTTTCGGGGGCGATGCCATGGGAGTTAAGTGCCGCGGCCACTTTCTGCGCAAAGCGCTCGTCCTCGAGCGTGGCGATCGAAAGGTTGACGGTGAAGCCCGTGGGTTGAGCGTTCCACGCCGCACGGTGCGTCGCGAGCCAGTTCAGCAGCCGCTGCAGCACCAGCGCATCCTGCGCGGCCGGGTCGCGCGCTGCCGGCAACATGCGCGCGAGGATCTGGAAACGGCGTGTCTGCCCGCCCGCGCGCAGCTTCGCGAACGGAACCACTTCAATCAGCAGGTTCGGGTCACCCGCCGCGCTGGAGGCGCTGTTCGCCACCGCGGCGGGGGCGGCAGGGGCAGAGCGCGGCTCCTCAGAGGAGAGGTCCTTGGGCGAGGTGACCACGGGCGCACTGCTCCCGGCGTGCACCCGGCGCGCGGGCGGGGACAGCGAGGCCTCTGGTGCGAGCGGCGCAGCCGGCACCGCCGCTGCAGCCGCGCCGGCCGTCGGCACGCCCGGTGCCTCCGCGATGAACTCGAGGCGCACCATTTCTGCATCCGGCGTCGAGGCAGACTCGGCCAGCGCCCGCAGCACCGGAACATGCCCGGTGTCCTCCGGTGTGAGTTCGAACTCGAGAATCTCGTTGACCTGCACGGGGGAGATCGGCTCATCAGGGGTGGGGGCGGGCGCCGACCCAGCGGCCGCCGGAGCCGGTGCAGCTCGCTCCCCAGTGCTGTCGGCGGATGGCGGCCGCATGTCGCTCGGTTTCAGCAGCACCGCAAGGCGCAGCATGACGGCGCGCACGGGAGCCGCGGACATACGCTCGAGCGCGTCATCGCCGAGGGACTTGCCGTCGGCCAGCACCATGGCGATCCCGAGGAGCACGGCGTTCGGGGCGCGCACCGGCAGGGAAAGCGCGAGGCGCCCGTCCTCAAGGGCCATCTCGTGGCACTGGAGCGAGGTCTCGGTGCGCAGCGCCCCGAGCGCCTCGACGACGACGCTGTGCTCGTCGGGCCCGAGTGCGCCCTCACTCAGCCACAGCACGTTCCCCTGATGGTCGCAGATCGAAACGGAGTGCAGGCGGCGCGCGGGCAGCATCTCGCGCAGTTGCCTGCCGAGCGATTCGACGCTGGCAGCTGCGCTGTCGGCCTGGGATGCTGCGGCCGCAACTGACTTCAGGGCAGGTGAGCGCGCGGCCGAAGCTTTCTGTCGCAAGGAACCACCCCTCGGGTACACAAGGGCCGGTGCACCCCGGCTCACTGAGCTAGGAGGGTGGCAGTCTGGCGTCGCCGCCGCCGTGATTTCCCTCGCGTTCTGTTCGCAAAAGGCGACAGGCGAGTCCGCCGCCATTTGTCATATTGACTACAGATGCGTGTCGCCGAGGAAGTCGTGCTTGCCGAGTTCCACGCCGTTGTGGCGCAGGATGTCGTAGGCCGTCGTGACGTGGAAGAACACGTTGGGGATCGCCCAGCGCTGCACGTAGTCGAGTCCCTTGAACTCGAGCGTTCGCTCACCGGCGGGCACCTTGATGTCGCGGATCTCCGATCCCTCGAGGGCACTCGCCGGCACACCCTTCATGAAATCGATGGTACGCGCCAGGCGCGCGTGCAGTTGCTCGAAGGAGGTCTCGGTGTCCTCGAATCGCGGTGGCTCCTGGCCGGCGAGTCGCGCCACGCAATTCTTGGCGACGTCGGCGGCGATCTGCACCTGGCGTGTGAGCGGCAGCATGTCCGGCGCAAGGCGCGCAGCGAGCAGCACGCTCGGGTCGAACTTGCGCTGCGCGGCGCTGTTCGCGCCCTTCTCGAGGATCTTCGAGAGATTGCCGAGGGCATTCACAAACACTCCCACCGAAAACGCGTGCATCGAGATTTTCATGACTTCGCTACCTTTCCCTTTTTCAAAGCCGGGCCGCGGGCACGAGATTCTAGGCCCTCAGGGTCTGGCGTGCCTGCTTCTCGGGTGAAACAATATGCGCTCTCTGCGGAGGGATTGAGACCGACATGAACCTGATCTGGACGCCCGCTCAGCTGGCCATGCTCGCAAAGGTCGTGGATCTCAATGGCTTCTCGGCGGCCGCCCGCGCTCTTGGGGTGCCTAAGGCGGCCGTGAGCCGCGCGGTAGCGGACCTGGAAAAAACTCTCGGGGTGCGCGTTCTCGAGCGCACCACGCGGCGCGTTGCGCTCACTTCCGCCGGCCGGCTCCTGTATCCGCACGCGCGCCGTGTGGGCGAGGAATCCGATGCGGCGCGCAGCGCCATCGCGAGACTGCAATCGCCCGAGGCGCGGCCGCTGCGCGTGGTCGCCGACCCCACTTACGGGCGTGTGCTGCTCTCGCCGCTGGTGCCGCGCTTTCTCGAGGCCTTCGCGCAGGTGCCGCTGGAAGTGGCGCTCGATACGCGGCAGCTCGGCGATGGCGAGTGGGACGTGGCGATTCGCACTCGCCCCCCGGCGGACGATTCGCTGCGCCAGCGCCTGTTGGGTTCCCCGCCCGCGCTGCTGTGTGCCACACCCGCGTACCTGCAGCAGCATGGCGAGCCCGCGCGTCCCGACGATCTGCGCAGCCACGATCTGCTCACGCCCGATGCTGCGGAGCTGCCGGAATTTCGCCTGCGGCTGTCGCGCGGCACGCAGCGCGCCGAGGTGCCGCTGTCACCGAAGCTCGCCGTCGATGACCCGGCAGTGCTGCACGCGGCCGCAGCGGCGGGACTCGGGATCGGGCTGCTGCCGGAGTTCCTGTGCCGGCAGGGGCTGGCGACTGGCCGGCTGAAAACGGTGCTGCCGGAGTGGGCCGTGCCGCCGGCGGCGGCGCTCTATGCCATCTACCCGGCAGCTCTCGAGTCCGATGCACGGGCGCAGCAGTTCGTCGACTTCCTGGCAGCCAACATCGTGCCGGCGCTCGCGCTGCCGGCGGCGGCACGCGGCGCTGCCAAGCAGGCGCGGGCACGTGAGGCGGGCGCGCACTGAGGGGTGCCGCCGCAGCTACACTAGCGCCTCGCCCGAGGGAACCGATCATGTACCGCGCCCCTGTCCGTGAAATGCGCTTTGTGCTCGAGGAGCTGCTCGGGGCGCGCACACTCGCCGCCTCCGCCGAGCTGGCCGATTATTCCGACGAGCTGGCGCAGGCGGTGCTCGAGGAGGCGGCGCGCTTCGCCGAGAACGTGCTCGACCCCCTCAATCGCCCCGGGGATACGCAGGGAGCGCGCTGGACTGCGGACGGAGTAGTCACGGCGCCCGGATTCCGCGAGGCCTACCGGCAGTTCGTCGCGGGCGGCTGGACGGCGCTCGGCGCGCCGCCGGAGTACGGCGGGCAGCGTGCCCCGCGCGTGCTCGTGACCGCGGCGGGGGAGTTCTGGGGCTCGGCGAATCTTGCCTTCAAGCTAGGCCCGATGCTGACGCACGGCGCAGTCCACGCGCTCGAGCTGTGCGGCTCGGCGGCGCAGAAAGATCGCTACCTGCCCGCGCTGGTGAGCGGGGAGTGGACTGGCACGATGGTCCTGACCGAGCCGCAGGCGGGCTCGGATCTGGGACGCGTGCGCACGCGCGCGCTGCCCGAGGGCGATCACTACCGGCTCTTCGGCCAGAAGATCTTCATCACCTGGGGTGATCACGACCTCACCACCAACACCATCCACATGGTGCTCGCGCGCATCGACGGAGCGCCCGAAGGGGTGAAGGGGATCTCGCTGTTCATCGTGCCGAAGGTGCTGGTGAATGCCGACGGCTCGCTCGGGGCACGCAATGACGTGCGCTGCCTGTCGATCGAGCACAAGCTTGGCATCCACGCGAGCCCGACTTGCGTGCTCGCCTTCGGCGAGAAGGACGGCGCCCTGGCGCAGCTGGTGGGCGAGCCCGGCCGCGGTCTCGAGTACATGTTCATTATGATGAACAGCGCGCGGCTGTCGGTGGGGTGCGAGGGCTACGCGGTCGGCGAGCGTGCTTTCCAGCGCGCCGCGGAGTGGGCGCGCACGCGCGTGCAGGGCAAGCCGCCGGTCACCCCGGGCGCAGCGCCCGCGCCCATCATCAATCACCCCGACGTGAAGCGCATGCTGCTGATGATGAAGGCGCAGACGGAAGCCTCGCGCGCGCTCACGCTCTACGGGGCATTCCAGTGCGACCTCGCCGCGCACGGCGCCGACCCGCAAGCCCGCCAGCTCGCCCGCGCGCGCGGCGAGCTGCTGACGCCGGTCGTCAAGGGATGGTGCACGGAGATCGGCAACGAGGTGGCCAGCCTCGGGGTCCAGGTGCACGGCGGCATGGGCTACATCGAGGAGACCGGAGCGGCGCAGTACCTGCGTGACGTGCGCATCACCACCATCTACGAAGGCACCACCGGCATCCAGTCGAACGATCTCATCGGGCGCAAGCTCGCGCGCGACCGCGGCGCGGCGATGATGGCGCTGATCTCCGACATGGAGCGCGAGCTCGCGGCGCCCGGCGCCGCAGGCGATCCGGACGTGGAGGCTGCGCGCAAGGCGGCGCTCGAAGCGGTGGCGCTTCTGAAGAACGCCACGCGCTCGCTCCTGCAGACCCTCGCCGCACGCCCCGACTCGGGGATGGCGGTATCGGTGCCGTACCTGAAGTTGTGCGGCTATGTGATCGGGGGGTGGCTGCTGGCGAAGTCAGCGGCGATCGCCGCCAGCAGGTCGGGCGGTGCCGAGCGCGAGTTTTACGCCGCCAAGATCCGCACCGCGGCGTTCTACGCCGCCCACGTGCTGCCGAGCGCTGGCGCGCTCGCGCGCGTCGTCGAGGCCGGCGGCGCAAGCGTCATCGGGACCGACGCGGCGCTGATCTGAGCGGCGTGCGCAGGAGAAAGGATGAATCGCCGTGAGCTGCTCGCCGCAGGAGCCTGCATGATGACCGCCGCCGCCTCTCCCCGCGCCGCGCCCGCGCAGGCAGCGATCGCGCGCCGGATCCCCTCGAGCGGGGAGGAGGTTCCGATCATCGGCCTGGGGACCTCCGGGCCCTTCGAGGTCGGCGATGCGCCGGCCGAGCGCGCACCGCTCGCGGAAGTGCTGCAGGCGTTCTTCGCCGCCGGCGGACGGCTGATCGACACCTCACCGATGTACTCCACCGCAGAGCGCGTACTTGGGGAGCTGCTCACGTCGGACATGCAGCAGCGGGCCTTTCTCGCCACCAAGGTCTGGACGCGCGGCGAGCGCTCCGGGATCGAGCAGATGACGCACTCTGCGCAGCTGCTGAAGAGCGCGCGGCTCGATCTCATCCAGGTGCACAACCTGCTCGATCTCGATACGCACCTGAAGACGCTGTACGCCTGGAAGGAGGCCGGGAGGGTGCGCTACGTCGGCGTGACTCACTATACGGTGAGCGCGCACGAGCAGCTGGCGCGCGTGCTCGAGCGCGAGAAGCTCGACTTCGTGCAGTTCAACTATTCCCCTGCAACGCGCGATGCCGAGAAGCACCTGTTGCCGCTCGCCGCGCAGCGCGGCGTGGCGGTGCTGGTGAACCGGCCGTTCGAGGACGGTGCGCTGTTTCAGGCGGTGCGCGGGCGACCGCTCCCCGGATGGGCAGCCGACGTCGATGCCGCGAGCTGGGGCCAGCTGGCGCTCAAGTTCATCGCCTCGCACCCGGCCGTTACCTGCATCATCCCCGCGACCGGCAAGCTCGCGCACCTGCTGGACAATCTCGGTGGGGGCCGCGGCCGGCTCCCCGATGCGCGTCAGCGCGAGGCGATCGCCCAGGCATTCGCCTGACGGGCGACGAGCGCCGTAACCCGAGGCCTTCGCGCCCAGCGCTGCTGGGCTGTACAGCGGCCGCGCGGCGCGGCTAGCGGTGCCGGCGCGGCGCGCGGCGCCTCGCCGCCGGTACGCGCAGTTTGAACCGCGGCGGCTCGTTGAGATTTTGCAGGAACAGCCGCCGCTGCTCGGGTGTGAGCGCCCCCCAGTCGACCTTCCCGGCGTGGCTGCGGCGCAGCAGTGCATCGCTCACCTGCGTGCACGCCCGGCTCGTGCTCACCCACTTGCCGGGCAGGCGGGCGGTCGTACCGTGCCTGATCAGGTCCGCCACCGCGGCCGCCACCACCGGGTCGCGTGTCAGGTTGCTGTGCGCCACGTGCGCGTAAGCGCTGCGCGCACCCTCGAGTCGCGCGCTAGCCACGGGCACGGTGCCATCGCCGTGGCGCGTGAGGGTGTAGACAAAATCCTCGCGCCGGCGTGTGATCGCGGTGACGGTTTCCTGACCGACCCCGGCGATCACGGAGAAGCGCTCATCGGCGGGCGCGAGGCGCCGATGCGCGTCGCGCGCGCTCTGCAGGAGCGCCGGGCGCGGCTGCGGTCCGGAGCTTGGCCAGGCGCGCTCATCGAACAGGTCGGTGCCGCGGCCGCGGTTCCGGGGCGACTGATCCTCGCCCGGCAACAGATCGTAGAGGCTCGGGAAGGTGTTGAAGATCTCCGCGGCCAGAGTTTCCGCGGAGGCGCTCTCTGCGAGGCGCGCCAGCTTGCGCACCACCGCATAGGTGCCGCGCAGCGCCTGCACCGCGGCAAACGAGCCGCTGTTGGGAGTTCCGAGCAGTACCAGGCGCTCGACGTGCCCCGTGCCCGGCAGCGTGAGTGCCGCCCGGCTCACCAGCCCTCCCATGCTGTGGGCCACGAGCGCCACGCGCGCGGGCTGCAGCATACGCAGCCGCTCCGCCAGCACCCGGCCCGACTCCGCGACCGGCAACCGCCAGTCGTAGTCGTGAAAGTCGGCGGTGAAGCCGTGGGCGCGCAGATTCAGTTTCAGTCGCAGGTAGGAAAACAACACCACGCCGAGGGACACGATGGGCGCGCCGGCTGGCATGCGCAGCGAAGTCAGCCGCCCGCGATGGATGTCGATGGGATCGATCCAGACGACATCGTGCGGCAGCGGCGGCGGACGCGGCAGCCCGAGCTGTGAGCCCATGATGCCCGGCACGACCAGGACGCGCAGGTCCGGCTGCGCCACGGGCGCCGCATGGGCGCGGCGCGCGAGCGCTGCGAGCCCGCGGTATTCGGCGGCGCCGAAGTAGGCCTCGAGCTCGCGCTGCTGCGCGCCGCTCGCCAGTGCCTGCTCGATCTGCATATCGCTCCAGACGAAGCGATCGTAGGGAGTAACGTGATCGAGAGGCGAATCGTTGGAGATCACGCGCTGCCGGGCCGTCGGGTGAGCCGCCGGGTCCTCAATCCTCGCCGAGCGCGCGCACGTGCGCCGTGACCGCGAGGCTCGCGCCGCCCTCGAGCAGCAGCAGCAGAGGTACCTCCTCACCGGGCGTGAGCGGACGCGTGAGGCCCTGGAGCATGACGTGCAGCCCGCCCGGGGCGAGGCGCAGTGTCTCGCCAGCGCCAACGCGCAGCCGCTGGCGCGGGCGCATGCGCGAGTGTCCGCCGGCGACGCTGCTCTCGTGAATCATCGCCTGCGCGGCGCGCGCCGAGCGTACGCCGGTGATGACGATGGGCTGCGGGCCGCCGTTGTGCAGCGTCAGATAGGCCGCCGCCACTTCGCTCCCGGGCGTGGCGCGCACCCACACATCGCTAGCGCTGAGTGCCGGTGCCTGCGCGCGCGCGCCACAGCACAGCAGCGCGAGGCAGAGGGCGGCGAGCGCGGCGCGATGTCTCAAGAGTGTGTCCTGTGCAGCGAGCGGCAGGCTGCGCGCGCGATTATGCCAGACGCAGTTAGGTGTGACCGACTATGATGCGCAGCTCGCATGCGCCCCGTGAGTCACACCCCGAACCGCTCGGAGATTCCCGCGTTGCTCGCGCTGTTCGCCGGTGCGCTGGCGATCGGCAGCTCGGGCATTTTCGTGCGCGTGTCGGAGACCGGGCCTACCGCGACGGCGTTCTGGCGCGGCTTCCTGGCGCTGCCGCTGCTTGGCGTGTGGGCCTGGCTCGAGCGTCGCGCCCGCACGCCGGCAGAGGCGGCCGTGCCGGGGCCGCTGCGCGATCCGATGTTCCTGTGGGCCGGAGTGTTCTTCGCCGGGGACCTCGGGCTGTGGCACGCATCGCTGCTACTCACCTCCATCGCCGCTTCGACGCTCGAGGCGAACTGCGCCCCCATGCTCGTGACGCTCTTCGCCTGGGCGTTGTGGGGTGAGCGTCCGCGGCTGCCTTTCGTCGCCGCGCTCGTCCTGGCCTTCGGCGGCATGCTGCTGATCCTCGCGCCTAAGCTCGGCGGCGGCGGCCACGCGTTGCTCGGCGATGCGCTCGGACTGGGTACGGCGTGCTTCTATGCCGCCTACATTCTCGCCGTGGCGCGTCTGCGCGAGCGCCACGGTACGGGCATCGTCATGTTCGCCTCCACGCTCGTGTTCACGCTGCTGCTGCTGCCGCTCGCTCTGCTGCAGACGTTTCTGCCGGCGAGCGCGCACGGCTGGTGGGTGCTCATCGGCTGCGCTCTGACGGCCCAGGTCCTGGGCCAGAGCCTGATCGCGTACGCGCTCGCGCATCTGCCGGCGACCTTCAGCGCCGTGGGTCTTTACGTGCAGGTGGTCGCCGCGGCCACCTACGCCTGGCTGCTGCTGCACGAGCGGCTCGCGCCCGTGCAGATG
>DASZHQ010000123.1:0-2636 GCA_035937715.1 Steroidobacteraceae bacterium | reverse complement strand
CCGCCTGGTCGGCGTCCATGACGAACTTCTCGTAGCCCATGGCGAGACCGCCTTCGAGCCAGCCGGCCGTGTGCAGCACGAAGTTCACGCCCGCAAGACAGGTCGGAGTGAGTGTGTTGGCGGACTCATAAGCGGCCTGTGCGTCCGGGATCTTCGCGGCGCACAGCGCGCCGCCGGAGCGGAACGGCACGCCGAGCCGCCGCGCCAGAGCGGCCATGACATACAGCACCAGCGCGGGCTCGGGCGTGCCGAAGGTGGGCGCACCCGATTGCATCGAGAGCGAGGAGGCGAAGCTTCCGAGCACCACCGGCGCGCCGGGATTGACCAGCTGCGCGAGCGCCATGCCGGCGAGCGCTTCCGCGAGCGTCTGCGCAGCGGTGCCCGCGACCGTCACCGGCGACATCGCGCCCGCCAGGATGAACGGCGTGACGATGACCGCCTGGTTGGCGCGCGCGTAGGTCTTCAGCGCCCCGAGCATGGTGGCATCCCAGGTGAGGGGCGAGTTGGCGTTGACGAGGCTGATGACGCAGGTGCGCGGCTTGCCGGTGGTCGGATCCAGGTAGTTGTCACCGAAAAGGATCTTGGTCATCTCGACGGTGTCGCGCGCGCGGTCCGGATGCGTGACCGAGCCCATGTACGGTTTGTCGCTGTACTTGATGTGGCTGTACACCATGTCGAAGTGCCGCTTGTTGACCGGCAGGTCGACCGGCTCGCAGATCGTGCCGCCGGAGTGATGGAGCGAAGTGGCCATGTAGGCCAGCTTCACGAAATTGCGAAAGTCCTCGATGCGCGCGTAACGCCGTCCCTCATCGAGGCTGCGCACGAAGGGCGAGCCGTAGGCGGGCGCGAACACCGTGCGGTTGCCGCCGATCACCACGTTGTGGGCGGGATTGCGCGCGAGCTGGGTGAATTCCTTCGGCGCCGAGCGGCGCACGATCGTCCGGCACATCCCGCGCGGGAACCGCACCCGCTCCTCCTGGACGTCGGCGCCGGCGTCTTTCAAGAGTTTCAGCGCCTCGGGGTCATCGCGGAAGTCGATGCCGATCTCCTCGAGAATGGTGTCGGCATTGTGCTCGAGCAGTTCGAGGCCTTCCGCCCCCAGCACCTCGTAGTAGGGGATCTGCCGCGTGATATAGGGAACGAAGGCATGGCTGCGCGCGGTGCGCGCCGCGATCTTGGCGTCCCGGCCGCTCGGACGCCGGGACCGCGTCGGCGGGCTCGACTGCTGCTGTTCCATAGGTGTGTCCTGCGGGCCCAAAAGCCATTATGGTCATCGCCTGCTGCCCGAACTGGCCGGTTTGCGGCATGAACTTCTCCGGTAGCGCCACGGGTACGGTCACGGGTAGCGCCACGGGCGACATAAGGACCCCCCGGCCCGGGCGACGTCTCGCACATTGTGCGGGGCGCGCGCGTTAGGATGGCGGCATGTCTCAGCCTGACATCGCGGCCGCGCTCGGCGAGGTCCTGCCCCCGGACTGCGTGCTCGCTCGGGAGGAGGAACGCCGGCCGTACGAGTGTGATGGACTCACCGCCTTTCGCGAGCTTCCAGCCGTGGTAGCACTGCCACGCACGGAAGAGGAGTTGCGCCGGATCCTCCTCACCTGCAGCGCCCTCAAGGTCCCGCTGGTCGCCCGCGGCTCGGGCACGGGCTTGTCGGGCGGCGCAACGCCGCACCCGCGGGGGGTGCTGCTGTCGTGCGCGCGCATGAACCGCGTGCTCGAAGTCGATCCGCTCAATCGCATCGCACGCCTCGAGCCCGGTGTGCCGAATCTCAAGATCTCGGAAGCGGCCGCCGTGTACGGCCTCTACTACGCGCCAGACCCCTCCTCCCAGGTTGCCTGCTCCATCGGTGGCAACGTCGCGGAGAACTCCGGCGGCGTTCACTGCCTCAAGTACGGCCTGACCGTGCACAACGTGCTCGGAGTACGCGGCTACACGGTGGACGGCGAGCGCATCGAGCTCGGCGGTGGCGCGCTGGACGCTCCGGGCCTCGATCTGCTGGCGCTCGCGATCGGCTCCGAGGGACTGCTGATGATCGTCACGGAAGTGATCGTCAAGCTCATCCCGCGGCCGCCCTGCGCGCAGCTCGTGGTTGCCTCGTTCTCCTCCGTGCACGGCGCCGCCGACGCCGTCGCCGCGATCATTGCTGCCGGCATCATCCCCGCGGCCCTGGAGATGATGGACCGCAAGGCCACCGCTGCGGTCGAGCCCTTCGTGCACGCCGGTTACGACCTGGAGGCGGCGGCCATCCTGCTGGCCGAGTCGGATGGCACGCCTGAGGAGGTCGGCGACCAGGTCCGGGAGATCGAAAGTGTGCTGCGGGCCTGCGGCGCCAGCGCGCTGCGCGTTGCGGCCTCGGAGAGCGAGCGGCTGCGGCTCTGGTCCGGCCGCAAGAACGCCTTCCCGGCCGCCGGCCGACTATCCCCCGACTACTACTGCATGGACGGCACCATACCGCGCAAGCATGTCGGCCGGGTGTTGGATGCCATTGGCGAGATGGAGACGCGCTACGGACTGCCCTGCCTCAACGTGTTTCACGCCGGTGATGGCAACCTGCATCCCGTCATCATGTTCGACTCCAACGCACCCGGAGCCTGGGAGAGGGCGGACCGCTTCGGAGCCGAGATCCTCGAGCT
>DASZHQ010000122.1:0-1700 GCA_035937715.1 Steroidobacteraceae bacterium | reverse complement strand
CGCCTGACGATCCGAATTGCGTCGTACCAGACGCAGGACCATACAGCGGCAGCACGGTCGGCTCGCGCATTTCGCGGATCGATCACGACGGTAACCGCACCACCGTCGCCGACAACATCCCCTCGAGCCAGACCAATCCCGCCATCGGCTCCCTCGTCAGCGGCGTCGCCGACATCGCCTTCGTCGACGGACACCTGTACGGGATCCTGGGCGGCGCCGGTTGTTCTCACGGCGTGCCGAGCATTCCCAACGGTGTCATTCGCGTACACCGCAACGGAACCTGGACTGTGATCGCGGACCTCAGCGCCTATGTCAGGGCTAACCCGGTCGCGCACCCGAACCCGGGTGACTTCGAGCCCGACGGCACCTGGTACAGCATGATCGCAGTCGATGATGCGTTTTACGCCGTCGAGCCCAATCACGGCGAAGTCGACCGCATAACCACTCACGGCAGGATCAGCCGGCTCATCGACGTGTCGGCGAGCCAGGGGCACGTGGTGCCGACCGTGATCGCCCGCCGCGACGGTAATTTCTACATCGGCAACCTCGGTCGGTTCCCGCAGAATGCGGGCAGCTCAAACATCTGGAAGATCACGCCGAGCGGTCAGATCTCGCTCTACGCGACCGGTTTCAACATGGTGCTCGGGCTCGCCTTCGATCGCAGCGGCCGCATGTATGTGCTGCAGAATTCGGAGGCACCGGCGCCGGCCCCGGGAACGGGCAGTGTGGTGCGCCTGAGCCGCGACGGTAGCGAGCGCAGCACGATCGTGAACGGATTGTTCCTGCCGACCGGCATGACCTTCGGACCCGACGGGAACCTGTACATCTCGAATGTCGGCTTCGGTGCACCGCCGGTGGGGCTCGGCCAGATCCTGAAAGTGCAGTTGCACCACGACGACTGATGCGGGTGTGACTCGCTGCCACGGCGGCCGATGGCGATCAGGTCCGGTCGGTCGCCGCTAGCGGATCTTGCGGAACTTGTAGTCGCCGATCGACAGCACGCCGCCGTCAAGCTCGGCTTGCGGCGCCGCACCCGCAGCCTCCGGACAGACCTTCGGGTCGTGGGTCGCGACGAAGCCCGCGTCCTTCTTCGTCCACAGCAGCAAGCAGCCCTCGGCCTGCACGTCCTCGGTCACGAGGCTGGTGAACAGTTCCTTGTTGAGCTGCCCGTTGCGCCAGCGCACGGGCTCGACCAGCTGGTACAGCGTCTCGACGATGCCGCGCTTCTCGTCGAACCGGAAGCTGTACATCTTCTCGCTGAGCACGCGGCGCGGGTCATCGGCGGCAGTCTCCTGCGCGTAGTACACGTAGTGCCCGAGTCGCGGTGCGTACACATGCGTGATGGTGAGCGCCACCGCAAGGTGCGCCGGCTGCGCGCTGTGGTGCGCCTCCAGCTCAGCCTGGGCGTTGTTGTCGTAACTGCCGGGCAGCACAGCGAGCAGCTGGGTCATCTCGGCCTCGCTGACCTTGGCGTGTCCCGCGCATCCACACAGGATGAGCAGCAGCGCGGCGAGCGCTGGCGGCGCGCCCCGCCGCCCTGCTCCTGCCGGCTGCGCGCCGTCAGCCATAGGACGCCCGCCACTGCGCGCGATACCGCAGTCCGAGGTCCATGAGGCGCTCGAGCAGCTCGCTATAGGGCGTACCCGCGGCGCGCGCCGACTCGGCAAAGTCCTCGGCGGTCTCGAGATTCGGGTTGGCGT
>DASZHQ010000121.1:0-2673 GCA_035937715.1 Steroidobacteraceae bacterium | reverse complement strand
TAGAGCGCGTGGGCGCGCAGCGCGGCATTCAGATGATGCATCAGACGGATGTTGGCGGGGTCGTACAGGCTCTCGCCCTCCTTGAGGAGGCCGGCCTGCAGCATCAGCTGCTCGACGTGCTCGTGACCGGCTTCCGTGATGTGCACCTGCTTGGTCTTCTCCTCCAGCGAGAAGTCCCCGGGGCCGTCTTCCTCCTTCTGGCGCGTGAGCCGCGGCACCAGCTCATTGATGCGCAGATACAGCTCGGTGCTCTCCTCGGCGGGCCCGGAGATGATGAGCGGCGTGCGCGCCTCGTCGATGAGAATCGAATCGACTTCGTCGACTACCGCGAAGCTCAAGGAACGCTGCACCCGGTCTTCCAGGCGGAACGCCAGGTTGTCGCGCAGGTAGTCGAAGCCGAATTCGTTGTTGGTGCCGTAGGTGATGTCGCAGGCGTACGCGGCGCGCTTTTCCTGCGGGCTCTGGGCGTTCTTGATCACTCCCACCGACAGCCCGAGGAAACGGTACACCGGACCCATCCAGTCCGCATCGCGCTGCGCGAGGTACTCGTTCACCGTGACGATGTGCACGCCCTCGCCGCTGAGCGCGTTGAGATAGGCCGGGAGCGTGGCCACCAGCGTCTTGCCCTCGCCGGTGCGCATCTCGGAAATCATCCCCTTGTGCAGCGTGATCCCGCCGATCAGCTGCACATCGAAGTGGCGCATTTTCAGCGTGCGGCGGGCCGCCTCGCGTACCACCGCGAACGCCTCGGGCAGCAGCTCGTCGAGGGTCGCGCCCTCCCTCAGGCGCTTGCGGAACTCCTCGGTTCTGGCGCGCAACGCCTCGTCACTGAGCTCCATGATCTGCGGCTCGAGCTGGTTGGAGGCGCGCACGGCGCGTGCATACCCACGCACGAGCCGCTCATTGCGGCTGCCGAAAACACGGGTGAGAAGTTGACGCAAGGCGTGACTCGTTGAGCTAAAAACAGCTTTACCGACAAGCACTTATCGCGCATGCCAGGGTTCGAAAGCGAAATTGTACGCAATAGACGCTGGCCGCGCCCAATTGGTTCGTGGGCGCGGGAATTCAAGGGTGGGTAGTGCGGCTTAGCCCCGTGGCGTGGCCGCGATCAGCGACCGATGAAGGACAGGGGATCGACCTGGCGGCCGTTACGCAGCACCTCGAAGTGCACGTGCGGCCCGGTGGAGTGGCCGGTGGACCCCATGAGCGCCACGGCTTCACCGCGCTTCACCGTCTCCCCGACGCTCACCAGCGTGCGCTGGTTGTGCGCGTAGCGGGTGACGAAGCCGTCGCCGTGACTGATCTCGATGAGCCTGCCGAAACCTGATCGCTCGCCGGCCCAGGTGACGACGCCCGCCGCGACTGCGACCACCCTGTCACCGACGGCCCCGGCGAAATCGACGCCCTTGTGGAACGCTTCGCGGCCATCGAAAGGATCGGCGCGCGCGCCGAAGTAGGAGGAAATAAAGCCCCTCGTCACGGGGCGGCCTTCGGGGTGAATCTCCGCTTTCAGCTCGCGCGCGAGAATCACGTTCTCGAGCGCCGCGAGCTGCGAGTCGCGCGAATTTACGCGCTGCTCGAGCTGGCTCAGCATGGCGGTGAGATCGGGGATCTGCGCGCTCACCCCCTCACTATCGCCTTCCGGGCCGCCGCTGGGCGGATCGCCTTCAAAATTGAACTCGCGGCTGTCGATGTCCGCCATTTCGGTGAGGCGCTTGCCGAGGGCATTGAGGCGGATGACGTGTGCGTTCACGGCACCCAGGCGCATCGCCATGGCGTCGACGCGCAACTGCAGCTGCTGCCTGAGCTCGGCGAGCTGCTGTTTCTGCTCGGTGAGCAGGCTGCCGAAGCGCACTGTGTCGCCGAGCACCCCGCGCTCATGGCTGCCGCGGCCGAGCTGCATACCGAGCGCAAAGACGCCCCCGAGAATCATGAGCGTCAGTGCGCCGAGGACACTTAACGTAAGCGGCCGGGCCAGATTCAGGTGCCGCGCCTTGGCCTTGCGCCGGGAGAGGAAAATGATGTTCATGTCGTGCGTTCCGACTGCCTCGGGGCCCCCGTGAGCAGGCAACGCCAGCTGGGTGTACGAGCCATGCCCGGGCGTGAACCGCCCTGTTCTGCGTTAAAAAATCTGTACGATGCCGATGCTGGCAACCCCGCTGTCATGGCTCCTCGCTTTAGACCGGTGGCTTTGCGTCCCCGCCTTTCAGCGGGTTTGCCCAAAATGCAGCAAAGGGCAATATGCCGAAGAACAGGTCACGAAACAAGCGCGGAAAACCCCTAGTGAGGACTGCGGCAGGCCTGCGGCCGCTGCGGCTTCATTCTGTTAAGGAGCTGCTGGCGCGCACCGCCCCGGGCATGACGCGCGTCACAGATCAGGCCGCGCGCCAGGGTTTCTGGAGCAGCTGGTTATGTTCTCATCTGTCGACGGACATCGGCCCGAGGGTCTCGGGCGTCGTCGAGCGCGATGGCACGCTGGTGATTTTCGCCGCATCCGCCGCCTGGTGCGCGCGGCTGCGCTACGCGGTACAGGAACTGGAGCCGCAGATCCGCGCCGCCGCCCCGCAAATCAGCGCAATCGCCGTGCGCGTGCAGCCCCGCAGGTAAGTCCTCAACCCCCGGGTGGATGCAGTGCCGGCGCCTCGATGTAGGAGATCGGCGCGTCCGCGTAGC
>DASZHQ010000120.1:0-4273 GCA_035937715.1 Steroidobacteraceae bacterium | reverse complement strand
ACGCCGACCTTCTTCACCGCATTGATGACGCCCTCGGCGATGACGTCGCAGCGCACGATGCCGCCGAAGATGTTCACCAGCACCGCGCGCACCCGGGAGTTGGACAGTATGAGCTCGAACGCCGCGGTAACCCGCCCGCTGGTGGCGCCGCCGCCGACATCGAGGAAATTCGCCGGCCGCCCGCCGTGCAGCTTGATCAGATCCATGGTCGCCATGGCGAGCCCGGCGCCGTTCACCATGCAGGCGATGTCACCGTCGAGAGAGACGTAGTTGAGGTCGTGCTCGCTCGCGCGCCGCTCCATCGGGTCCTCCTGGCTCGCGTCGCGCAGCTGCGCGAGGTCCGGATGACGGAAGAGCGCGTTGGCATCGACATTGATCTTGGCGTCGAGCGCCACCAGCGTCCCGGCCTTGGTGACGATCAGCGGGTTCACTTCGACGAGGCTCAGGTCCTTCTCGAGGTAGAGCCGGTAGAGCGCTGCTGCGAGCGACTGGAATTCTCCGACCTGCGCGCCGCTCAAGCCGAGCCCGAATGCCAGCTCGCGTGCCTGGTACGCACTGAAGCCGGCCGCCGGATGAATGCTGACCGCGAGGATCTTCTCCGGGGTCTTGTGGGCGACCTCCTCGATATCCATGCCGCCGGCGGCCGAGGCGATGAGGGCAATGCGCCCGCGCTCGCGATTGAGCGTGAGCGAGAGGTAGATCTCGCGCGCGATCTCGGAGGCCGACTCGACGTAGACCTGCTCGACCGGCAGGCCCTCCGGGCCCGTTTGCTGGGTGACCAGGGGCTTGCCGAGCATCCCCGCAGCCGCCGCCTCAACGGCTGCGACGTCCCGGGTCAGCTTCACTCCGCCCGCCTTGCCACGCCCGCCGGCGTGCACCTGGGCCTTCACGACCCAGGCAGCGCCGCCGAGTGCGCGGGCGGCGTCCGCGGCCTGCGCGGGGCTCGCCGCCACTTTCCCCGCCGGCACCGCGATCCCGTAGCTGCGGAATACGTCCTTCGCCTGGTATTCGTGCAGATTCATCGGCCCCGGCCTGCTCCGCGCAAAAGTGGCATTTTGCTCGAAAAGGCCAGCCCCTGACCAGCCAGGCGGCGCGGCGCGCACCCATGGCTCCATCGCACTGTGACAGCGCGCCGCCGTGCGATCCGGGTCGCGTTTCCGCGCGCGGCGAAGATGCTACAGTCGCTCAAAGTTTCAACCCTGCGCCGACATCTTGCCTCCAACACCGGCCCGCGCTGCCGCCCCGTCCGTGATACCGAGCGATCTCGCCTGGCGCGTGATCGGGCTCCTGAATCTCTATCGCCTGCTGGTGCCGCTGGGGCTGCTCGCGATGCAGTCCTTCGCCGGCCCCGACTGGGCCCCGTTGGCGGCGCGGCCGAGACTGTTCGTCGCCGCCTGTATCGCCTATTTCACGGCGGCCGTGCTTCTGGTGATCGCGCGGCGGCTGCAGTGGTCGAGCCTGCGCATCGTGGCGCTCGTCAACGCCAGCGTGGATGCGTTCGCCATCGGGCTCATTCTATATGCGAGCGGGGGCGTGGCGAGCGGGCTGGGGATTCTGCTGGTATTACCGGTCTTCGCGCTCAGCGTGCTGGCCGGACGGCGCGACGCGCTGCTGCTCGCCGCGGTCGCCGCCACGGCGGTGCTGACGCAGCAGGTGCTCTTGCAGATCACCGGCGCCGCCCCGGCCGCCGACTACGTGACGGCGGGCTTCTTCGGCGTGGTGCTGTTCCTGGTCGCGCTCGCCATGTGGCTGGTCGCCAACCGCCTGCGCGAAAGCGAAGCGCTGGTGCGCCGGCAGGAAGTGGACCTCGCCAACATGGCGCAACTCTCACAGTACATCCTGCAGCACCTGCGTGAGAGCATTCTGGTGATTGACGCCAAGGACCGCATTCGCCTCATCAATGAGTCGGCCGCCCAGATCCTGGGCGATGACAGTGCGTACCCGGATGCGCTGGTCGGGGAGGCCTCACCCCGACTCCTCTTTCTACTGGAGTCCTGGCGCAAGGAGAGCGGTGGCAGCGGGACCATGCCCTCCGCAGACCCAACATTCGTCGCGGCCGATGGTGCGCGGCTGATCCGTGCCCACTTCGCCCCGCTCAGCGCGGCGAACCCTGGCCCGGTGCTGGTCTTCCTCGAGGACACCAGCCTGATCGCGGAGAAGGTCCAGCAGTCGAAGCTCGCGGCCCTCGGCCGCCTGAGCGCCAGCATCGCCCACGAGATCCGCAATCCCGTCGGGGCCATGAGTCACGCAGGGCAGCTGCTCGCCGAATCCCCGGACCTGACGCAGGATGAGCGGCGGCTCACCCAGATCATCCGCAGCAATGCCGAGCGGGTGAGCGGGATCATCGACAACGTGCAGCGACTGTCGCGGCGCGAGCGGGCACGGCTCGAGCGGCTGCCCCTGCCGGCCTGGACCGAGGAGTTCCAGGAGGAGTTCTGCGAAACCATGCAGTGGCCGCGGGCGCGCCTGACGCTGAGCCCTACGAGCCCGCAGGTGGAAGTGCGTGTCGATCCCGACCAGCTGCGCCAGATCGTGTGGAACCTGTGTGAGAATGCGCTTAAGCACGCCGTTGGGGACGACCCGGGGCAGTGCGTCGAGATACGATATGGCCGCATGAGCGGCAGCGCCCGCCCCTTTCTCGAGGTCGCAGATCGCGGTGCCGGGGTGGCCGCCGAGCACGCCGAGCGAATCTTTGAGCCCTTCTACAGCGCCGGGCGCGGCACGGGCCTGGGGCTGTTTCTCGCCCGCGAGCTCGCCCAGACCAACGGCGCCACGCTCCTTTATGAGGCGCGCGCCGGCGGCGGGAGCATCTTCCGGCTGGTGTTTGCCGACCCGCGGCGTTGGGAGATTTGATGAACGAGGCGCCCGCTATCACTCGCAAGGCGCCCGAGGCACCGCTGGTGCTCATCGTCGACGATGAGCCCGACCTGCTCGAGCTGGTGAGCCTCACTCTCAGCCGCATGAACCTGAAGACGCGCACGGCGAGTGATCTCGGCAGCGCGCGGCGGCTGCTGAAAGCCGAGCGCTTCGACCTGTGTCTCACGGACATGCGCCTGCCCGATGGGGACGGGCTGGATCTGGTCGCGTGGATCCAGGAGCACCGTGCCGCGGTGCCGGTGGCGGTCATCACGGCGCACGGCAACGTGGAGTCCGCCGTGCGGGCACTCAAACTCGGCGCCTTCGATTTTGTCTCCAAGCCGCTCGACCTGGGGGTATTGCGCAAGCTCGTGGGGAGCGCGATCAAGCTCGGCACCGGGCTCGATGAGAATGCGGCGACCACGCTGCGCAGCCGCCGGCTGCTCGGCAGCTCCCCGGTCATGGAGCAGCTGCGCGAGATGATCGGCAGGGTGGCCCGCAGCCAGGCCCCGGTGCACATCTGCGGCGAGTCCGGCACCGGCAAGGAGCTGGCGGCGCGCATGATCCACGAGAGTGGCGCGCGCCGCGACGGCCCGTTCGTGGCTGTCAATTGCGGCGCGATCCCGACCGAGCTCATGGAGAGCGAGCTCTTCGGCCACAAGCGCGGCAGCTTCACGGGCGCCGTGGCGGATACGAAGGGGCTCATGCAGAGCGCGGAAGGGGGGACCCTGTTTCTCGACGAGGTCGCCGATCTGCCGCTGCACATGCAGGTGAAGCTCCTGCGGGTGGTGCAGGAGAAGACCGTGCGCCCGGTCGGCGAGGCACGCGAGGAGACGGTCGATGTGCGCATCCTCTCCGCTACGCACAAGAATCTGGCCGATCTGGTGGCTCGGGGAGTGTTCAGGGAAGATCTCTTCTACCGCATCAACGTCATTGAGCTGCGGGTGCCGGCGCTGCGCGAGCGCAGCAGCGATATCGGCGAGATCGCCGCCGCCATCCTGCAGCGCCTCGCGCGGCGCACCGGAACGGCACCACCCGGGATCTCCGCCGAAGCGATCCGAGCGCTCGAGGCCTACCCCTTTCCCGGCAACGTGCGCGAGCTCGAGAACGTCCTGGAGCGGGCGCTCACGCTCAGCACCGGCGGCGTGATTACCCCGGAGCATATCCGCCTGCGCGCGAACGGCCGCCCCGCGGAAGAAGTCCGGGCGAGCGCCGCTGCCGCCACGGCCTCCGCAGTGGGAAACACCGCGCTGGGCACTCAGCTGGAAACGATCGAGCGCGACGCGATCATCAAGGCGCTCGAGAAAACACGCTACAACAAGACGGCGGCAGCGAAGCTTCTGGGAATGAGCTTTCGCGCCCTGCGCTACCGGATCAAGAAACTCGGGATCGAATAGCCCCCTGCGGGCCTCCACGG
>DASZHQ010000119.1:0-2936 GCA_035937715.1 Steroidobacteraceae bacterium | reverse complement strand
GACAGCTTCGACACCGACTTCGGCGTGAACGAGTGGCACGGCCACAATGCATTCATCCGCGACGGCGACAAGGTGTTCCGCACTTACTTCATCAACGAGCGAGGCGACGAGGCGATGGGGAGCACCTGGAGCTACCTCGATATCACGGCGCTCGGCCGCCAGGAGACCTGGGAGGACTCGCCAGAGGGTTATCCCCAGACTCCGCCGTACAAGTGGTGGAACTGGCACGACAACTACGAAGCCGAGGCCTCGCCCGACCCGAAGTGGGTCGAGGTGTCCGACGCTGGAGAAGCCGCCTTCCGAGAGCGCGCCGCAGAGGCGAAAGGATGACCGAGGCCTCAGCCGGGCTCGGATCAGGCAACAGTTTTGCCGGCGCGGCGCCGGCCGCGCGACCCGGCGCGTGGTGGGGCCGTCTTCGCGGCGGGCAGCCGCACCACCTTGCGCAGGTTCGGATAGTCATCCGTCGAGTGCGGGATCCCCATGGCCGCCACGAAGTGCGCCTGGAACTTCGGCTCGATGGCGGTCTCGATCTTCTCCACACGCCTCACCAGCTCCTCGATGGTCTTGCGGGACCCCTTATCGAGGAGCGCGATGCGCGCGCCGTCGCCGGCGGCATTTCCCGCGGAGGATACGTTGAAGAGATCGCAGTCGGGGATCATCCCGAGCACCATCGCGTACTTGACGTCGATGTGGCTGCCGAATGCGCCGGCGAGGCGGATACGATCGACCTGGTCGACGCCCAGGTGGTCCATGAGAAGCCTCACGCCGGCGTGCAGTGCCGCCTTGGCGAGCTGGATGGCACGCACGTCGTTCTGCGTGATCTGCAGCGGCACCGCGCCGCGGTGCACGATGTAGGCGAAAGTCCGGTCCGTCGGGACGATGCGGTCGCTGCGCGCGGCGAGCGCGCCATCGATAACCCCGTCCTGGCTGATGATGCCCGCGAGGTACATCTCGGCGATCACTTCGATGATGCCTGAGCCGCAGATGCCGGTCACACCGGTGGCGGCGACCGCTTCCTCGAAGCCCGGCTGATTCGACCACAGGTCCGAGCCGATTACCTTGAATTTCGCCTCGAGCGTCGCGCGGTCGATGCGCACGCGCTCGATCGCCCCGGGCGCCGCGCGCTGGCCGCCGCTGATCTGCGCGCCCTCGAAGGCGGGCCCGGTGGGGCTCGAGCAGGCGAGCAGCCGCTCCCGGTTGCCGAGCACGATCTCGGCATTGGTGCCGACATCGACCAGCAGTGTGAGTTTGTCGGAAAGGTCCGGGCGCTCCGCGAGGATCATGCCCGCGGCATCCGCGCCCACGTGACCGGCGATGCAGGGCAGGGTGTAGACGCGCGCACCCGGATGCAGTGTGAGCCCGAGCTCGCTGGCGCGCAGGCCCAGCGGGGAATCGGTCGCGAGCGCGAAGGGCGCACCGCCCAGCTCCACCGGATCGATGCCGAGGAGCAGGTGATGCATGATCGGGTTGCCGACCACGGTGACCTCGAGAATGTCCGACAGCGAGATCTTCGCCTCGCGTGCCACCTCGGCGGCCAGCATGTTGAGCGCACCGCGCACCGCCTCGGTCATCTGCTGCGCTCCCCCCGGGTGCATCATCGAGTAGGAGACGCGGCTCATGAGATCTTCGCCGAAGCGGATCTGCGGATTCATCGTGCCGCTGGAAGCGGCCGCCTCGCCCGTCTCGAGATTGCACAGATGCGCGGCGATCGTGGTCGAGCCGACATCGACCGCAAGTCCGTACACCTGGTCGTGGAATCCCGGCCACACCCCGATGAGACGCGAACCGGCATGGACGGCGACGGTGACTTTCCATTCGCCCTTGCGCAGCGCCGCCTGCAGGCTCTGCAGAACGCCGAGATCGCAGCGCAGCGGTCCGAACTCCCACTCCCGGTGCAGCGCCTCCAGCAGCCGCTGCAGATCCCCGGCAGGGTCGTGCATGTCCGGCTGGCGCACCTCCACGTAGTGCAGGTGCACGATCGGATCGAGCGTGATCGGGCGCTTATCGGCGGCCTTACGCACCACCTGGCGGTGCACCTGGCTGCCGGGCGGCACGTCGATGACGAGGTCGCCCTGAATCTGCGCAGAGCAGGAGAGCCGGTGCCCGGCTGCGAGCGGGCGACGCTGCGAGTACCCCTGCTCTGCCGCGCTCACCGGGGAGAGATTCTGCGCGCGCGAGCTCACGCCGTGCTTGGGGAAATCGCCCTCCATCACCAGCACCTGGCAACGGCCGCAGAGCGCGCGCCCCCCGCACACCGAGTCGACGTCGACGCCTAAGGTGCGGGCCGCCTGCAGCAGCTGCGTGCCGATGGGGAAGCGCCCGCGCTTGCCCGAGGGCGTAAAGACGACCCATGCGCTGGGCTCATCGCTCATGCAGAACTCTGGCCGCGTCTGCGATGACCGCCTTCGCGGCGGCCGCGGGCGGCGCTCTCCGGTGCGCTCGCGGCCGCGCCCGAGGCCTGCATCGGCGGCACCTCGCGGAAGCGCCTGATCCAGCGGGCGCAGTCCGGATCGTGACCCATCATGACATCCGCCGCCATGCAGGCTTTGACGATGTCGAGGTGCATCGGGTTCATGATCGCGGAGGTGAGTCCCGCCCCGATCGCCATGGTGAGGAAGGTGGCCGAGATGCCCTCGCGTGCCGGAAGCCCGAAGCTCACGTTGGAGGCACCGCAGGTGGTGTTCACCTTCAGCTCGTTCTTCAGGCGCTGCAGCAGATGCATCACCTGGCGGCCTGCCTGGTTGATTGCGCCGATCGGCATGACGAGCGGGTCGACGACAATGTCGCTGTGGGGAATGCCGTAGTCGGCGGCGCGGTGCACGATCTTCTTCGCCACCTCGAAGCGCACATCGGGATCTTCGGAGATGCCGGTCTCGTCGTTGGAGATGGCGACTACCGCCGCACCGTATTTCTTCACCAGCGGCAGCACCGACTCC
>DASZHQ010000118.1:0-6456 GCA_035937715.1 Steroidobacteraceae bacterium | reverse complement strand
CAGCGGCGCCTACCCGGATCTTGACGGAAAAAGGCGGCGGGCCCTTGAGCCCGCCGCCTGAGGCCCGCTTGCGGCTAGTGCGAAGCGGAGGCGCTCGCTTGCGCATCCGCAGAGGCAGACGCCGAGACATCGTTCGTTGCGATGCCCGAGCTCTGCTGCAGCTGGCCGTTGCCGCCCGCACCGTAGCTGTGCGCTGCAGGTGCGGCATCGCCGTCGTGGCCGATCTTGCCGGGGTGGCTCGACGGCTGACCGTTACGGGTAGCGCCTGGCGCGTCATTGCGGGTAGCGCCTGCCGCGGCATTGCGGGTAACGCTTGCCGCGCCGTCAGCGCCGCCGCTGCCCGCGAAGGCACCGTCAAGCGCACCGCCGCCGGCGCCGAGCCCGCCCCCTCCCGAGACCGCGCTTGCGGCCTGTCCGCCGGCCGAGCTCGTCGTGCTCGCAGTGGTCGCAACGCCTTCGCGTCCCAGCGTCTCACCTTTTTCGACGCCGGCATGAGCGGCCGTATCCGCTGCGCCGGTGGCGCGGGCGCCGGCCCTCGCGGCGGTGCGCGCACTGCGATCGACAGCGCGCCGGGGTAAGCCACCACGGGCCGAGGCGTCACTTGCCGCGCTCATGCGGCCGTTCATGTCGGCCATTCCGCCTACACCACTCGCGCCGCCGAAGGAGCCCGCCAGCGCGCCGGCGGCACCACCGCGCGCTCCAGCCCCCAACAGCTGAGCATGCGCCGGAGTCGTCATGACCAACACGGCGGCAACCGCGGCGCTCGCGAAAAGAAGATTCGTCTTCATGGTCGTCTCCTCTCGAGGCCGCGGCCTGCCCGCGGCCTTTCAGGGAGTGATACGACCGGCGGGCGGCAAATCTTCCCGGCGGGGATTTACGCCCTTTAACTTAATCCCGGTGCAAACGCGCGAGTGCCGGCTGACGGCGCAGCTCCGCACCGACCAGTCCGTAGCCGTAAGCGGGATCCACGCGCGGCGATGCAGGATCGCGTGCGGAGCGAGCGAGAGCTGCCACGGCCTCGTTCGCCGCGCTCGTTTCCGGTGCACGCAGGTTGAGCGCCAGCAGCCCCGCGACGATCGGCGCGGCGAACGAAGTGCCGCGCACGAGGAGGTAGCCTCCGCCCGCTTTTGCCGCCGCGATGTCCGCGCCCGGAGCGGCGAACTTCACCTGCGCGCCGCGCTCCGCCTCGACCAACACCCGCCCGCGCGCGTCCACGCCCGTGACACCGACTACGCCCGGCCAGGCGGCCGGGTACAGCGGCGCAGCCGCGGGACCGTCATTGCCCACCGCCGCCACCACCAGGACGCCGCGCGCCACGACACCCTCGACCACGCGCTCGAGCAACCTGTCGGGCGGACCCACGAGGCTTACGTTGATGACGGCGATGCGCTGCCGAGCCAACCAGGCGAAGGCCTCCGCCACCGCATCGACTGCCCCGCCCGTGGGCTTGCCGCAGAACACATCGGCGGCGTACAGCGCGGCGCCGGGCGCTGCACCGTGCAGCGCGGGCGCGCGTCCGACCAGCAGCGAGGCTACCGCGGTCCCGTGCGCCGCCGGCACCGCCTGATCCGCGCAGCCGTGGCGCATCAGTGTCAGGCCGAGGAACACCTCGTGACTCGCGTCGACGCCGCTGTCGATCAGCCCTACGCTGATGCGCGGGCCGCCGTCTGCGGGTTCCGGCGTCGGCAGCGGCGGCGGCGCGCTGCGCTCAGCGCCGGCGCCTGCGATCGTGCCGCTGTCGATGTAGATGTGGTTGAAGTCGTAGGTTCCGGCGGGATCGAGCGCCTGCAGCCGCTGCAAGGTGCGCGCGGTCGCTCCAGCCGTGTGCAGCACGGCGATGCGCAGGTCGAGTCCCTCGAGGGGCAGCTCGCGCTGCACGGAGAGTCCGGCCGCAACGGCAGCCTGCACCGCAGCCGGTGACGGCGCGAGTGCCAGCAGCTCGCCGCGGACGATGGGATCGCCGTGAGGGTCGGCCTCTAGCACGTCGCGATGACGGCGCAGCAGCTCGCGGATGCGCAGCGTCCGCAGCTCGCGCAGGCGACGCGGATCGAGCTCACCCACCGACGCCCCAGGCGGCAGGGCGGTCGCGGGCAGATTCGGCAGCGTGACGGGCGGCAACTGCGGCAGGCGCACGCTGGGCAGGCCGACTTGCGCGGCGGCAAGCGGCGCGAGGCCCAGGCACAGCAGCATGAGGATCGTGCGCATGCGCGCACCTTAGTGGAAGTTGCCCGAGCGAGGAAGGAATGGAAGAAAATGACATCCATGAGCGTAGTTCGGAAATAGAGCGCGCGTGGCCCGGGCGGAACTGCACGCCGAGCTCGTCGCGTTGCTGCCGCGTCTGCGGCGCTTCGCGCGCGCCCTGGCGCGCAATGCTCACGACGCCGACGACCTGGTGCAGCTCGCCCTGGAGCGGGCGCTCTCGCGCGCCGCGCAGGCGCGAGCGGACGCACCGCTCGCAGGCTGGATGTTTGGCATCGTGCGCAATGCGTGGATCGACGAGCTGCGCGCACGCGCCCGCCGCGCCCGCACGTTCGCGCCCGCGGAATTGGGTGAGCAGATCGCCGATGCTTCCCGCTCCGGGCACGCCGAGGCTTTGTCCGTGCAGGACGCGCTGGCGCGGCTGCCGGAAGAGCAACGCAGCGCCGTCGCGCTGGTGTTGATCGAAGGGCTTTCCTATAAGGAGGCCGCGCACGTCATGCAGGTGCCGATCGGAACCCTGACCAGCCGCCTGGCGCGCGGCCGCGAGGCACTGCAGGGGATGCTCGGGGAGGGCTGAAAGGGGATTGCGATGAAGTTCAGCGACGAGACTCTCATGGCCTACGCCGACGGCGAGCTCGACGGCCCCACCCACGCCGCGGTCGAAGCGGCCCAGGCGGCCGACCCCGAGCTGGCACGGCGGATCGCGCAGCATCAGGCGCTGCGGTCACGGCTGCGCAGGGCGTTCGATCCGGTGCTTGCCGAGCCGCTGCCCGAGCAGCTGCTGGCGAGCGCGCGCGGCGCGGCGGCGGCGAGCCCCCCGGACAACGTGGTTCCGCTGAAGCGCAGGTTCACCATGCGCGCGTCGTGGCCGCAGTGGAGTGCGATCGCGGCGAGCCTGCTGCTCGGCGCGCTGCTCGGACCCTGGCTGATGCGAGCGCCGCAGGTGGGCCCCCTGGTCGCTCACGAGGGAACGGTGCTTGCCAGCGGTGCACTGGCGCGTGCTCTCTCCGAACAGCTCGCCAGCAACCAACCCCCGGGTGCCCCGGTGCAGATCGGGGTGAGCTTCCGCTCTCGCGGGGGCGAGTACTGCCGCACCTTCGTGCTGCACGACAAGAGCGCGCTCGCCGGACTTGCGTGCCGCGAGCGCGGCGCCTGGCGGCTCGAGGCGCTAGCCGCCGGCGAGCCGGCACCGGCTGGGACCGGAGAGTACCGCGCTGCCGCTACAGCTCTGCCACCGGGCGTGGCCAGCGCGCTCGACGCGCTCATTGCCGGCGAACCACTCGACGCCAGGGCCGAGGCGGCGGCGCGCGCGCGCGCCTGGAGTCGTTGAGTTCATACCTCGAACACCGCGGCCAGCACCGCGCGCGCCGCCCTGCCCGCTTCGAGATCGAGACAGTTGACGACGGCCAGGCGAAAACCACCCGGGGGCATCGCGTGCGCGGCCGCCGGCCGGTCGGTGTGAAAAGTGATCTGTACGCTGGTCACGCTCGGCATGCGCCGCACCTGCGCCACGAGCTCCGCGGGGGGATGTCGGTACTCGCGGCCGTGCGGACCGAACAGCGCCAGGCTGTAGCCGCTCTTGCGCTGGCCCTGCGCCATCCGCCATTCGCCGCGCTCGTAGAGGCCGACCACCGCCTCGAGCCACCCGGCCTCATAAAGGTCCGGCCATTGGTCGGCGACGCGCAGGTGTGCTTCGATGATGCGCCCGCCGATGGTCTCGAGGTTGAGCATGCCGGTGTAGTCGGCGAGGTATTGTGTCGCCCAGGCACCGAGGTAGGCCTGCAGCTGCGGGCGCTGGTCGGCTTCAATCAGCCAGTGATCGAAAGTGCCCTGCGCCGCGGGCGTGCCGCGGCAGTGCCGCCACCACACCGCCCGGCCGCGCACCAGGGCGACGTCGGAGCTCACGTGCTCGCCCTCGAGCAGCGTCATCCAGAAGTGCCCGGGCGTCAGATAGCGCCGGTAGTGCGCCAGGTCGGGAAGCACGCGGCTGCCGACCCCCATGCCCTGCAGATTGATGATCGGCTTGCTGAACACCGGGAAGCTGGGCGGGGGAACTCCGTGCGGCGCGCAGGCGAGCCCCTGCGACTCGGCCACGCGCAGCTTGTTGTACACCCAGCGCTGCGCGGGGTACCACTGGTAGGCGTCCGGGTCCTCGGTGGGAATGCGAACCTGCGGCGGACAGGGCACGCCCTCGAAGTACTGCAGGCGCCAGGGGTCGGCTTCACAGAAGGGCATGGTCGCACCGGATCTAGAACAACCCGGTGATACGGCCGTCGGCGTCCACGTCGATGTTATTCGCCGCCGGCAGCTTCGGCAGTCCCGGCATGGTCATGATGTCGCCGCAGATCATGATCACGAACTCGGCGCCCGCGGCCAGGCGCACCTCGCGGATGTTGACCACGTGGTGAGCCGGTGCGCCGCGCAGCTTCGGGTCGGTCGAGAACGAATACTGCGTCTTGGCGACGCACACCGGGTAGTGGCCGTAGCCGCTCTCCTGCAGGTGGCGGATCTGCGCCCGCACCTTGCTGTCGGCGGTGATGTCGGTGGCGTGATACACCTTGGTGGCGATGGCCTTCATCTTGTCCCAGAGCGTCGCCTCGTCCGGATACACGTAGCGGAAGCCGTTGGGCCGCTCGCACAGGCGCACTACCTCGCGGGCGAGCTCCAGCGCGCCCGGGCCGCCCTGTGCGAAGTGAGTGGCGCCGATCACGCGCACATCGTGCGGAGCGATGCGGTCGATCAGCAGCTGGATCTCGCGCTCGCTGTCCTCGGCGCGGCGGTTGATCGCCACCACGCACGGCAGTCCGTAGCGGTTGACCACGTTGTCGATGTGCCGCTCGAGGTTCACCACGCCCTTGTCGAGGGCGGCCAGGTTCTCCCCCTTGAGATCGGCGAGCTCGACCCCGCCGTGGTACTTGAGCGCTCGCACGGTCGCCACGATGACCGCTGCACGCGGCGTAAGAGCGGCCTTGCGGCACTTGATGTCGACGAACTTCTCCGCACCCAGGTCGGCGCCGAAACCCGCTTCGGTCACCACGTAGTCGGCAAGCTTGAGTGCGGTGCGGGTCGCGATCACGGAGTTGCAGCCATGCGCGATGTTGGCGAACGGCCCGCCGTGAACGAACGCGGGGTTGTTGGCGAGCGTCTGCACCAGGTTGGGCGCCAGCGCCGACTTCAGCAGCGCCGCCATCGCGCCGTGTGCCTTGAGCTCGCGCGCCAGGACGGGTGAGTTGTCGGCACGGTAGCCGACCACGATCCTCCCCAGGCGTTCCCGTAGATCGGCCAGTCCGCTCGCCAGGCACAGGATCGCCATGACCTCGGAGGCGACCACGATGTCAAAGCCGTCTTCGCGCGGTACCCCGTTGGCGCTGCCGCCGAGACCGATGACGATCTGGCGCAGCGCGCGGTCGTTGACGTCCACCACCCGCCGCCAGGTGATGCGGCGCACGTCGAAGCCGAGCTGGTTACCCTGATAGATGTGGTTGTCGATGAGCGCGGCGAGCAGGTTGTTGGCGAGCGCGATGGCGGCGAAGTCGCCGGTGAAGTGCAGGTTGATGTCCTCCATGGGGACCACCTGCGAATAGCCGCCCCCGGCCGCTCCGCCCTTCATCCCGAACACCGGCCCGAGTGCCGGCTCGCGCAGACACAGTATCGCGCGCTTGCCGAGCAGGTTCAGCGCATCGCCGAGCCCCACGGTAGTGGTGGTCTTGCCCTCGCCTGCAGGCGTGGGGGAGATCGCGGTGACCAGTACCAGCTTGCCATCGGGCCGGTCGGCGAGCTGCGCGACGTAGTCGAGCGACACCTTCGCCTTGTAGTGCCCGTAGGGCTCGAGACTCTCCTCGGGAATCCCCAGCCGCTCGCCCGCCAGCGGCACGATGGGGCGCAGCTTCGCGCGTTGCGCGATTTCGATGTTGCTCGGAAAAGGCGTGGCTTGAGCGCTCGGCGTGTCGGACATGGGTGGGGGCCGTGGTGGGAAAGTTCCGGGTCGCTGATGCTACCAGAGCCCGCGCCGCGGGCGCTCGCCTTGGCTACAATCGCGCCGATGCTGTGGCTGAAAGCCTTGCATGTGGTGTTCGCGGTCACCTGGTTCGCGGGACTGTTCTATCTGCCGCGGCTGTTCGTCTATCACGTGGCGACGCACGATGCGCCCGGGCTGGCACGTTTCATCGTCATGGAGCGCCGCTTGTATTTCATCATGAGCCTCGGCGCGCTGCTCACGGTCCTGCTGGGCGCGGCGATGATCCTCGCGGCACCGCC
>DASZHQ010000117.1:0-28994 GCA_035937715.1 Steroidobacteraceae bacterium | reverse complement strand
GCAGCTGCGCGAGACCGAGAGCAAGCTGAGCGCTCTGCAGTCGAAGGGCGGCAGCGCCTCGACACTGATCCTCACGCCCGAGCAGGAGAAGGAGATCGAGCATTTCCAGACGGAGAAGCTGCGCATCCGCAAGGAGCTGCGTGCGGTGCGTGCGCGGCTCGACGCAGACATCAAGGGCCTGGGTACCACCATCAAGGTCACCAATATCGTGGTAGTGCCGGCAGCCTTCGCGCTCACCGGGCTGCTCATCGCCGCTTGGCGCCGTCGCTGGCGCCGGACAGCGGCCAGTGCGGCCGCGGAGAACCGCGCATGAGCGCGCGTCGCGTCCTGTGGCTGCTGGTGGCGGGAATTGCGGTGATTGCCTTCGCGATCTGGCTTTCCTCGCGCCGCCACCTCGAGCGCTCGATCATGGCGGGCGACCTGGTGCTGCCGGGCCTGCAACAGAGTGTCAATAGCGTGACCGCCGTGCACCTGCGCAAGGCCGACGACGTACACACGACGCTGCAGGGAGACGGTGCCGCCTGGAGCGTCGCCGAGCGCGGCTGGCCGGCAGAGGTCGGCAAGGTGCGCAAGCTCCTGCTGAGCCTTGCAGCCCTCAACATCGTCGAGGAGAAGACGCGCCTCGCGGCGAATTATCCGGCCCTCGGCGTGCAGGACGTCGGCTCGCCCAAGGCGAGCGGTACGCGCGTCGAGGTGGTCGCGCCGGCGCGCAGCTGGGCGCTCATCGTCGGCAAGTCCTCGAGCGCCAAGTCCGGTTACGTGCGCGTCGCCGGCGCTGCGCCGACGCTGCTCGCAGCGCCGCTGCTTAGCGTCGATGCCGACCCGAAAGCGTGGCTCGAGCAGCAGCTCATCGACCTCCCCGCGGCACGCGTGCGCCAGATCGAAGAAAAGCCCGCACGGGGCCCGGCCTTCAGCGCCTCCCGCGCCAGGAAGGAGGACACCAATTTCAGCGTCGCGCCGACACCGAAGGGGCGGCAGCTGACGGGACCGGGCGCGGCCGAGCCCCTAGCGGGCGCCTTGAGCTCGCTCACCCTTGATGATGTGCGTAAGGCCGCTGCGGCCCCGGACGCGCTGCTTTCGCATGCGTTGTTCCGCACCTTCGATGGCCTGGAGGTGGAGGTCGTCGGTCGCAAGGACGGCACGCACTCGTTGGTGGCGATTGGTGCGCGCTCGAGCGCGCCGGCAACCGCGGCCGAGGCGCAAAAGCTCAACACGCGCTTGAGTGGCTGGGAGTTCGAGATCCCTGACTACAAGTCCGCCGCCATCTTCACCCCGCTGGAGGAGCTGCTGCAGAAGCCGCTCGAGCCTGCGAAGAAGCCTGCGAGCGCAAAGAAGCCCGCCAACCGCGCCGCTGCCCCGAACCCGCCCGCCCCAACTGCTGACCCGGGCACCCCGAGTCCCGAGTCGTCGCTCCCCGCTGCGGACCCGTCCACCCCAAAGTAAACGCGGCGGCTCTCGGCGTGAGAGCGCGCGAGCGCAGCGTGTCGTAGGCCGTGCGGATGTCCTCCACGCGCAGATACAGCATGGACTCGGAACCGGGCGGCCTTGCTGCAGTGCAACAGGCCCCGGCCTCTGGCGCGCCGCGTACAGGGAAAAGCGGATGCCGCGCCCGCGCGCGCCGGCGTAGAATTTTTTCAGGAGATGGCAAGGAGCAGGACATGAGCGCTGTGCTACTTGCGGTGTTCCACGAGTACGGAGCCGCCGAGCGCGTGCGCACCCGGCTGGTGCGCGACGGCTTCCCGACCGACCGCGTGGAGCTTACCGCCTCGATCGAGCCCGGACGCGCAGGTGTACAGCCGGGCGGCACGCCACAGGCGCGGTTCGCGCAGTATTTTCGAACGCTGCTGAGCAAGCAGGACGAGCAGCCGTTCGTGGAGCTGCTGGCCGAGCGCGTCGCCGGCGGTGCGGCCACGATCGCCGTGCACCCGCGCGGCGCCATCGAGACGGTGCGCGCGGCGGAAATCCTCGAGCACGAGGGCGCGGTCGAAGTGGTGGGGCACGACCTGGAAAAACAATCCTTCGAGCACGCCGCCGCCCGCGGCGAGGGCTACTGGGTGCGTCACTTCATGCTCGACAACCCGACGGGCGCCGACTGTATCTACTGCCGCCTGTTTCCCGGCCACAAGCACTGAGGCGCCGCCTTCGCCTCAGCGGCGAAGGCCAGGAAACACACACGCCTGCGCACGTGCCTGCAAGCCTGCGACCGAGCAGGCTTGCAGGCACGCGCTGCGACTTGTTACTGCTTGTCGAGGGTAATCGTCGTCGTCTGACCGTGGATCACATCCTTGTCGGTGAGCTTCATTGTCTTGCCGTCCTTGGCGGCCGCAAGGTGGATCTCGTCGGTGATCTTGCCGTTGCGGCGGTCGGTTTCCACAACGGTGTTGTCGTCGATCCTCTTGAGTATCACAACCGTGTGGCCCGGATCACCCTCCACGGGATACTCCTTGCCGTCGAACTTCGCGTTGTAGCTCTGGCCGTTGGCATGCATGCTGAAATGGTCGGCGGCCATCTCGTAGCTCACGATGGTCAGCGCATCGTTCGCGTTGCTCATCTTGTCCTGCTGCCAGGAGCCTGAGGTCGCATGCGACCCGGCGGGTCCCGCAGCCACGCGCTTCTCGGTGTAGGAACCGGTTGCGGGCTTAGCTCCCGTGTAATCGGTGAACTTGCCGGAGAGCGTCGCGCCGTCCTTTGAGACGGTGGCGCTGCTTGTATTCATCACCTTGCCCGCGAGTTTGTCGCTGCGCTCGATGGTGTTGGCATCCACCACCTTGACCGCCACGGAATCGTAGTAATCGTGGCCGGTCACCTTCTGATCGGTGCCGTCGGCCTTGACCTTGACTTCGGGCACGCAGCTCGAGCAGGTGTAGACGCCATCCGCAACGGCGAACACATCGGGCTTGCCGGTCACCTTCACCGAATCGACGCGGCCCTTCCACGTGCCGTCGAATGCGCTGCTCGCGAACGCAGCCGCCGGCAGCAACAGCAGCGCTGACACCAGAATTCTCATGATGACTCCCCTTTTGGTTTTGAATGTGGTCGGCACGTCGGGGGCGACGCAGCCGTGAGCCGCGAAGTGTATGCCTGCAGGGCCGTTTGTCAAAAGCGCGCGTCCGCCGGCCGGTTGGCCGCACGCGGGCCGAGTGCTAACGTGCGCCCCATGGAGAAGGCCTGCTACGGCGGCGGCTGCCTGTGCGGCGGCGTGCGTTACGAGGTGGGCGGCGAGGTCGCCAACCTGTGTTACTGCCATTGCACCTCCTGCCGCAGGGCGGCCGGCGCGCCGCTCATGCCATGGGGGACTTTCGGCCGCGAGAGCTTCCGCCTGACACGCGGCACGCTCGCGGAATATCGCTCATCGCCGCCGGTGGTGCGCGGATTCTGCGCCGCTTGCGGCACCTCCCTCACCTATCGCCACGAGGGACACCCCGCGGAGCTCGACGTTGCGCTCGCGACGCTCGATGAGCCCGCGCGCTTCGCACCGCAGATGCACGTATGGGTCAGCGAGAAGCTGCCGTGGGTAACGATCAGCGACGGGCTGCCGCAATACGCCGCCGGCTGCGTCGCGAGCCCCTGAGCGCGCCGCCCGTGCTGCCCGGCAAGGCGCGGCCGCCTACAGTCGCGCGGGGCTCGGGTGCCGCTCAGCGCGCCCGCGCCAGCAGCGTCATCGTCACCAGCGCCAGCAGCGTGGTCGGCAGCCAGGCCAGCACGACCGGATTCAGCGCGAACACCACCGTGCCGCTCTCGATCAGCCGCTGCAGCAGGAAGAACGCGACGCCCAGCAGCAGTCCCATCAGCATGCGGGTGCCCGCCCCCGCCGAGCGCAGCGAACCGAGCACGAACGGTATGGCGAGCAGCACCGAAAACACGACTGCCACCGTGCGCGCGATCCGCGACCAGAACGCGAACAGGTATTCGCGCGCATCGAGCGCGTTGCTGCGGAAGTAGGTGATCAGGCGCCACAGGGCGCGGCCAGTGAGCTGCTTGGGATCCTCCACGGCCAGCCCCAGGAATCCGGCGCTGACGTTGGACTCGAGCACCCGCTGTCCCGGGGGGCGTGTGCTGACGGCGTCGTCCGCGAAGCGCGATTCGCTGTAATCGCTCAACAGCCACTTGCCCTTGGCGCCGGCGACCGCCCGCTGGGCGTGCCCCACCGCGAGCAGGCGGTGCTGGGGCGTCAGCTCGAAGATCTGCATGCTTCCGAACTGGCGCTCGCTCGATTGCCCGGCCACGTTGAGAATGAGATCGCCGTCGCGCACCCAGGCGCCGCTGCCGCCGCCGAAGCTCACATTGGCCAGCTTGCTGAAAGCCTTGTGCTCGCGCGCCGCCTGTTGCAGCGGTGGGGCGAGGAACTCCCCGAGCAGCACCTCGAACAGGATGAGCAACAGCCCGGCAAGCAGCGCAATGCCCGCGAGGCGGGCGATCGACACCCCGGTGGCGCGGATGACGGTGAGCTCGCTGCCGCGCGCCAGGGAGCCCAGGCCCAGCAGCGCGCCGATGAGCGCGGTGATCGGCAGCAGCTCGTAGGCGAGCTGCGGCAGGTTCATGAGCGTGTACCAGAAAGCGCCGAGCTGGGTGTAGTGGCCGGTGCCGACATCGTCCTGCTGGTCGATGAACACGAACAGTGCGCCGAGCACCAGCAGCACCAGCATCACCAGCGTCACCGCCCCGAGGATGGCGCGCACGATGTAGCGGTCGAGCACGCTCATAGTCCACGCAACCGGTAGCGCAGCCGATTCATCGTCGGCGGCCCGAGTATCACCGCGAGCGCGAGCAGGGCGACCACCGCGTGTGTCCACCACAGTCCGACGGCCTGCGGCAGCGTGCCGCGCGCGATCCAGGTCTTACCCGCGGCCGCGATGTTGTAGTAGAAGAAGAAGATCACGACTGCGATCCAGACGCGCGCGTAGCGCCCCTGCCGCGGCCTCAGCCGCGCGAGCGGCACGGCGATCAGCGCCAGCACCAGGCACATGATCGGCAGGGTGAGCCGCCAGTGCACTTCCGCCCGCTCGGCCGGGTCGTGCGAGTCAAGCAGGCTGGCGGTCGGACGCGCCTCGAGGTCGCGGATCACGTCATGGGCGGTCGGCACCTGCATCGGCACGACGTGCTCGGCAAAGCGCACGATGCGAAACTCCCCGCTTCCCGGCACGCCCTCGAAACGCTCGCCGTCGTAGAGGGTGAGAATGTGTGTCAGGCCGTCGGCGCTTACGTTGTGGCTGGCGTGGTGCGCGAGCGCCATCTCCACCAGCGCCCCGCGGTTGTGCTCCAGGAACACGTTGCCGAGGGTGCCGTCCTTGGCCACGGCCTCGGCATACACCACGGCGTTGCCCGCGCCGAAAGTGCGAAATTTCCCGGGCACCAGCGGTGCGAGCTGCCCGGCGCGCAGCGCCTCGTTGCGCAGGCCCAGCACCCGGGCGGTGGCCTGCGGGGCGAGCACCAGTGTGAGCCACGCCAGACCGGCGGCGACCACCACCGCCAGCAATGCCACCGGCACGTAGATGTTCTGCGGCCCCGCCCCGCAGGCCAGCGCTGCCGCCATCTCGCTGTCGTGGTAGAGCCTGCCGAGAGCCAGCACCACGCCGAGCAGCAGCCCGACCGGCAGCAGGATTGGCAGGTACTGCAAGGCGCCAAGGCCGATGAGCTCGACCACCACGTTCTGGGGGTATTGGTTGGCCGCGGCGCGCTCGAGCACGCCCACCACCTGGTTGCCCAGCAATATGAGCAACAGCACGCCGCTCACGACCAGCCAGGCCGTTACCACCTCGCGCAGAATGTAGCGGCCGAGGATATTCCCCAAACGCGATGCTGCCTGCGCGCCGCAAAAAAGAGCGCGCTCTTGGGTTACACTGGGCTTCTCGCTTGCTCCCGTACGCGCGCAGTAAGCGCTGCGCAAACACGAGACGGAGCCGGGCGCTCGAAGCCGCGAATAAGGTAAATCAGACGCTCGCGCGCCTCAACGGGAAGGGGATGATTGCATGGAATTCGGGGTCTGGTCGAAGGGCTTGGCGACACTCGCGGTGGACTGCCTGGTGCTTGGGGTGTTTGAGGAAGGGCAGCTGGGCGGGGAGGGACGCAGCGTCGATACCGCCTGCGGCGGACGACTGCAGAAACTACTGCAGCGTGGGGATTTTGCCGGACGCCCGGGCGACACGCTGTTGCTCGGGGATCTTCCCGGAATCCGTGCCGCGCACGTGCTGCTCACCGGCCTCGGCAACCGCAAGCAGTTCCAGCGCAAGAGCTGGCGCAAAGCCTGGGCCGCGGCGGCGAGCGCCCTCAACCGCACGCGCATCGCCAGCTGTGCGGTGGCGCTCGACCGTCCCGAAGCGAAACAGCTGGACGACTACTACCTGGGCCGCGGCGTGGCGGAGCTCACCGGCGCTGCGCTCTATCGTGTCAACGATCTTAAAACCGGCAAGAAGCCGCCGCCCCCCGCGCTCGGCAGGGTGCTGGCAGGACCGGTGCGCAAGGCCGCCGCTGCCGGGCGCGGCCTCGCCCACGGCGCGGCGGTGGCGGAGGCGATGAACGTGCAGCGCGACCTTGCCAACCTTCCCGGCAACCTCTGCACGCCCACGTTCCTCGCCGAGCAGGCGCGCGCTCTCGCCAAGGGCAAGCCGGGCCTGCGCGTCCGCGTGCTGGATGAGGCCGCCATACGGCGCGAGAAGATGGGCTGCCTCCTGGCGGTCGCGCAGGGCAGCCATCAGCCGCCGCGCTTCATCGTGCTCGAGTACCAGGGCGCGCAGAAGCAGCAGCCGCCGATCGTCTTGGTCGGCAAGGGCGTGACCTTTGACAGCGGCGGCATCTCGCTCAAGGACCCACCGGGCATGGACGAGATGAAATTCGACATGAGCGGCGGCGCCGCGGTCATTGCCGCGCTCATCTTCGCGGCTTCGCTGCGCCTGCCGCTGCAACTCGTCGGACTGGTGGCCGCCGTGGAGAACATGCCCGACGGCAAGGCCGTCAAACCCGGCGACATCGCCACCAGCGCCGCGGGGCAGACGGTCGAAATACTCAACACCGACGCGGAGGGGCGGCTGATCCTGAGCGACGCCCTGCACTACGCGCGCCGCTTCCATCCGGGGGCGGTCATCGATATCGCCACCCTCACGGGCGCCTGCGTGGTCGCGCTCGGGCATCATCACTCGGGCGTGATGGGAAACGACGCGCCCCTGATGCGTGAGTTGCAGGAAGCCGGCGTACGCGCCGATGACCGCTGCTGGCAATTGCCGCTCACCGAGGAGTATGCCGAGCAGCTGAAGAGCAACTTCGCCGACTTCGCCAACGTCGGCGGGCGTGACGGCGGCGCCATCACCGCGGCGGCGTTCCTCGCCAAGTTCACCCAGGGGCTCAAATGGGCGCACCTGGACGTCGCCGGGACCGCCTACCAGGGCGGCGCCAGCAAGGGAAGCACCGGCCGGCCGACGCCGCTGCTCGCGGATTTTCTGTTGCGCCGCGCGGCCCGCTGAGGCGCGCGGGGGGCGACTCGTGCGCGGCGCGCAGCACGCGCCCCCGCGGTCACTGAGCTACCCAACCGCTGCAACAGCGCTGCGCCGCTATAATCGCGACGGCGTCCCCTTCGGAAATTCTCGCTGCCAATGGACAAGGTGTACGCGCCGCAGGACATCGAGCGGCGCATCTACGAGCGCTGGGAGTCCCACGGCTGGTTCGTGCCCAGCGGCAGGGGGGCACCCTACTGCATCATGATCCCGCCACCCAACGTGACCGGGACGCTGCACATGGGCCACGCGTTCCAGCACGCGCTCATGGACGCACTCACGCGCTATCAGCGCATGCGCGGGCGCGATACCCTGTGGCAGCCGGGTACCGACCACGCGGGCATCGCCACGCAGATGGTGGTCGAGCGACAGCTGAACGCGCAAGGCGTGAAGCGCACCGACCTCACGCGCGCCGCCTTCCTAGAGCGCGTGTGGCAGTGGAAGGAGCAGTCCGGGGGCACCATCGCCGCGCAGATGCGCCGGCTCGGTGATTCCGTCGACTGGTCGCGCGACCGTTTCACCATGGACCCGGGACTGTCGCGCGCCGTGATCGAAGTATTCGTGCGGCTGCACGAGGCGGGGCTCATCTACCGTGGCAAGCGCCTGGTCAACTGGGATCCGGTGCTGCTCACCGCGCTGTCGGACCTGGAGGTGCAGTCTGAGGAGGAAGAGGGACGGCTGTGGCACCTGCGCTATCCGCTCAGCGGGGGGCGCGGCCACGTGGTCGTGGCGACCACGCGCCCGGAGACCATGCTGGGCGACACGGCGGTGGCGGTGAATCCGGACGATGTTCGCTATCAGGCGCTGCTCGGCCGGCGCGTGCGCCTGCCCCTCGCCGAACGCGACATCCCGATCATCGCTGACAGCTACGTCGATCCGGCCTTCGGCTCAGGTGTCGTGAAGATCACTCCGGCGCACGATTTCAACGACTACGAGATCGGCCAACGCCACCACCTGGAGCAGATCAACATTTTCACCCCGCGCGCGACGCTGGCCGACACCGTGCCGGAGCGTTTTCGCGGCCTCGACCGCTTCGTGGCCCGCGAGCGCGTACTGGCGGAGCTGCAGGCCGCCGGCCTCATCGAGCGCGTCGAAAAGCACCGCCTCACTGTGCCGCGCGGCGATCGCAGCGGCGCGGTCCTCGAGCCCTATCTCACCGACCAGTGGTACGTGAAGGTCGCCCCGCTCGCAGCTCCCGCGATCGAGGCTGTCGAGCAGGGCCGCACCCGCTTCGTCCCGGGAAACTGGGCGCGCACGTACTTCGAATGGATGCGCCACATCAGGGACTGGTGCATCAGCCGCCAGCTGTGGTGGGGACATCGCATACCCGCCTGGTATGACGCGGACGGCCAGTCGTATGTGGGCCGCAGCGAAGCGGAGGTGCGTGAGCGTCATCGCCTCCCGGCAACTCTCGCGCTGCGCCAGGACGAGGACGTGCTCGATACCTGGTTCTCCTCGGCGCTGTGGCCGTTTTCGACGCTCGGCTGGCCGGAAGATACTGCGGAGCTCGCGCGCTTTTACCCCGGCAGCGTCCTGGTCACCGGCTTCGACATTATCTTCTTCTGGGTCGCCCGCATGATGATGATGGGGCTGAAGTTCATGGGCGACGTGCCGTTTCGCGACGTATACATCACCGGGCTGATCCTCGATGAGCACGGCGACAAGATGTCCAAGTCGAAAGGCAACGTCATCGATCCGCTGGACATCGTCGACGGCATCGCGCTCGAGGAGCTGATCGCCAAGCGCACCAGCGGTCTGATGCAGCCGCAGCTCGCCCCCGCCATCGAACGCGCTACGCGCCGGCAATATCCGCACGGCATTGCCCCGCATGGCGCCGATGCCCTGCGCTTCACTTTCGCAGCGCTCGCCTCTCCGAGCCGCGAGATCCGCTTCGATCTGACGCGCGTCGCGGGCTACCGTAATTTCTGCAACAAGCTGTGGAATGCCGCGCGCTTCGTCACGCTCACCCTGGGCGATGAAGCACCGGCAGCCGGCGAGCCCCTGGAGCTGTCGGTGGCCGACCGTTGGATCCGCTCGCGCTTCGGCCGCATGCTGGGCGCGGTCGAGGGTGCGTTCGCCGAGTACCGCTTCGACTACGCCGCGAGTGCGCTCTATGAGTTCACCTGGTACGACTTCTGCGACTGGTACCTCGAGCTGACCAAGCCGACACTACAGGGCGCGGGCGCAGGGGCCGCCGCGAAGCGCGCCGCGCAGCTCACCCTGGCGCAGATCCTCGAGGCGCTGCAGCGCGCGCTCCACCCGCTGATGCCGTTCATCACGGAGGAGATCTGGCAGCGGGTCGCGCCGCTCCCCGGCCGCAGCGGCGAAACCGTCATGCTGCAGCGCTACCCGCTGGCGGCGGACTTCCCCGCCGACGAGGCGGCCGAGCGCGAGATCGCCTGGATTCAGGCGGTCATACTCGGTGTGCGCCAGATCCGCGGCGAGATGAACATCAGCCCGGCCAGGCGCATCCCGCTCCTACTCAGGGACGCCAGCGCCGCAGATGCAGCCCTCGCTGCGCGCCATCGCCCCTGGCTCGAGCGCCTGGCGGGACTCGAGAGTGTGACGCTGCTCGATGCGGCGGCGAACCCGCCGCAATCGGCCGTGCAGCTCGTCGGCACGCTCAGCCTCCTCGTGCCGATGGCGGGACTCATCGATGCGCGCGCCGAAGCCGAGCGTTTGGGAAAGCTCCTGACGCGCTCGCAACGGGAGCTGGAAAAGATACACAGCCGGCTCGGCAACGAGAGTTTCGTACGGGGCGCCCCGCCCGAGGTCGTGGCCGGCGAGCGGGAGCGGGCGGCGGAGCTTGAGCGCACGGTGAGCGGGCTCGCCGCACAACTCCAGCGCGTGCGCGGACTCGCCGCGCCGTGAGTGCCGCGGCTGCCGCCGCCGATGCCGCGATGCTCGAGCGCGTGCTCGGCACGCTCGAGACCGTCATTCTCGGCAAGCCGAGGCAGATCCGCCTGTGCCTCGCCTGCCTGCTGGCGCGCGGGCACCTGCTCATCGAGGACGTGCCCGGCGTGGGCAAGACCACGCTGGCGCACGCGCTCGCCCATGTGCTCGGGCTCGCCTGGCAGCGCGTGCAGTTCACCAGCGATCTGCTGCCCGCGGATATCATCGGCGTGTCGGTGTTCGATCGCGCCAGTCAGCGATTCGACTTCCGGCGCGGACCGATCTTCACGCAGCTGCTGCTGGCGGACGAGGTGAACCGCGCGAGTCCCCGCACCCAGAGTGCGCTGCTCGAGGCGATGGAGGAGCGCCAGGTGAGCGCCGACGGCACCACCTATGTGCTGCCCGAGCCGTTCTTCGTGGTCGCAACACAGAATCCGCACGAGCAGCTCGGTACCTACGCCCTGCCCGAATCGCAGCTCGACCGCTTCCTCATGCGCGTGACGCTCGGCTACCCGGATGCCGCGCACGAGCGCGAGCTGCTGCGTGGCGGCGAGCGGCGCGAGCTGCTGCCGGGCATCGCAGCGGCGCTGTCCGCCGCGCAGGTTCTCGCCGTGCAGCGCGCCGTGCGCGGCGTGCACGTCGCCGACGCGCTGCTCGACTATGCCCAGGCGCTGATCGCACGCACCCGGGAGCGTTCCGACCTTAAGCTCGGGCTCTCGCCGCGCGCCGGCCAGGGGCTGATCCGCGCCGCGCAGGCCTGGGCGTATCTCGCCGCGCGCGCCGCCGTGCTGCCCGAGGATGTGCAGGCAGTTCTGCCGGCGGTGGTCGCGCACCGCCTGGAGCGGCGTGACCCGGCAGGCAGCCCGGCGCACGGCGACGTCGCGGCCGAGATCATCGGCGCGGTGGCGGTGCCGCTGTGATGGCAGGCGCGAGGGAAAACGGAGGACTGTGGGGACGGCGGGCCTTGTCGACCCTCGCGCAGCGGATGCGTGCGCGCACCGCGCAGTGGATGCGTCGCCGCCAGGGCCTGGATGCACTGCCCGTCACGCTCGAGCGCCGGCGACTCTACATCCTCCCGACGCGCGCCGGACTTGCCTTCGGCGCACTGCTGTTGCTGATGCTGCTGGCGGGACTGAATTACGCCAACAGTCTCGCCCTGTTCCTCACCTTCCTGCTCGCCGCCTTTGCGCTGGTCGCAATGCAGCAGTGTCATCGTAATCTTCTCGGCACGCAGGTCGTTTCCGTCCATGCGCCGGCCGTATTCGCCGGCACTGCAGGCAGCGTGCAGGTGACCCTCGCCAATCCCGCCGCCGTGGCACGCCCGCAGCTGGAGGCGGCGCTCCCGCAGCGGGCGGCGGTCGGTGCGCACTTGCCTCCGCGGGGGCAGGTGCGGCTCGAGCTGCCGCTGTCGGCGCCGATGCGCGGCATCATGCGCCTCGAGCGGCTGCGCCTGGCGAGCGCGCATCCGTTCGCGCTGTTTCGCGCCTGGACCTGGGTGCACACCCCCACCGAGATGCTGGTCTACCCGCGGCCGCGCGGCACGGCACCGATGCCCGCGCAGAGCGCTCTGAAGCCCGGCACGCGCCCCCTCCCCGGCGCCGGTGCGGATGAATGGGCAGGACTGCGACCGTTTCGCGACGGCGACTCCCCGCGCCAGGTGGACTGGAAGGCGTATGCACGCGAGGCGCCGCTGCTGGTGAAGGAGTACGCCGCGGGGACTTCCGAGCTGCGTCTGTTCGACTTCACGCCACTCGCTCATCTGGATCTCGAAGCGCGCCTGTCGCAGCTCGCCCGCTGGGTGATCGAGGCCGAGGCGTGCGGGGAGCGCTATGGCCTTGCCCTTCCGGGAGTGCGGCTGCCGCCGGACCGCGGTCCCGAGCACCGCCACCTCTGCCTCGCCGCGCTCGCGGTGTTCGGACTCGTCGATGGAATCAGCGCTGTTCGCGCCGTCCCTCCCGGGCGCATCTGAGCGGCAGGGGCGGCGCACGCTCGCGTGGGCGTGCGCGGCATTTGCCGGAGGGGTGCTGCTGCACGCCGATCGCGTGCCCGCCTGGGCGGTGGCCGGCGCGCTGGCCCTCATCGCGTGGCGCCTAGGTGTAGCGCGCGCGGGCCGCTGGTTTCCCGGGATTGCCCTGCGCGCGTTGCTTGCGCTGGCACTCGTGTCGCTGGTGCTGGCGAGATTCCACACACTCAACGGGCTCGCCGCCGGCACGACGCTGCTGATGCTGATGGCGGCGCTGAAGCTGCTGGAGACGCGCGGGGCGCGCGATGAGTGGGTGATGGTGGCCGCCGGGTTGTTCCTGCTGCTTGCGGCCTGCCTCGACCGCCAGGAGCTCTGGCGCGTGCCGCTTTACGGGTTGCAGGCCTGGCTGTGCTGCGCGGCGCTGGCGGCTATCGCTTCACCTGCCCTCGACACCGGCACGGCGCTGCGGCTGGCGGGGCGCGCGCTGCTGCCGGCTCTGCCGCTGGCGGCGGCGCTGTTCCTGTTCTTTCCGCGCCTGCCGGGCGCGTTCTGGGCAATACCGCGCGGCGAGCAGGCGCTGACGGGACTGTCCGACAGCATGAGCCCCGGCAGCATCGTACGCCTGGTCGCAAGCTACGAGCCGGCGTTTCGCGTGACCTTCATCGGCCCGCCGCCGCCACCGGAACAACTTTACTGGCGCGGACCGGTGCTGCATACGTTCGACGGCTATACCTGGCGACGTCTGCCGGGAGTGTCGGGGGTGCGCCAGCCACTCGAGTATCTCGGCACGTCCTACCACCATCGCGTGACGCTCGAGCCGAGCCGCCTGCGCTCATGGTTCGCGCTCGACACGCCGGCACGCTCCCCCGACACGGGCGTGCTCCTCACCTACGACTATCAGCTGCTCGCTGGCGAGCCGGTCAGCGCGCCGGTGACTTTCGAGGCGGTGTCATACACCCACACGCGGGCCACGCGCCCGCTCGATGCCGCCGGATGGCGCCAGGACACGGCCCTCCCCGCCGCGGCCAATCCGCGCTCGCTTGCGCTCGCGCAGGCCCTGCGCCGGCGCGCGCCCTCCGATGACGGCTTCGTCCAGGCGGTTCTCGAGTATCTGCGCACCGGTGGCTTCGAGTACTCGATCACACCTGAGCATCTCAGCACCAATGCGGTGGATGACTTCCTCTTCCGCACGCGCGAGGGCTTCTGCGGCCATTACGCCTCCGCCTTCGTCACGCTGATGCGTGCTGCGGGCATACCGGCGCGTGTCGTGACCGGGTATCTCGGCGGGGAATGGAACTCGATCGGTCGCTACCTGCTGGTGCGCCAATCGGACGCGCACGCCTGGGCGGAAGTGTGGCTGCCCGGCAGCGGCTGGACGCGTGTCGATCCCACGGCAGTGGTCGCGCCGGAGCGGCTGCGGCGTAGCATTCTCGACCTCCTGCCGGAGGGTCTGTCGACGCGCGAGCGGCTGCTGCGCGCATCGCCGTGGCTCAGGCGCCTCATGCAGCGCTGGGATGCCGCGAATACCTGGTGGGGCGAGCACGTGGTGCGGTTCGATTTCCCCGCGCAGCTCGAGTTGCTCGCCCGTCTGGGCGTGCGCTCACCCGATGCGCGCTCTCTGGGCTGGGGCTTCATGCTGGCGCTGTGCGTGTGGCTGGCGCTCATCGCCTGGCACGTCGCCCGCAGCGTGCGCGCGACCTCACCCGATGCGCTCGCGCGCGCCTACGCGCGGCTGTGCCGCAAGCTCGCGCGCATCGCGCCGCCACGCGCCGCGCACCAGGGTCCGATGAGCTTCGCCGACGCGGTAATCGCACGGCGTCCCGATCTGCGCGATCCGGTCCACGCACTTCTCGCCCGCTATGCCGAGCTGCGTTTCGGGCCACAGACGCCCGGCACCCACGCACGGGACATCGACGATTTCCGGCGGGCGGTGGCGCGGCTACACCTGCCGCGCGCCGCCCGGCACCGACCCGTTGTCAGCCCGACCTGAAACCGATCTTCGTGTGCGTGCCGTCGCAGAAGGGCTTGTTGGCACTGCCGCCGCAGCGGCATAGGTAGGCGGACGTCACGCGCGCCACCGCGCGTCCAGCGCCACTCACGATCTCGAGATTCCCCCGCACCCGCAGCGGGCCGTTCACCTGCGGGTCGCCACGGCGAGCAGCACCTGGCGCCAGCTCCGCACGGCGCTCGCCTCCTTGGCACTGAGCCCATCGCCTTCACCGTCCTTCAGGCTGAAGGCGGCGTACAGGTACGTGCACATGAGGTTGTGCTCGAGCCCCGAGGCCTCGTAGAGCGCGTGGACGAGGATCTCGCGTTGGGTAAGCGGGCTGGCTGCGGCGGTGACATCGTTCATGAGAGCCCTCCGTGAGGGCCTATGTCGCGCAAATCCTGCGCGCGCCATCCCCCGGATCGGCAGGTCCTCAGGCGAAGGCGTGCTCGCGCGTTTCGCGGAAGGTGATGTCAGGCCAGCGCTCGAGGGTGAGCTGGAGATTCACACGCGAGGGCGCGAGGTACACGAGCGCGCCGCTGTGATCGAGCGCGAGGTTATCGTGCGCGCGGGCGCGCAATTCCTCGAGCCGGCGCGCATCGGCGCTCTCCACCCAGCGCGCCGTGTACACCGTGACCGGCTCGAACACGCACTGCACGCCGTACTCATCCTGCAGCCGGAAAGCCACCACCTCGAACTGCAGCGGGCCCACCGCGCCGAGGATCAGATCGTTGTTGCGCAGCGGACGGAAGAGCTGCGTGGCGCCCTCTTCACACAGCTGCCCGAGGCCCTTCTGCAGGGCCTTCATTTTCAGCGGATCCTTGAGGACGGCACGGCGGAAGATTTCCGGCGCGAAATTCGGCACGCCGGTGAAGTTGAGCCGCTCGCCCTGGGTGAAGGTGTCGCCGATGTTGATGGTGCCGTGGTTGTGCAGTCCGATGATGTCCCCCGCGTACGCTTCTTCGGCCTGCACGCGATCGGCCGCCATGAAGGTGAGCGCATCGGCCACACGCACCTCCTTGTCGAGCCGCACCTGAAACAGGCGCATGCCGCGCGCGTATTTCCCCGCGCACAGCCGCAGGAACGCGATGCGATCGCGGTGTGCGGGATCCATGTTCGCCTGGATCTTGAAGACGAAGCCGGCGAGCGCGCCCTCCGGCGGCTCGACCACGCGCTCGCGGGCCACGCGCGGCAGCGGCCCGGGAGCGTGCGTGGTAAAGGCCGTGAGCAGCTCCTGCACGCCAAAGTTGTTGATGGCGGAGCCGAAGAACACCGGCGTCTGTTGCCCGGCGCGGTAGGCGCTGCTGTCGAAGCTCTCGGTGGCTCCCTTCACCAGCTCGATCTCCTCGGCGAAGGCACGGCGCTCCTCGCCCAGAAACTCCTGCGCCGCCGCGCTCGCCAGACGATCGATGGTGCGGTTCTCGCCGATGCGGCCACGCTCGCCCTGGCGATACGCGTAGATGCGGTCCTCGAGCAGGTGATAGATGCCGCGCAGCTCGCGTCCCATGCCGATCGGCCAGGTGACCGGCGCGGTGCCGATGCGCAGCACGCTCTCGATCTCATCGAGCAACTCGATCGGTGGACGCCCGTCGCGATCGAGCTTGTTGATGAAGGTCATGATCGGGGTGTCGCGCAGGCGGCAGACTTCCATCAGCTTGATGGTGCGCTCCTCGACGCCCTTGGCGCAGTCGATCACCATGAGCGCGGAGTCCACCGCGGTGAGGGTGCGGTAGGTGTCCTCGGAGAAGTCTTCGTGACCCGGCGTGTCGAGCAGGTTGACGATGCAGCCACGATAGGGGAACTGCATCACCGAGGAGGTTACCGAGATGCCGCGTTGCTGCTCGAGACGCATCCAGTCGGAGGTGGCATGGCGCGCCGCCTTGCGGCCCTTGACGGTGCCGGCCATCTGGATGGCGCCACCGAACAACAGCAGCTTCTCCGTCAGCGTGGTCTTACCGGCGTCCGGGTGCGAGATGATGGCGAACGTCCGTCGCCGAAGGATTTCGGCAGCGAGATCGGTCATGGTGCTGCAGCCGCTCAGCCGGCGGAAGTGCCCGGGGGTCGCAGCACGCGCTTGAGTACCGCGGCGTCCTCCCGGCCGCTCGGCGCCTGATAGTAGCCGCGGCGCATGCCGCCCTGCTCGAAGCCGAGCGACTGGTAAAGGCGGATTGCCGCAGTGTTGGAGGGCCGCACCTCGAGAAACGCCTCTCCCATGCCGGCGGCGGCGGCGCGCTCGATCAGCGCGCTGAGCAGCCGCTTGCCAATGCCGCGCCCGCGCCAGGCCTCGCCGACGCACAGGTTGAGAATGTGCGCTTCGCCGGCGCCGAAGCTCATCACCCCGTAAGCCGTCACTTCGCGGCTCACCGTCACCACGCGGCAGACGTAGCCGACGCGCAGACAGTCGCGGAAAATTCCCTCGCTCCAGGGAAACTGGTACGAGCAGCGCTCGATCGTGACCACGTCGGCGACGTCGAGCCCGCGCATCGGCCGGATCACGACCTCCGGCGTCAGCAGTTCAAGTGCGGTGGCCATCGTTCGCGGTGCCCTGGATCAGTTGCTGGTACACGCTGCGCGCAAACTTGAGGTCCTCCCACGCCTTGCGCTTGTCCGCCGGGGTGCGCAGCAGATAGGCGGGATGATACGTAACTACCAGGGGGGTGTTCATCTCCCCGAAGGCGTGTACCCGCCCGCGCAGCCGCGCCAGCGGGGTGTCCGTGTCGAGCAGGTTCTGCGCGGCGATGCGCCCGACCGCCAGCATGATCTTCGGCTGCAGCAGCGCAATCTGCCGCACGAGATACGGCAGGCAGGCTGCGACTTCCTCTGGTTTCGGGTCGCGGTTACCCGGCGGGCGGCTCTTGAGCACGTTGGCGATGTAGACGTTGCTCTTGCGGTCGAGCCCGATCGCACGCAGCATGGCATCGAGCAGTTGCCCGGCAGCGCCCACGAAGGGCTCGCCGCGGCGGTCCTCTTCCGCTCCCGGGGCTTCGCCGATCACCAGCCAGTCGGCGCGGCGCGGTCCGACGCCCAACACGCCCTGGGTGCGCGTGGCATGCAGGGGGCAGCGCTTGCAGCTCAGCACTTCCGCGCGCAGCGCCCCCCACTGGGCGCTGAGATCCGCGGGCGCGCCGGTAGCGCCGGCCGGCGGCGCAGGTGGCCGCGCCTCGAGTGCCGTCACGGCGGGCCGGTGATCCGCGGGCGAGCCCGCCGCCCCATCCGCGACGCGCGGGGCCGGGCCACGACGCGCGGTCCATAGCTCGATGCCGATCGCTTCCAGATACTGCCGGTGTCGCTCGCTATGCATGCGCTCAGGCCCCACCCCCGGGTGAAGCGCGCACCACGCGCCGCAGGCGCCGCCCGACCCACAGCAGCGGTGCCGACAACGCGTAAGTGCCGAACATCGCCAGCAGCATCGTGGGCGGATCGACCGCGATCAGCACGAAGAACAGCGGCACGAGCAGCAGGTAGACGAACTTGATGCGCCGGTCGAGATCGAACTGCTTGAAGCTCGGGTAGCCGAAGCGGCTTACCATCAGCGCGCCAGCGCTCGCGGTGACGGCGAATGCGGCGATCAGCCCGACGAGGCGCGGCTCGTGCCACTTGCTGAAGAACCACACGAACGCCGCCACGATGGCTGCCGCCGAGGGGCTCGGCAGACCCTCGAAGTAGCGCTTGTCGGCCCCCGCCGCGCGGGCGTTGAAGCGCGCCAGCCGCAGAGCCGCCGCCACCGCGTAGAAGAAGCAGGCGAGCCAGCCGAAGCGCCCCCACAAGTGGCCGTACTCCGCGATGCGCACTACGCCCCACTGGTACGCAACGATCGCCGGCGCAAGGCCGAAGGCCACCATGTCGGCGAGGCTGTCGTACTCCTTGCCGAAGAAGCTCTCGGTGCGCGTCAGGCGGGCAATGCGCCCGTCGAGCGTGTCGAAGATCATGGCGGCGAACACCGCGATACCAGCGTGATCGAAATTCTTGTCGATGGCGGCAACCACCGCATAGAACCCCGAAAACAGGCATCCCGTGGTGAGCAGGTTCGGCAGCAGGTAGATGCCCTTGCTGCGGGGGCGTGGATGTTCCTGGCTATCGGTCGCCACGGCGGCAATCTTAGCAGGGGCCTCCTGCTAAGATGCCAGCGTCCCAACTTCGAGCTCGGCGCGCACGATGAGGCTGTCCCGCTACCCGATCAACACCATGAAGGAGACCCCTGCGGAGGCGGAGGTGGTGAGCCACCAGCTCATGCTGCGCGCCGGACTCATCCGCCGCCTGGCGGCGGGCCTCTACAGCTGGCTGCCAATGGGCCTGCGGGTGCTGCAGAAGGTGGAGCGCATCGTGCGAGAAGAGATGAACCGCGCCGGGGCGCTCGAGCTCGTGATGCCGGTGGTGCAGCCGGCGGAGCTGTGGCAGGAATCGGGCCGCTGGACGGAGTATGGGCCGGAGCTGCTGCGCATCAAGGACCGGCACGAGCGCGATTTCGTCGCCGGCCCCACGCACGAGGAGGTGATCACCGACATCGTGCGTCGCGAGCTGCGAAGCTACCGTCAGCTGCCGGTGAACTTCTACCAGATCCAAACGAAGTTCCGCGACGAGGTTCGCCCACGCTTCGGCGTCATGCGCGCGCGCGAATTCATCATGAAGGACGCCTATTCCTTTCATATCGACCAGGCCTCGCTCCAGGCCGGTTACCGCGCCATGTACGACGCCTACACGCGCATCTTCACGCGCACCGGCCTCACCTTCCGCGCCGTGCGCGCCGAATCCGGCGCCATCGGCGGAGACGTCTCCCAGGAATTTCACGTGCTCGCCGCCTCGGGCGAAGACGCCATTGTCTTCTCCGATGCGGACGACTACGCGGCCAATCTGGAGGCGGCCGCCGCGCTGCCGCCGCGCGAGCCGCGCCCGCCCCCGCGTGAGGCACTGCGCAAGGTGGCCACCCCGGGGGCGCGCACTATCGCGGACCTGGCGCGCTTTCTGCAGGTGCCGCCCGAGCGCTGCGTGAAGACCCTCATCGTGGAGGGCCGTGACCCGGCCGAGGTCGTGGCGCTCGTGGTGCGCGGGGATCACGAGCTGAACGCGGTGAAGGCGCAGAAGCTGCCGGGGGTGGCGAGTCCTCTCGCGCTGGCGAGCGCCGAGCGCGTCCTCGAGGCGACCGGGACGGAGCCCGGTTACGTAGGCCTGGTGGGACTGAAGTGCCGCATTTACGCCGATCACAGCGCCTTCGCCCTGGCGGATTTCGTATGCGGGGCCAACCAGAAGGACCTGCATCTCACGGGTGTGAACTGGGAACGCGACGTCACGGGCGCGGTCGCCGCGGATGTGCGCAACGTTGTCGAGGGCGATCCGAGCCCCTCGGGGCGGGGGCGGCTGAAGAGCGCCCGCGGCATCGAGGTGGGACACATCTTCCAGCTCGGCAGCAAGTACAGCGCGCCCATGAAGGCCGTGGTGCTCGATGAAGCGGGCAAAGAGGTGACCCTGCTCATGGGCTGCTACGGCATAGGCGTGACGCGCATCGTGGCCGCGGCCATCGAGCAGAATCACGATGAGCGCGGCATCATCTGGCCGGCGCCGATCGCGCCGTTTCAGGTAGTGCTGGTACCCCTTAACCTGCAAAAATCCGCCCGTGTCCGCGAAGTCAGCGACCACCTGTACGCCGAACTCGGCGCCGCCGGGATCGAAGTGCTGTACGACGACCGCGACGCGCGCCCCGGAGTCAAGTTCGCGGACGCGGAGCTGTTGGGCATTCCGCACCGCCTGGTGGTGGCCGAGCGCGGGCTCGAGGCCGGCAGGCTCGAATACCGCCACCGCCGCGATAGTGAGAGCAGCGAGTTTGCCGCCGCGCAGGCGCTCGCCTTCGTGCGCGCACGGCTCGAGGCCTGAGCCCACGCCCCCGCCCTGGGTGGCGCCCCGGCGCTCAAGCGGCCGCTCCGCCGCGGTGCTCGTTGCGCTCGCTGCTGCGATGCTCGGCACTCTCATGCTGCTCGCGCCGCGCACCGCGGCTGCCGACCAGCAACGCGATCCGGAGCTCCAGGAGGTGGTGGCCAAAGCCATCGCCCAGGCCCAGTGCTTCACCGACCAATACGACTCCGCCGTCTGGTACACACTGATGGAGCCGCGGCTGCGCCGGCTGGTCAAGCAGAAGGACGAGCGCATCGACATCCTCAGGCAGGTGTACTGCGAGACACATCGTTCCGGCGAGGCGCGCCTGCCGCCGGGCCTCGTCATGGCGCTGATCGCCGTCGAGAGCCGCTTCGATCGCTGGGCAGTCTCGCCCGCAGGCGCCGTGGGACTGATGCAGGTGATGCCGTTCTGGCCCGAGCGGCTCGGCATGCGCCGCTACGAGCTGGTGCACGTCGCGCCCAACATCCGCATGGGTTGTGCGATCCTGCGTTTCTATCTCGGCCACGAGCGAAACGACGTGCGCAAGGCGCTGGCGCGATACAACGGCAGCCCGGGTCAGCGCAACTATCCCGACCTCGTGATCAGCCAGTGGACGCGCTGGGCCGGCGCGGACGACCTGGGTTTTCCGCCGCTGCGTCGCTGAGAGGTGGGCGCTGCAGCCGGCGTGCGCGCGCAGTGCTGGCTGTGGCGCGCAGCGCCGAGCGGCACGAGTAGCTACTTGGATGCCGCGCGCTTCGGCACGGCGTGGACCGCCAGCATGCGCGCCACCCCTTCGCGGCGCGAGTCGGCCGCACCCTCGTAGCTGCCGTCGGCGAGACGCACGACGCCGTGCAGACCTGAGTTCTCGGCACGTCCAGCTTTCAGGTCGATGCCGCGTTCGTGCAGGCCGGCGAGCACCGCCGGGGAGAACCTGGCCAGCTCGCCGCTGTAGGTGTTGCCGCGCGCGATCAGGTTCGGCAGCTCGATCGCTTGGCGCAGCGGCACTTTCCACGCCAGCAGCGCGAGGAGCACTTTGGCGTTGTAGTCGAGAATGGCGGAGCCGCCCGGAGAGCCGAGCGCAGCGACGAAATCCCCGCCGTGATCGAGCACGATGACTGGCGCCATCGAGGAGCGCGGGCGTTTGCCGCCCTGCACCGCGTTCGCCACCGGCTGGCCGCCCTCGCTGGGCACGAACGAGAAATCGGTGAGCTGATTGTTGAGCACGAAGCCTGCGACGATGCGGCCGGAGCCGAAGATGGATTCGATCGTCGTGGTCATGGAGACGACGTCGCCGTCGGCATCCACGATGACGAAGTGACTCGTGCCGGCAGACTCTGCGGTCGCATCCCGTCCGCGCGGCAGCGAAATGTCTCCCGGCGGCGGCGGCGCACCGGCGTGATCGCCGATCAGCTGCACGCGCAGTCGCACGTAGGCGGGATCGAGTAGCCGCTCGACCGGCACCGGCACGAAGTGCGGATCGGCAACGTAACGGTCGCGGTCGGTGTACATGAGCCGGCTCGCCTGCGCGAACAGGAACCAGGCCTGCGGGTCCGAGGAGGCGCGCCCGACGATATTGGTGTGGTCGAGTATCGACAGCATCTGCAGCAGCGAAACGCCGCTCGAGGGAGGCGGCGGCACGCACACCGAGTAGCCGCGGTATGGCCGGCACAGCGGCTCGGCCCACTCGGCGCGGTAGGAGCTGAGGTCCTTGAGGGTCATCGTGCCGGGGAGCGGGGGCTGGTGGGTGGCCCGGATGATGCCGGCAGCGATCACTCCCTCATACAGCGCGTGCGGGCCCTCGAGCGCAATGCGCTGCAGAGTGTGGGCGTACTCGGGGTTCTGAAACTGATCGCCTTCCTGCACGGTCTCCCCGTCGGGCCGGGAGAACAGGGTGCGGACCTCGTTGGTGGGCGGAAACGGCGATCCCTCGCCGAGGAACATCGCCAGCCGCGCGGACACGCGAAAGCCTTGGCTCGCGGCGCGGATCGCCGGATCGAAGAGCACCTTCCAGCGCAGCGCGCCGAGTTTCTTGTGCGCGGCCGCCAGCATGGCGATGACGCCCGGCACGCCGGTGGAGCGACCGCTGCGCACCGCCTCGAAGAACGGCAGCGGCTTGCCATGCTCATCCAGGAACATGTCCGCCTGCACGCCTTCGGGGGCTTTCTCCCGGCCATCGAGCGCGCTCACCTTGCCGGTGTGCGCGTCGTAATACGTGAGGAAGGCCCCGCCGGCGATTCCCGAGCTCTGCGGCTCGACCAGCCCGAGCATCGCCTGCACCGCGACCGCAGCGTCGATGGCCCTGCCGCCCTTGGCGAGAATCTCCAGTCCGGCGTCGACCGCCAGCGGATTCGCCGCTGCCACCCAGGGCTGCTGGCCGCGATGGCGATGGCTGTGAAACCAGGAGAGTACCGCCGGTGGCGCCGCGGCGGCGGCGGGGCGCGTCTCGTGACCGGATGGCAGGCTCGCGCCCGGGGGCGTAGGGGCCGCGGGTGGCGGCGCTTCCTGCACCGGTTGCCCCGCGGGCGCTGCTTCGCTCGCGGCAGGGCCGCCCGGGAGGGGCGCTGGCTGCGGCGGCGCCGCCGAGGGCGCCGTGGCAGCCGCGGGCGGGGTGTCAGCGGGCGCGGCGTCAGCGGGCGCGGGCAGCGGCGCCAGCAGCAGCAGGAGCGTCAGCAGCAAACGGCGGTTCAGTGCGGGGATCATTTCAAATCGTGTGAAATCCTGCACGCCCGCCGAGCGGATCACACGCCGCCTCGTCCACCTCGACCGACGTCACCTTCGACGCCGAGGAGCCGATCCACAGCCATTCAACGAACGCAGTCACGCGCTCGTCGTCACCGCAGGCGAGGATCTCCACGCGACCATCCGCAAGGTTGCGGGCATAACCGTGAATCCCGAGCTCGCGCGCGCGGCGTGCGGCCGTGGCGCGGTAGTACACGCCCTGCACCCGCCCGCCTACCAGACACTTCCTGCAGATCATGCTCGCTTCGCCGTTCGTGCCGCCGCGCGCTCGTGGCGTCCGCAGATGATGACACATCCGTTTTGTGGCAACGTACCCGCCATGGCGGAGGTCTTGGTGCTGTACTACTCGCGCAGCGGCGCCACCGCCGAGCTCGCGCGGCAGGTCTGCCGCGGCGTGGAAACGGTGGCGGGCGCCGTGGCGCGGCTGCGGACGGTGCCGGCGGTGACGGCGCAGAGCGAGGCTCCGGCGAGACCCGTGCCGGCGAGCGGTGCTCCCTACGCAACGCTCGAGGAGCTGCGCTCGGCACACGCCCTGGTGCTCGGCAGTCCGACGCGCTTTGGCAACATGGCGGCCCCGCTGAAACACTTTCTCGACGACACCGGAAGCCTGTGGCTGTCGGGGGCGCTCGCCGGCAAGCCGGCCGCGGTATTCACCTCCACTCAGACCATGCACGGGGGTCAGGAAAGCACGCTGCTGTCGATGATGCTGCCGCTCCTGCATCACGGCATGTTCCTGGTCGGCTTGCCCTACACCGAGCGCGCGCTCAACGAGACACGCAGCGGCGGCACACCCTACGGCGCCTCTCACCTCGGCGTGCCGGGGGCGGCCCCGGCGCTCACCGACCACGAAAAGTGGCTGGCGCACGCGCTCGGCAAGCGCGTCGCCGCCCTGGCGGTGCAGTTGTTCGGCCCCTGAGCGGGCGTACCGCGGCGCGGGCGTGCGCCGCTCTCAGTCGCCGCGGGTGCGCGCGGCGGAGCGCAGCACCTCGCGGATGAACGGTATGGTGAGGCGCCGCTGCGCAGCGAGCGCCGCCTCATCCAGCGTGTCGAGCAGCCCGTAGAGCGTGCGCATGTCGCGGGGAAGACGCCGCTGCAGCCAGTGCCAGGTCTCATCCGGCAGTTCCAGTCCGCGCAACCGCGCCCGCAGTTGCAGTGCGGCGTGCTGCTCCTGCTCATCGAGCACGCGCAACTGAAACACCGCGCTGGCGGCACAGCGTGAGCCGAGGTCCGCCAGCGCCCAGCTCACCAGCGCCGGCGGCGCCCGGGCGGAAAGGATCAGCCGCCCCCCGCCCTCTTCCAACTCGCGCAGCAGCCCGAAAACGGCCCGCTCCCACGCGCCGTCCCCGGCGACGCGGTCGAGGTCGTCGAGACACAGGCACTCGAGCTGCGGCAACCCCTCGAGCACGCCGACTCCGAGGGACGCGACCTCCCCGAGCGGCACGTAGCCGGCGCGCATGCGCTCGCTCGCCGCCGCGCAGATCGCCTGCAGCAGGTGCGTCTTGCCCGAGCCGCCCGGGCCGCACAGCCAGGTGAGACCGCCGCTCTGCGCCTGCGCAACGCGGCGCGCATGCTCGAGAGCCTGCGCATTGCGCGCCGGCAGAAAGCTGGCGAACACCGCACGATCGGGCAGGCGCACCCCCAGGGGAATCTGACGCATGTCGCACGGCTCCTAGGAGGAGCGCGCCGGCAGCATCCAGGCGCGGCGCGTGAAAGTCAGGACGTAGTGCATTCCCGACAGTGACGTGGTCGCGAAGGCGATGAGCGCGCCGGCGTCGAGGACCTCCTGCGGCGGCACGCCCAGCGCGGCGCGCAGGATCACCAGCATCACATACAGAAGCTGCGCCCCGGTATTGAATTTGCTGAGCAGCGTCGGCCGTCCGTGCAGTGCGCCGAACCACAGGCGGTAGGTCAGGGCACCGAGCCCGATGAGAACGTCCCGCGCCACCACTGCGGCTGTCAGCCACCAAGGGACCAGCCCCAGCCAGGCGCACTCCACGAAAACCGTCACCAGCAGCAGCTTGTCGGCGAGCGGATCGAGGAACTTGCCGAGCTCCGAGGTCCAGTTGAAGCGCTTCGCCAGGTAGCCATCGAGCCCGTCCGAGACCGCCGCCGCCACGAACAGCGCCAGTGCCGCACGGTGCTCGCCCGCATGCAGGGCTGCGGTGATCGGCCAGATCAGCGCCAGGCGGAACAGGCAGATGAGGTTAGGCAGGTGGCGCACGTTAGCGACGGCCGCGGGCTTCAGCCCCTGGGCTGGTAACGGTACAGCAGGCGCGCGCCAGAGCCGCCGCTGGGCGCGAGGCGCGCAGAGCCCGCCAGTGCCTGCTCGAGTGCGGCGGCCCCGCCGCGCACCGTCACATCGAAGGTAACGCTGCCGCGCTCCGCCGTGGCGATGTTGGCGCGTCGCACGCCCGGAAGGCTCTGCAGCAAGCGCGTCACCGCCGCGTAATCGACTAGCGAGTTGACTGCGTCGATCTGCACGCGCGCTTCGCTCTCTGCCTGCGCGAGCGATGTGGCCGGCTGCGGCACCAGGAAATCGACGGTGCGATCGATGCCGGAGGCGAGCGGGCCGTTCCAGTTCTCGCTCCTGGCACGCGTGTAGAGGCTCCACTGCAAGGGGTTGTCGGCACCTGCCTCTTCGCCGCGCCCGACGAGGATCTCATCAGCGCCGTAGCGCTGCGCCGCCTGCAGCAGCGCCTCCGCCCCGAGAAGGCTGCCGGCGGCATCGACGACGCTGAGCGGGATCAGGCTGATCGGGAGCCCGCGTTCGGCAGCGACGCGCTCGAGCTCGATGCGCGCAGCGTCCTCGGCGGCGCGCGTGCGCGGTGGATCGAGCACCACGAGCGTGAAGGGGCGCTCGCGGTCCCAGACACTTCGCCCCGCTGCACCGATGGCGCGCTCCACGGCGGCACCGTCAAAGAGCACCTGCGGCTCTCCGCGTGAGCCGGTGGTAAAGGCCTTCACGAAGCGGGCCGCGTCGGCGACCACGCTGGCGAGCACCGGATCGTCCGCGGATTCGCGCCGTCCGGTTGCCCGCACCAGCGCCTGGCGCATGGCATCCTGCACCGCAGGGGTCGACTGTCCCTCGACGTCGACCTCGTAGACGCGCACCGGTCGTGCCGCCCCTGCGGGCAGCGCGCACAGCAGTGCACAGCAGAGCGTCGGAATTGCGCGCATGCGCCGCCGCGCACCGCTGGATTTGGGGCCCGCTCGGGACATTGTCTGGATCGCACACGCACCGGCGCGAAGCGGCAGGTACAATACCATACGCGCCTGCGTCCCACGGCTCACCCGCACCAGCTGCGCGCAAACGAACCATGACAGAAGGTCCGGGCATCACTTATCGCGATGCGGGCGTTGACATCGACGCCGGCGACGAGCTCGTCGAGCGCATCAAACCACTGCTGCGTCGCGCGCAGCGCCGGGAAGTGCTGGCGGGCATCGGCGGTTTCGGCGCGCTGGTCGAGGTGCCGCCTGGCTATCAGCGTCCGGTGCTGGTTGCGGGCACCGACGGGGTGGGCACGAAGCTGCGCCTGGCAATCGACACCGGCCGTCACGACACCATCGGCATCGACCTCGTCGCCATGTGCGCCAACGACGTTGTTGTGCAGGGCGCGGAACCGCTGTTCTTCCTCGACTACTACGCCACCGGCAGATTACAGGTCGCGGTCGCGGAGGCGGTGGTGCGCGGGATCGTCGAGGGCTGCGTGCAGGCCGGTGCGGCGCTCGTGGGCGGAGAGACCGCCGAGATGCCGGGCCTGTATCAGGACAGCGACTATGACCTCGCCGGCTTTTGCGTCGGCGTCGTGGAGAAGGCTGCAATCATCGACGGCGCCGCGGTGCGCGCCGGGGATGCGATCATCGGTCTCGCCTCTTCAGGAGCCCATTCCAACGGCTACTCGCTCATCCGCAAGCTTCTGGCGGTGGCCGCAGCGACGCCGGCGACCATGCTCGAGGGCCGCAGCCTCTTCGACCGCCTGCTCGCCCCGACTCGCATCTACGTGAAGCCGCTGCTCGCGTTGCTGCAGGCCATGCCGGTGCATGCCCTGGCGCATATCACCGGTGGGGGTCTCACCGACAACATTCCGCGCGTGCTTCCCGCAGGACTCGAGGCGGTGCTTGAGCGGCGCAGCTGGCACGACGATCCGCTGTTCGGCTGGCTGCAGCGCACCGCGCGCATCGACGCCGCCGAGATGTATCGCACCTTCAACTGCGGCATCGGCATGATCGTCATCGTGCCCTCCGAGCGCGCCGCGGCGGCGGTGCAGTTCCTGCACGCGCGCGGGGAGACCGCCCAGGTGATCGGCGAGGTGCGCGCCGGCGGGCGCGGCGTGCTCATCCACGAATGAGCGCCGGCCCGCCGCTGCGGCTCGCGATCCTGATCTCCGGCCGCGGCTCCAACATGGTCGCCCTCGCGCGCGCCTGCCAGGCGCGCGCGCTGCGCGCCCAACCCACGATCGTGATCTCTGACCGTGCCGAGGCCGCAGGACTCCTCAGCGCGCGGGAACTGGGCCTGCAGACGGCAACGCTGCCGGTGGCTCCCGGCGGCGGTGCCGCCGGCGAGCAGGCCCTGGCCGCCATGCTCGATTCGCAGCAGCCGGATGTGATCGCGCTCGCGGGGTTCATGCGGATTCTGTCGCCTTCGTTCATCGCACGCTACCTGGGGCGCATGCTCAACATCCATCCCTCGCTCCTGCCGGCGTACCGGGGCCTGCACACTCACCGCCGCGTGCTCGCCGCACGCGACAGCGTGCATGGGGCGAGCGTGCACTTCGTGACCGCGGAGCTCGACAGCGGCCCGGTGGTGCTGCAGTCGAAGGTCGCGGTCGAGCCCGGCGACAGCGAAGCCACGCTGTCAGCACGCGTTCAGGCCACCGAGCACATCATTTATCCACGCGTGCTCGGCTGGCTCGCAGAGCGGCGCCTGCTCTGGCACGATGGCGCTGCCTGGCTGGACGGGCGCAGGCTCGAGTCACCGGTCGTGGAGGATTTTCGTGCAGCAGTGCAGGGCTGATTACTGCGGCCGGCGCAGCGGACGGCTGCGGCGGGCGTCCGCCGCTACCCTGGCAGGCTCACTGCTCGCCGCCGGTGTCGCGGCCGCCGATGAGCTCAAGCCCTTCGAGGCTAGCTACTCCTGGATCTGGAACGGCATGACGGTCGCGGTGACGACACTCAAGCTCGCGAAGAGCGGCGATGACACCTGGACCTACACCTCGAGCAGCGAGCCACGCGGCATCGGCAAGCTGATGTCGCAGCGTCCGCGGACCGAGAGCGTGCTGCGGATCACGCCGACCGGCTTGCAGCCGCTGAGCTACAAGGGTGACGACGGCACCAGCTCCAACAAGCGCAGCATCGACCTCAAGTACGACTGGGACAAGCATCGTGTCACCGGTGTCTACGAGCAAACTCCGGTCGACCTGCCGCTCACCCCGCAGGTCCAGGACGACTCGTCTATACAGGTGGCGCTGATGGTCGCCCTGCTGCGCGGGCAGACCCCCCAGAGCTTCGAGCTGATCGACAAGAACTCAGTGCGCGAATACCGCTATGCGCGCGCCGGCGAGGAAACCCTGCAGACGCCGCTCGGTGCGGTGTCCACGGTCATCTATACCAGCCGCAAGGCGAATTCACCGCGCGTCAACAGTTACTGGTGCGCACCCGATCACGGCTACATCCCGCTGCGCGTGCAGCAGAAGCGCGCTAACGATGTCGAGTGGACCATGGAGATCCAGAGCCTCAAGCGCGAGTGAGCGCCTACGGCCGCGGCGAGCAACTGCCGCTTCAGGTCTTGGGCAGAGTCACGCCCCGCTGACCCTGGTACTTGCCGCCGCGATCGCGGTAGGAGACCGAGCACACCTCGTCAGATTCGAAGAACAGCATCTGCGCCACGCCTTCATTGGCGTAGATCTTCGCCGGCAGCGGCGTGGTGTTGGAGAATTCGAGCGTGACATGGCCTTCCCATTCGGGTTCCAAAGGCGTTACGTTGACGATGATGCCGCAATTACGGACGAAGACGCCCGCCTCCAGGGCGAAATTGCCAGCCTCGGGTACCGTGAGGCAA
>DASZHQ010000116.1:0-3500 GCA_035937715.1 Steroidobacteraceae bacterium | reverse complement strand
CTGCGCCTCGGCGCGTGCCAGGTCGTCGTGGGACATCTCGCGCTGCGCACGCGCGTCCTCGAGCTGACTGGCACTGAGCACCTGGGTGACGGCGAGGCGATTGAAGCGCTCGAGCTGCGAGCTGCTGAAGTCGTGCTGGGCACGCGCCCGGGCCACCTGCGCGCGCAAGTCATCGACCCGCAGGCGCGGTACGGTGTCCTCGAGCCGGGCGATCGCCTCGCCCTGCCCGACGCGGGTGCCCACCTCGGCGATCCACACCACCCGCCCGGCGATGACGCTGGCGATGCGCGCATCCGAGCGGCTCACGATCGAGCCGGGGATCCAGCTCTCGACGGTTACGGGGCTCAAGCTCACCGTGCCGACCTCCACGACCGGGCGCTCCGCGGGGGCGGGGTCGGCAGCTGCGGCAGTGTGGTCGGTAAACAGCACGCAGGCGCTGGCAACAACAGCGAGCGCAAGGCCTGCGCCGCGCCCGGCGCGCGCATCGTCCGATAATGTCCGGGCGAGGATGCCGGTGCCGTTCACGGCGCCACCACGGTTGCACCCGCGGGGACGGCGGCCGTGTGCGTGCGCCGCTGCGCGAGACGCATGAGCGCGGGTATCAGCACCAGGCTGAACGCCAGGCTGATGATCACGCCGCCGATGTTGACCGCCGCGAGCCCACGATAGATGACGCTCCCGGGGCCCGGATTGACCGCCATCGGCAGTGCTCCGAGCGCTCCGGTCAGTGTGCTGGCGAGGATGGCACGCAGGCGCTGCTGCAGACCTGTGCGGATGCCTTCCTCGAGCGTCGCGCCTTCGCGCTCGACACTGCGCACCGCGGCGACCAGCAGTATGGCGTGGTTGATGATGACGCCGATCATCATCACGAACCCGATCATGGAGAGCAGATCGAGCGCCTGGAACTTCACCAGGTCGAGCAGGCGCAGTCCGAACACTCCTCCGACCAGGGCGAGCGGCACGGTGAGCAGCACGATGAGGCTGTCGCGCAGTGAGCGGAACAGCACGGTCATGAGGAGCAGGAGCACGATGAGCGCCAACGCGAACACGCGGCTCATCGCGGTGAGGGTCTGGCTCAGATTGTCGGCACTGCCCGCCAGGCGCATCGAGCCATCGGGCGGCATGTGGACGCGCAGCTTCGGCAGTACCTGCGTTTCGATGCTGTGCAGCACTTTCTCCAGCGACAGCGTCGGCGGGGGATCCACGGTGAGCGTGACAGTGCGGCGATGATTGAGCCGGCGAATCGCCGGTGGCCCGAGCGCGGTTGACAGTTGCACGAGATCCCCGAGCCGCACCACGAGTCCCGCGGGCGTCATCAGCGCCGCATTCGACAGCTCCTCGGGCGTGGTGCTCTCGGTCGAGCGCAGGATGATGGGCAGACGCGACTTGCCATCGAAGTACTCCCCGAGCCAGGCGCCTTCACCGACGGTGCGGACCACCGTGCCGAGGCTCGCGCGGTCCCAACCGACTTCCGCGATGCGGCGGTCATCCGGCACCGCGCGCAGCTCCAGCGCCACGTCCTCCGGGTTCGGGAAGCTCTGTACGGCGGCCCCGGGGAATACCTTCTCCAGCAGGCCGCGCCCCTCGTGCGCGACGCGATTGAGCGCCGCGGTGTCTTCGCTCTGCAGGTGAATTCCGACCGAGCGCACCGAGCCGCCGATGCCGCCGAACAGATCGCCCTCGACCGTGAAGACCCGCGTGTCGGGCAGCCCGGCCGTGATCTTGTCGCGCACCAGGCTCTCGAGCTCGCCGATGCGGCCCTCATCGATGACGCGCGCGCCGATGGTGCCGCCCCCCGGCCAGGTCAGGATGTACCAGTTCTTGAGATGCGGCTGCTGCCGGCGTTCCATGTAGGGACGCATCCGCTCGAGGACTGTAGGCACCAGCTCGCGGTTCACCGCCTCCGGGCTCATGCCAGGCGGGAAATCGAAGAACGAATCAACGGCCGCGCGCTTCACCGGCGGCAGGTAATCGAGCGGCGGCAACATCCACCACGTGAGCAGCAGCGGACACAGCAGCAGCCCCGCGATCCAGGCCAGCTGCTTCGGCCGGGTATCCGTGACTCGCAGCACCCACTCGGTGAGCCGCGGCCAGCCTTGCCCGTAACCGCTCGGGCGCAGCGGGCGGTTGAGCGCGAAGCTCAGAGCCGCCGGCAGCAGGGTGAGCGCTGCCACCACCGAAATCGCGACGGCGATGGAAATCGTGAGCGCGAGATCTCCGAACAGCTGTCCCTCGACGTCCTTCAGGAACAGCACCGGGACGAACACCGCCACCGTCGTAGCCGTGGAGGCGAGCAGGGCGCCTGCCACCTGCCGGGAACCATGGCGGCAGGCCTCATCGAGGGTCATACCCGCCTCGCGCAGACGCACCACGTTGCCGGACACGACGATGGCGCCCTCGACGACCATGCCGACGGCGAACGCGAGCCCGGCGAGGGAGATGACATTGAGGCTGCGTCCGAACAGATCGAGCGCGACGAACGTGGCGCACAGGCACACGGGGATCGTGGCCGCGATCAGCAGCGTCACGCGCCACTCACGCATGAACCCCCACACCACAAGAAGGGCGAGCAACGCGCCCACGATCAGGTTCTCGGTCAGCAGATGCACGGCCCGGCGAATGAAGAGTGAAGCGTCGAAGGACTGCTCGATACCGAGCCCGTGGGCCTTCAGGGGTCCGTCACGCAACTCGGCGACGGCCGCCTTGACGGCATCCAGCGTCGCCAGCACGTTTGCGCCGTTGGCGCGGAATACCTGAATGCCGAACGCGGGGTTGCCGTTCTGGTAAGCGAAGAACTGGCGCGCCGGCGGCGCGACATCAACCGTGGCGATGTCCGCCAGGCGCACCGGCCGGCCGTCGCGCCAAGCGAGCACCAGGGCGCCGAGCTGCTCGGGGCTGAAGCGCCCGGGGAAGCGCAGCGTGTACTGCCGCCGACCGACGGCGAGCTGTCCGCCGGAGACGTTGTTGGCGCTCGCGGCGCGGTTGGCGATATCGGGAATGCTGATGCCGAGCGCGGCGGTGTGCGCCAGGTCGAGCGTGATGCGCACATCGTCCGGAGGTCCCGCGTTGACGTTGACCGCCGCGACGCCGGGAATCGACTCGAGCCGCGCTCGCACGGTGTCCTCGATGAAACGCCTGTGCGCCTCGATCGGTCCAGGGGTGCGCGGCAGCAGCTGCACGAAGAACCACGAGAGCGTCTCGTTGGCATTATCGTTGGCGCCGAGAGAGACGCTCGGTCGATCGGCATCGCGCGGCAGCGGCGGCAGGCGGTTCAGCCGCCCGATCACCTCGACCAGCGCGTTCTTCATGTCGGTGCCGATGGCGAAGCGCAGCCTGAGGTTCGCCGCGCCGGCTAAGGCGTTTCCCTCGATCTCCTCCACGCCCGGCATTCCCTGCATGACGTTCTCGAGCGGCTCGAGAAGCTCCGACTCGACTTCCTCGGGAGAGGCCGTGCGCCAGCCGGTCTGGACGGTCAGTTCCGGCTTGTTGACGTCGGGGAA
>DASZHQ010000115.1:0-4958 GCA_035937715.1 Steroidobacteraceae bacterium | reverse complement strand
GCCGTACTTGCCCGCCAGCTCGTGTAACGTCGCCTTGTCATCGGACATCCAGCGCCGCTGCACGATGTCGCGGCTGCGAGCATCGAGGTGGCTCAGCGCGCCGCGCAGGCGGTCGGCGGAATCATCGGCGCTCTCAGCCTCTTCCACCTGCTCGGCCGGATCTGCGTCCGGAGCCGGCAGATAGGCGGCGGGGCTGTAGAGCTCCTCATCGTCGGCCTCCGGCGCCGGGTCGAAGGACAGGTCGCGCGCGGCGAGTCGCTTCTCCATCTCCGTGACTTCACCCGGGGTGACACCCAGATCGCGCGCCACCGCAGCCGTCTCTTCCGCCGACAGCCAGGCGAGGTTCTTTTTGAGGCGGCGCAGGTTGAAAAAGAGCTTGCGCTGCGCCTTGGTGGTGGCGATCTTCACCAGCCGCCAGTTGCGCAGCACATACTCGTGAATCTCGGCGCGGATCCAGTGAACCGCGAACGACACCAGCCGCACGTTCAGGCTCGGGTCGAAGCGCTTGACGGCCTTCATGAGACCGACGTTGCCTTCCTGGATGAGGTCACCGACCGGCAACCCGTAGCCGCTGTAGCCTCGCGCGATGTGCACGACGAAGCGCAGGTGTGAGAGCACCAGCTCCCGCGCGGCGGCAAGGTCGCCCTGCTTGCGGAAGCGCTCGGCGAGGGCCCGCTCTTCCTCGCGGGACAGAATAGGAATGCGGCTCACCCGCTCGAGATAAGCGTCGAGACTCCCGAGCGGACCGGCCAGAGCCTGATCGCCCGGATGCGCAACCAATGCGGTAGCAGCAGTCATCAGATCTCCCGTGGGTTGGGTAGGCATTCTAGCAGTCACATCCTTAGAGTGCTAACGGGGGTCGGAGTTCCGCGGCGGGGTATCGCCTTGACCACACAAACAAGAGGTTACGCGCGACTCCCGCCCCTGTGGAATCTCCCTTCCGGGCGGGTGGATGGCCGCTCTATGGGAGTGGCCGGCGGCGGCGCCCACGGCGACAAGGCCTGGGTTAAGCTACGAGCGGCGCCGGCGGGGGCGCGGAAGGCGTGGCGGCGCGGGTAGCGGCCCGGGCGCGCTAACGGGCGGCACCCTTTGGCGGTAGAGTCCGTGCCGGCCCTGCATAAAGACAATGAGGGGAGTCAGCATGCCCGGTCTCGTGTCGCTGTGGCTGCCCGTCGTGCTGTCGGCAGTCATCGTCTTCGTGGCGAGCTCCGTGATTCACATGACCCCGCTCTGGCACAAGAACGACTACCCGAAGATGCCGCGGGAGGCGGAGGTGCTCGATGCCCTGCGGCCGCTCGCCATCCCGCCGGGCGATTATTTCATCCCGCGCGCGAGCGGTATGAAGGAGATGCGCTCACCGGAGTTCAAGGAGAAGATGAAGCGCGGCCCCGTGGCGGTGCTCACCGTGATGCCGAACGGAGAGATGGCGATGGGACGAAGCCTGGTGCAGTGGTTCGCGTTCCTCCTCATCGTCGGACTTTTCGTGGCCATCGTCACCTGCCGGACGCTGCCGGTCGGAACACCCTACCCGCGGGTATTCAAGGTTACCGGGACGATCGCGTTCATGGCCTATTCGCTCGCGTTGTGCGAGCTGTCGATCTGGTATCGCCGTTCCTGGAGCCTGACGTTGAAGTCGGCCTTCGACGGGCTGATCTACGCGGCACTCACGGCCGGCACTTTCGGCTGGCTCTGGCCGCGGTAGCGTAGGCCGGCTTGTAGGGAGGAATGGATCACGTTAGAGGCGAGTTATGACCGCGTGTGGATAGTTATGACGCGTTATTAGGTATAGGCCGCAATTGTAAGGCGGACAAAACTCAAAGTCTGTCACGCATGAGTGACATAAAGGGTGGTCTGATACACTCAAGTTGGGGTTGGGGGCGAGGCACAGGTCGATGAATCAGGGTCACTGGTCGAAGCTGACGGCAGCCTTCTGTCTGTTGCTCGTCGCCACCGTTTCCCACGCCGCGGTCCCGCGCGACAGTGTGGTGCAGACCCATCTTAAATACTCCCGCCGTGTCGCGCTTGCCGAGCCACTGCTGCACTCGAGCGCGGCGCTCGTGCTCGATGCTACGCACTCCTCGGTGCTGTATTCCCGCCGCTCGAGCGTCGCGCTGCCGATCGCCTCGATCACCAAGCTCATGACGGCACTGGTGGTCATGGACGCCGGCCAGCCGCTGGATGAGATGCTGACGATCAGCGCTGATGACAGAGGTTTCGGCAAGGGCTCGCGCCTGCTGCCCGGCACGCAGCTCACGCGTGGCGACCTGATGCATCTGGCTCTCATGGCATCGGAGAACCGCGCGGCCCACGCCCTGGGACGCGCCTACCCGGGCGGGATCGGGGCGTGCGTGGAGGCGATGAACGCCAAGGCACGAGAGCTTGGCATGACGAGCGCGCACTTCGTCGAGCCGACCGGACTTTCCAATCAGAACGTGGCGAGCCCCGAGGACCTCTCGAAACTGGTGATGGCTGCGGCGAAAGTCCCCGTGATCAGCGAGTACTCGACCGACAGCGCGTATCTCGTGCAGGTCGGACGGCGCATGGTGCGCTTTCGCAATACGGACTCCCTGGTCAGCCGGCCCGACTGGACCATCGTCGTGCAGAAGACCGGCTACATTTCGCAGGCCGGACGGTGCCTGGTGATGCAGACGGTGATCGAGGATCGCACCGTGGTGATCGTGCTGCTCAATTCCTTCGGCAAGCACACGCGCGTTGCCGACGCACGCCGCATCCGTAAGTGGATGGAAGCGACACTGCCCACGCGCCAGGCTGCCGCGGTCGCAGCCTCGACCTGAGCTGAGCTCTTTCAGGCGCGCGGCTCGATGCTGCGCAGGTGCCGCGCCGCCGAGATCCACGCCCCGAGCCAGCCGAGCGCAACACCGGCCCCGAGCAGCACGCCGATATCCTCGCGCGAGAGCCCCCGCAGCACGTAACGGCTGCCATAGAGCCGTGCCAACGTCGCCGCCGGCTCCCCGAGGACGGCAACGACCGTGGCGACGATCGCCCATGCGAGCAGCGCGCCGCCGAGCCCATAGAGCACGCCCGCGTACAGGAACGGGCGGCGCACGAAGGCGTTGGAGCCGCCGACGAGCTTTGTGACCTCGATTTCCGCGCGACGCCCCTGGATCTCGAGGCGGATGGTATTGCCGATCACCGCCAGCACCCCCACGCCCAGCAGTGCCGCGGCGATCGCGAGCAGGCGGCGCAGCACCTCGAGTATCGCGTTGAAGCGCATCACCCACTCGGAGTCGACCTGCACCAGGTCCACTTCCGGCCAGGCGCTGAAGTAGCGGCGCAGCGACTCGAGCGTCGCCGCGGAGCCGTCCATGGCTCTCGGCAGCACATGCAGGACGTGCGGCAGCGGGTTGTCCTTGAGGGCGGCGAGCGCCTCGCCGAATCCGGAGTAGCGACGAAAGTCCTCGAGCCCCTGGTCTGCGGGGATCAGGGTTACGGCCGCCACGTCGGCGCGCCCCTGCGCCGCCTTCGCCAGTTGCTGCGCCTTGCCAAGCGGCACGTCGGTCTTGAGATAGACCGACAGATCCACCGCGTTCGCGAAGTTGCCGGTGGCCGCCTGGGCATTGATGACGAACAGGCGCAGCGCCGCGGGGAGCGCGAGGGCGAGCGCGATTACCAGCAGCGTCAGCAGCGTCGCGAGCGGGCTGCGCGCCAGGCGGCCCACGGATCCGATCAGCGCGTGCAGATGCCGCCCGCCGGCCACCGCGAAGCTCATCGCGTGGCCACCACGCTCGGCAGCGGGTCGGCGGCGTCTCCGTGCACCTGGCCGTTCTCGAGCACGATGACGCGCTGGCCGAACTCGCGCACCAGGTGGTGATCGTGCGTGGCGATCACCACCGTCACGCCGACGTCCTGGAAGCGTCTGAACAGGCGCATCACTTCCAGCGACAGGTCCGGGTCAAGATTGCCGGTAGGCTCGTCGGCGATGAGGAGCGGGGGCTTGCTCACCACCGCGCGCGCGATGCCGACGCGCTGCTGCTCGCCGACTGACAGTTCCAGGGGCAGCGCGCGCTCCTTGCCGAGCAGGCCCACCTGGTCGAGCGCGGCGCGCACGCGCTTGTCGATCTCCTTGAGCGGCGTCGCCGCCACGGCCAGCGGCAGCGCGACGTTGTCGTAGACCGGCCGGTCGGCGAGGAGCTTATGATCCTGAAACACCACGCCGATGCGGCGCCGGAATGCGGCGATGTGGCGCGACTTGAGACTCTGGGTGTTACGGCCGTTCACCAGCACCGCGCCGCGGGTCGGCCGCTCGAGCAGCGCGATCAGCTTCAGCACCGTGCTTTTGCCGGCCCCCGAGCGGCCGGTGAGAAACACCATCTCGCCGTTGTGTACGTTGAAGCTGACGTTGGTGAGCGCCTCGCGCCCGTTGGCGTAGCGCTTGCTCACGCGGTCGAAGATGATCATGCCCGGCCCGCCTCGCCCGCCGCGGCGGTATCTTCCCCCGGCCCCTCGACCAGCGCCCGCGCAAAGGCTTCCGGCTCGAACTCACCGAAGTCCTCGGCAGACTCCCCGACGCCGATGTAACGGATCGGGATCCTGAGCTCGTTGGCGATCGCGATGACGATGCCACCGCGGGCCGTGCCATCGAGCTTGGTGAGCGCAAGCCCCGTGACGCCCACTGCCGCAGTGAACTGCCGCGCCTGCGCGAGCGCGTTCTGGCCCTGGTTGGCATCGAGCACCAGCAGCACCTCGTGCGGGGCGCTCGCGTCGACGCGCTGGATGACGCGCCTGACTTTCCTCAGCTCCTCCATGAGGTGTGACTGGCTGTGCAGCCGTCCGGCGGTGTCGGCGAGCACCACGTCGCTTCCGCGCGCGCGTGCCGCCGTCAGGGCATCGAACACGACGGCTCCCGGGTCCGCGCCCGGCAGTTGCGCCGCAAACTCCGCGCCCGTGCGCTCAGCCCACACCTTGAGCTGCTCGATGGCGGCGGCGCGGAAGGTGTC
>DASZHQ010000114.1:0-6639 GCA_035937715.1 Steroidobacteraceae bacterium | reverse complement strand
CGCCAACAGGTGGATGCTCTCCAGCAGGTTGTCCGCGATCACCGGCAGCATGACGTTCAGCTGGAAATTGCCGGACTGGCCTGCCACGGTGATGGCCGCATCGTTGCCGATCACCTGCGCGGCGACCATCGTGGTGGCCTCCGGGATGACCGGATTGACCTTCCCGGGCATGATGCTGCTGCCGGGTTGCAGGGCCGGCAGCGCAATCTCGCCCAGGCCCGCGAGCGGCCCGCTGTTCATCCAGCGCAGGTCGTTGGCGATCTTCATCAGGCTCACCGCGATCACTCGCAACTGCCCGGACAGCTCGAGTGCCGTGTCCTGGGCCGCGAGCGCCTCGAAATAGTTGCGCGCCGGGACGAAGGCGAGTCCGGTGAGCGCGCTAAGCTCGGCGCAGAAGCGCCGGCCGAAGTCCGGGTGGGCATTGATGCCAGTGCCGACTGCAGTGCCGCCCTGCGCCAGGGCCAGCAGCCGCGGCTCGACCGACTCCAGACGCGCTATACCGTTCTCGACCTGGGTCCGCCAGCCCGACAGCTCCTGAGCGAGCGTCACCGGCATGGCGTCCATCAGGTGCGTGCGTCCGGTTTTGACGACGCCGGCTACCTCGTGCTCCTTGCGCTCGAGCGTGAGCCGCAGATGCGCGAGCGCCGGCACGAGCTCGCGGCGCACCGTAAGCGCCGCACTCAGGTGTATTGCCGTCGGAATGACATCGTTACTGCTCTGACACATGTTGACATGATCGTTGGCATGCACCGGACTTCCCAGTCGCCGGCTGGCCAGCGCGGCGATCACCTCGTTGGCATTCATGTTGCTGCTGGTGCCGGAGCCGGTCTGAAACACGTCGAGTGGGAACTGCGCATCGTGCCGTCCCGCGGCCACCTCCGCTGCCCCCGCCTCCACCGCCTGCGCCACGCGCTCCTCGAGGAGCTTCAGGCTCCGGTTGGCACGCGCCGCCGCCTGTTTCACCAGGCCGAGCGCGCCGATGAAAGCGCGCGGCAAGGGGCGGCCGCTGATCTGGAAGTTCTGGACGGCGCGCTGGGTCTGCGCACCCCACAGCGCGTCAGCCGGCACTTTGATCTCACCCATGCTGTCGCGCTCCACCCGGAAGGAAGTCGTCATGCATGCACTCCGCCGCTGCGCCGCCGGATGCGGCAGCTACGCCCGGCCGGACGACCGTATGCGTTATGATGTAAATCCTAGCACTTCGAGGTGCCCGCAACGCATGTCCGCGAGCCCCAGCGACCCCCTGCCAGCGCTCGAAGCGCTATCGCCGGTCGATGGGCGCTACCGCTGCGTCACCGCACCGTTACGCGGCCTGCTCTCCGAGGCGGGACTCATCCGTGAGCGCATCCGCATCGAGGCACAGTGGCTGCTGCATCTCGCGGCGGCCGTGCCGCAACTGCCGGGGGCGGCGCTGCCGGATGCGGTGCGCGCGCGCGCCCGGGAGCTGGCGCACGCGCCCCCGGGGTCCGCCGCCGCGGCCGTCAAGACGATCGAGGCGCGCATCAATCACGACGTCAAGGCGGCGGAATACTACGTCCGCGAACAACTCGCCGCGGCGGGTGCAGCCGATGCGACACTCGAGCTGGTGCATTTCGGCTGCACCTCCGAGGACATCAACAATCTGAGCTACGCGCGGCTGCTGCAGGCGGCGCGTACCGCGCTGCTGGCGGTGCTCGAAGCGCGCTTCGATGAGCTCGCGGAGCTCGCGCAGCGCCATGCGGACACAGCCATGCCGGCGCGCACACACGGACAGCCCGCCAGCCCGACCACCCTCGGCAAGGAGCTGGCGAATTTTGCGGCACGCCTGCGACGCGCGCGGCATCGCTGGGCCGCGGTCGCCATCCTCGGCAAGTGGAACGGCGCCGTCGGCAACTTCAATGCGCACGTAACGGCACTGCCCGCGGTCGATTGGCCGGCGCTCGCGCGCTCGTTCGTCAGCTCGCTCGAGCTCGAGTACAACCCCTGGACCACGCAGATCGAGCCGCATGACTGGATGGGCGAGTACTGCGACGCCGTCGCGGCGGCGAACACGGTGTGTATCGATCTGTGCCGCGACCTGTGGGGCTACATCTCTCTCGGGTACCTGCGCCAGCGGCCGCAGGCGGACGAGGTGGGCTCCTCGACCATGCCGCACAAGGTGAATCCGATCGATTTCGAAAACGCCGAAGGCAACTGCGGTGTCGCCAACGCACTGTTGCGGCACTTCGCTGACAAGCTGCCGGTGTCGCGCTGGCAGCGCGACCTCAGCGACTCGACCGTGCTGCGCAACTTCGGCGTCGCGCTCGGCCACACCCTGATCGCCTGGCATGCTCTCGGTCGCGGGCTCGGCAAAATCGAGGCGGATCCGCAGCGCATGGCCGCCGATCTGGCGGCGATGTGGGAGGTGTTGGGGGAGGCGGTGCAGACGGTGTTGCGCGCGGCCGGCGTGCCGGCGGGCTACGAGCGGCTGAAGGACTTCACTCGCGGCCGCGCCGTCGATGCAGCAACGCTGGCCGCCTTCATAGACAGCCTCCCGCTTGCGCCCGCCGAGAAGGCTCGGCTGCGAAGCCTCAAGCCGGCGGACTACACCGGCCTCGCCGCCGAGCTCGCGCGGAGTCTGCGGGCCTGACCGGCCGCGGCCCGCGGCGGCGCGCCCAGGGGTGCGCGCAGCGGCACCGGCCGCCCCCTAAAGTGCGAACCAGCGCTCGGTTTTGACTTAGTGTGGGCCGCGTCGGCACCCAAACCGTGACCGGTTTGGCAAGGAATCTGCACCTCCCGTCACTAAGATCGCTTGCAGCCTGCCTCCCGGCGGCGATGCGGGGCGCCCTTTGTGGCAATAAGCGGGGAAATCGATCTCAATAGCGCCTTGGCGCAGCTCGCCAATGCGCGCTACGCCTCGGAGTCCGTCGACAGCGGCGGCACTGCCGGGCCTGCGCGACAGGGGGCGGAAACGCTCACCGTGCTCACCTCGCTCGCCGAGGTGCGTGCGGCGGTCAACGAGGTTGCCGCCACCGCTCAGCGCCTCATCTCCATCTATACACCCGACCTCGAGCCCGATCTCTACGACCAGAGCGCCTTTCTCGAAGTCATCAAGCACTTCGTCCTGACGCGCAGCTTCTCCAAGGTGCGGGTGCTACTCGCCGAGCCGAGCCGTGTCATGCGCGACAGCAACCGCTTCGTCGCCATGGGGCGGCGGCTGTCGAGCTGTATCGACATCCGTTACGTGGCCGCGCAGGGGCCGCAGCGCGCTTCCGCCTATCTCATCGCCGATGACCGCGCGATCGTCTATCGCATGCGCGCCGACACCTGGGACGGCGTCGCCGATATCAACAACCCCTCCGCCGCACGGCTGTACCTGCAGGAATTCGACCAGGTCTGGAACGCCAGCGCCGCCGAGCACGGCCTGCGGCACGCCCGCCGCGGCTGAGCCCAGGTCAGCGCGGCGTTTGCTCCCTTTCCTCGCACCCCCGGCGGGTACAATCTCCGCCATGGTGCGCACACCTGACGTCACTGTCGCGGCTGTCATCGAGGACGCCGGGCGCTTTCTGCTGGTCGAGGAGCGCATCAATCGCCGCCTGCTTTTCAATCAGCCGGCCGGCCACGTGGAGCGCGGGGAGACGCTGCTCGCGGCGGTGACCCGCGAGGCGCGCGAGGAGACCGCCTGGCACTTCGAGCCGCGCTCGCTTCTCGGCGTCTATCTGTGGCGCAATCCCGCCAGCGGCCGCTCGATCCTGCGTTTCGCATTCACCGGCCCGGTGAGAGATCACGACGCTGCGCAGCGGCTCGACCGGGGCATCGTGCGCACTCACTGGCTCACGCCCGCCGAGCTCCACGGGCTGCAATCGCGGTTACGCAGCCCGCTGGTGCTGCGCTGCGTGCACGACTATCTGGCCGGCCGCCGCCACAGCCTCGCAGCCGTCGCGGAGCTGGATCTGCAGAGCGCCGCCTCCCTCACCGCCGGCTCCCCGCTCAACGGGTCGGCGCGCGTCACCGCCGTCGGAATATAAGCGCACACGTCCCTCCCGCAGCGCCGGAAGCGGCGCAGCGCGCGCCCCCGGGCGCGAGGCGCGCATTGCCGTTAGAATTCGCGCATGTCCGCACGAGCGCCTGCCCCACCCTCTGCCTGCACCCGCGTCATCGTGGGGCTCTCCGGCGGCGTCGACTCTGCGGTCGCAGCGCTGCTGCTGAAGGAGGCGGGCTGGGATGTGCAGGGATTGTTCATGAGCAACTGGGAGGAGGACGACGATGCGTACTGCACCGCCGCTCAGGACTTCCAGGACGCGCGTGCGGTGGCGCAGGAGCTCGGCATTGCCCTGCACCGCGCGAGTTTCGCGGCCGAGTATCGCGAGCGCGTCTTCGGGCATTTTCTGCGCGAGCATCAGGCCGGACGCACCCCCAATCCCGACGTTCTCTGCAACCGCGAGATCAAGTTCGGGGTTGCGCTGCAATGGGCACGCCGCCTCGGCGCCTCCCACTTCGGCACCGGGCACTATGCGCGCCTCGCAAACACGGACGACGGCCCGGCGCTATGCAAGGCGCGCGACGCCGCCAAGGACCAGAGCTATTTCCTGCACGCCGTGGCACGCGCGGAGCTGGCGTGTACGCTGATGCCCCTGGGCGAGCTCGAGAAGGGCGCCGTGCGCGAGCGCGCCCGCCGCGCGGGCCTGCCGGTGTTCGACAAGCCCGACAGCACCGGCATCTGCTTCATCGGCGAGCGGCCGTTTCGCGAGTTTCTCGGACGCTTCCTCGCCCGCACCCCGGGCCCGATCGAAGCGCCCGACGGCGAGGCCCTCGGCACGCATGACGGGCTGGCGTTCTACACGCTCGGCCAGCGCGCGGGGCTGCACATCGGCGGGCGCGCCGGGCGTCGCGAGGAGGCGTGGTACGTCGCCGCCAAGGATCGCGCGCGCAACGCCCTCATCGTGGCGCAGGGACACGATCATCCGCTGCTCGCCAGCGCGGCGCTCGCGACGGGTGCCTGGCACTGGCTCGCCCCGGTGCGCTGTGAAGCCTTCCGTTGCACCGTCAAGGTGCGCTACCGCCAGAGCGATCAGGCGGCGTTGCTCGAGCCGCGGGGCGACGGCACGATGCGCATCACGTTCGAACAGCCGCAACGCGCAGTCACGCCCGGGCAATATGCAGTCGCCTACGAGGGCGAGCGCTGCCTGGGCGGGGCCGTCATCGAAGCGCTCGCGCCGCCACTGCGCCGGCGCGCCGCCGCGTGAAGGCCGTGGCGAGCAGCGCCGCGCCCGCACCCGTATAATTGCGCGCGACAGCGGAGACACGCATGACCAACAGCTTCCGGGCGCGCTCCACCCTCAACGCCGGGGATCGCGCCTATGAGATCTGGAGTCTGGCGGCGCTGCCACAGGACAAACTGGCTCGCCTCCCCTACTCCCTGAAGATCCTCCTCGAGAACCTGTTGCGCTTCGAGGACGGGGTCAGTGTCACCCGTGCCGACGTCGAGGCGCTGCTCGAGTGGGATCCGGCCGCGACGCCTTCCCACGAGATCGCCTTTACTCCGGCGCGCGTCATCCTGCAGGACTTCACCGGCGTGCCGTGCGTGGTGGACCTGGCGGCGATGCGCGACGCGATCGTTGCCCTGGGCGGGGACGCCGAGCGCGTCAACCCGCTCAACCCCGCCGAGCTGGTCATCGATCATTCGGTGCAGGTCGATGAATACGGCTCCTCCCGAGCGCTCGCCGCTAACACCGCCATCGAGTTCGCACGCAACCGCGAGCGTTACGCGTTTCTGCGCTGGGGGCAGTCCGCTCTCCGCAACTTCTCCGTCGTCCCCCCGAACACCGGCATCGTCCATCAGGTGAACCTCGAGTATCTCGCCCGGGTGGTTTTCGACGCCGGCACCAATGGCGCGCGCCGCGCGTACCCCGACACGCTGGTCGGCACCGACTCACACACCACCATGATCAACGGCCTCGGCGTGCTCGGGTGGGGCGTCGGCGGGATCGAGGCGGAGGCGGCCATGCTCGGTCAGCCCGTCACCATGTTGATCCCGCAGGTGATCGGTTTTCGCCTCGAGGGCCGACTGCAGCCGGGAGCCACCGCCACCGACCTGGTGCTCACGGTGACGGAGCAGCTGCGCAGCAAGGGCGTGGTGGACAAGTTCGTCGAGTTCTTCGGCGATGGCCTCGCCAACCTGCCGCTCGCGGACCGCGCCACGATTGCCAACATGGCGCCCGAGTTCGGCAGCACCTGCGGCATTTTCCCGATCGATGCGGAAACGGTGCGCTACCTGGAGCTGTCCGGCCGCCCGCGCGAGCGCCTCGAGCTCGTCAGTCTCTATGCCAAGGCACAGGGCCTGTGGCGCCACCAGGGGGCGCGCCCCGCCCGCTACACCGATGAGCTCGAGCTCGATCTCGGTAAGGTGGAGCCCAGCCTCGCCGGTCCGCGTCGTCCGCAGGATCGCGTGCCGCTTAAGTCGGCGAAACAGGTCTACCAGCTGAATGCGAAGAAGGCCGCCGCAGAGCGCAGCGCACGCAATGGCGGCGCCCGAGGCGTGGCTTCGGCCGCACTCAACGGCCACAGCGTCGAGCTGAAGGACGGCGCCGTGCTGATCGCCGCGATCACCAGCTGCACCAACACCTCCAACCCCTCCGTGATGCTCGCCGCCGGGCTCCTCGCGCGCAAGGCCCGCGCCCG
>DASZHQ010000113.1:0-2819 GCA_035937715.1 Steroidobacteraceae bacterium | reverse complement strand
TCGCGCACCTACCGGGACAAGATCGAGTATTTCCTCAGCGGCTCGGCGAGCTGACGCGCCGTGACGCATTTCGCACTGGAACGGCGTCACCCCCGGTAAGTGAGACCTGCGTCACGAACCCGAGGGGGCGCACCTCGATCTGTGAGCCATCGCGAGGCCGCGGCGCCGGCGCGTTGCTTAGATGTCCCTATGGAAGCCGCGTCTCGCCCGTCACTGGAGCTCCTCGTGGATCTGCCCCTCGAGGAGCCGCTGGATGCCACCGTGCCGCCCCGGGAGCCGCCCACGCTCGTGGCGGCGCCACGGGTGGCTGCGCCGGCCACGGCGGCGGCTACGCCGGCAAAGGACCTTGAGCAGACGGACCTCAACTTCATCGACCCCGAAATGCTCCTGGCGGCCGCCGACCCGTCGGGGACAGTCCCGATTGCCCCCCCGGCAGCACCGCTCGAGCACCCGCTCGAACTCGCGCTGGAAGACCCGGTCGTCGATGAGCTGCTGATGACCTCACCCTTGCCGCCGCCGCCGCCCGCTGCCGCGCCCCCAGCGACTCTTAGGGCGACACGGCCGGCACCGGCTGCGCCGGACCCGCGGGCGCCTGGGGCCACGCGCGTGCCGATCGCGAGAACCGCCGCTCTGACCACGGCGGCCGCCAAGCTCGCCGCCGCGAGCGCGGCCCACGAGCAGCGATTCTCCGGCAGGGCCCGGTCCACTCCGGCGTCGCCCATCGTGCCCGCCGTGCGTCCCGCGCCGCCGAGCACAGCGGCTGCGCCACCCAAACCTGCGTCTCAACCCGCCGCCCGAGTCGAGGCACCGCGGGTCGAGGCGCCGAGCTTCGCAGGCTGGGCGAGCGCCCGGGCCGCCACGGCGGCGGCGAGGCCCGGCCCAGCCCCGGTGGCGCCGGCAGCCGCCGCACTGTCCGCAACCGCGCTACCCGCGAGGAGTGCGACACCCAAAGCCGCAGGGGCCCCGGCGCAACCCGCCCTCGCACAACCCGCTGCGGCACCGACTCCGGCGGCCGCGGTGTCTCCGGCCATGGATCGGGACTTCATCGCCCGCAACCAGGTGGTCGAGCGCTATCTGTCGGGACGGCTGCCGCTCAAGGGCGCAACCGATTTCGAGCGCTTCTGCCACCAGCATCCCGAGCTCCTGGACGAGATCGGTCTGCCCGAGAGAGTGAACGCAGGGCTGCGGCTCCTCGAGGCGAGTGGCAAACCCGAGCCGTGGCAGGAGGCGGCACGTCCGCTGTGGCAGAAGCCGCAGGCGATCCTCGGTCTCGCCGCCGCGGTGCTGCTCCTCGGCGTGGCGCTGGCCATCGTCGCCAGCGGCAGCGCCGCCAAGAGTCATCGCATCACCGCCCTGCAGAAACAGGCGCTCGAACGGCCGCTCGATCCGGCAACCAGCACGCGCGAGATCCGCCTCCTGCCGAGCCGCGCGGGGGCATCCAACACGCCCGCGATCAACATCGGCGGCGGCAGCGTGCAGCTGGCGGATTTCAGGATCGACGAGTCACGCTCGCCGTATCGCTCGTTCCGCGTGACCATCGACCGCATCGATCAGGGGCGCGTGGGCGTGATCACGAACCTGACGAAGGATTCCAACGGTCATCTGCGCATTGCGCTCAACAGCTCCGCGCTCGGTCCCGGCAACTACCAGCTGACGATCGAAGGGCTCAGCTGGCGCGGCGATCCCGAGCCGGACTCCTGGATCACGATCGGCATCGTGCGCTAGCGCCTCAGGCACGCAGTGTGGTGAGCGGCGGCTGATTCACGACGCTGCGCGTGGCGAGCCAGCCGCCGGCCGCCACCAGCAGCGCTCCTCCCACGACCCCCTCCACCCAGGGCAGAAATTCGAAGGTATAGCGCAGGTCGAGCCAGTGGGTGGTGAGGAAATAGGCGCCGACGGACGCGCCCAGCGCAGCGAGCAGTCCGGAAAGGCTGCCGAGCGTTGCGAACTCCGCGAGCACTCCCTGCACCACGGTGGCGCGGCTCGCGCCCAGGGTGCGCAACATGGCGCTCTCGTAACGGCGCTCGTCGCGACTTGACTGCACCGCCGCCAACAGCACCGTCAGTCCCGCGAACAGCGTGAACACAAACACGCTCTGGACCGCGAGCGCCGCCTTGTCGAGCACCGCACGCACCTGCGTGAGCAGCTCGTCGATGTCGAATATCGACACGCTGGGGAAGCGCCGCGCGAGCTGCGCGAGCGAACGGGCGCCGCCGGCCGTGAAATAGGCGCTGGTCATGTAGGTACCGGCGGCGCCTTCGAGCACGCCGGGGGGAAACACGATGAAGAAATTCGGCTGAAAAGTGTCCCACTTCACCTTGCGGATGCTCGCGACCGTGACTTCGAGCGCTTCGCCTGCGATGTCGAAGGTGAGGTGATCACCGACCTGCACGCCGAGCGATTCCTGGAATTCAGTGGCCAGCGACACCAGCGGTTTGCCGAAATCGGCCGCCGTCCACCAGCGGCCGGCGATGATGCGGTTGTCCGCCCCCAGCTCGGACGCCCAGGTGAGGTTCTGCTCGCGGGTCGCGAAGCTGTCCTCGCCGTGGCGCGCCGAGCGCGGGTTCTCGACGGCGTGGCCGTTGATGCCGGTCAGTCGCCCGCGGATCATCGGCAGCACGCGGGTGGTGCGGGCGCCCTGCGCCTGAAGAAAGCTCACGAATTCCCCGCGCACGGCTGGCGGGATGTTGATGAAGAAGTAATTGGGAAGATTCGGCGGCAGCGTGCGTTGCCAGTCCCCGTTCAGATCGTCACGCAGGATCCCGAGCAGCAGCAGCACCATGATGCCGGTGCCGAAGGCCACCAGCTGCACAACGCTC
>DASZHQ010000112.1:0-17423 GCA_035937715.1 Steroidobacteraceae bacterium | reverse complement strand
GCGGCGGCGCCGCCTTCCCGACCGGCATCAAGTGGAAGACGGTGCTCGATCAACCGTCGGGGCAGAAGTACGTCACCTGCAACGCCGACGAGGGGGACTCGGGCACGTTCTCCGACCGCATGCTGATGGAGGGCGACCCGTGCTCGCTCATCGAGGGCATGACCATCGCGGGCCTGGCCGTGGGGGCCACGCAGGGCTACATCTATCTGCGTGCGGAGTATCCGCACGCCCTGGCGACGCTCAGGACCGCCATCGCGGCGGCCTACCAGGCGCGCTATCTCGGTGCCGATGTCGCCGACAGCGGCAAACGCTTCGATCTGGAGGTGCGCCTCGGCGCCGGCGCCTATATCTGCGGCGAAGAGACCTCGATGCTCGAGAGCCTCGAGGGGCGGCGCGGGGAAGTGCGGGTGCGCCCGCCGCTGCCGGCGATCAAGGGCCTGTTCGGACAGCCGACTATCGTCAACAACGTGGTGACGCTCTCGAGCGTGCCGTGGATTCTCGCGCGTGGCGCCGATGCTTATGCCAACTTCGGCATGGGCAAGTCGCGCGGTACACTGCCGATCCAGCTCGCCGGGAACATCCGCCGCGGCGGGCTGGTGGAGCGCGCCTTCGGGCTCACGCTGCGCGAGCTCCTGTACGACTACGGCGGCGGCAGCGCCAGCGGCAGGCCGATCCGCGCGGTGCAGGTCGGCGGGCCGCTGGGCGCGTATATCCCACCTGCGCATTTCGACACCGCAGTCGACTACGAGGCGCTCGCCGGCATCGGCGCGATGCTCGGCCACGGGGGCATCGTGGTGTTCGACGACAGCGTTGACATGGCGCACATGGCGCGCTATGCGATGGAGTTCTGCGCGATCGAGTCGTGCGGAAAGTGCACGCCCTGCCGGATCGGCTCGACGCGCGGGGTGGAGGTGATCGACCGCATTCTCGCCGGCATCGAGGGCGAGCGTAACGTGCGCCTCCTCGAGGAGCTGTGCGACACCATGGTGCAGGGATCGTTGTGCGGGCTGGGCGGCATGGCGCCGTTTCCGGTGCAGAGCGCGTTGAAGCATTTCCGCGAGGACTTTCGCGCGCGCGTGAGATAGTGGGCAAGCGAGGAAGATTATGTACGCGATAGATTACGAAGACTTAGGCACTCCGCCGCCCGCAAACGGCGCCGGCGCCGCGGTGACCGTCGAGGTCGACGGCGTGGCGGTCACGGTGCCGGAAGGCACTTCGGTGATGCGCGCCGCGGCGCTCGCCGGAGTCAAGGTTCCGAAGTTGTGTGCCACCGATACGCTCAAGGCGTTCGGCTCCTGCCGGCTGTGCCTGGTGGAGGTCGAAGGCCGCAAGGGTTATCCGGCCTCCTGCACGACGACCGTCGCCGCGGGCATGAAGATCCGCACGCAGTCGCCGAAGCTGCAGCAGTTGCGCCGCAGTGTGATGGAGCTGTATCTCTCCGACTATCCGCTCGAGCGCCAGTCGAGCGAGGCAGAGGCGCGGACGGAACTGCGCACCATGGCGCACAAGCTCGGAGTTACGTCGACTCCGTACGCCAACGGCAAGCGCCATCTCGGCCAGCCCAAGGACGAGAGCAATCCGTATTTCACCTTCGACCCGGATTCGTGCATCGTGTGCTCGCGCTGCGTGCGCGCCTGCGACGAGGTGCAGGGCACGTACGCGCTCACCATCCAGGGACGCGGCTTCGAATCGAAAGTGTCGGCCAGCCAGGATCAGCCGTTCCTCGAGTCCGAGTGCGTCTCCTGCGGGGCGTGCGTCGAGGCCTGCCCGACGGCGGCGCTCACCGAGAAGTCCATCATCGGCCTGGGCCGCGGCGAGCGCGCCGTCTCCACCACCTGCGCCTACTGCGGCGTCGGCTGCACCCTCAAGGCGGAGCTGCGCGGGGAGGACGCGGACGTGGAAGTGGTGCGCATGGTGCCCGATCGCGCCGGGGGTGCCAACCACGGGCACGCCTGTGTCAAGGGGCGCTTCGCCTACGGCTACGCCACGCATGCGGACCGGGTGGTGAAGCCCATGATCCGCAAGAGCATCCGCGACGAGTGGCGCGAAGTGTCCTGGGAGGAGGCGATCGCCTACGCGGCGAGCGAGATCCGGCGCATCCAGGCGAAGTACGGCCGCGACTCGGTCGGCGGGATCACCTCCTCGCGCTGCACCAACGAGGAGGCCTACCTGGTGCAGAAGCTGGTGCGCGCCGCGTTAGGCAACAACAACGTCGACACCTGCGCGCGCGTGTGCCACTCCCCCACCGGCTACGGCCTGAAGAACACGCTGGGCGAGTCCGCCGGCACGCAGGCATTCGACTCCGTCATGAAGGCGGACGTGATCATCATCATCGGCGCCAACCCCACCGACGGGCACCCGGTGTTCGCCTCGCAGATGAAGCGCCGGCTGCGTGAGGGCGCGAAGCTGATCATCGCCGACCCGCGCGAGATCGGCCTGGTGCGCGCGCCGCACGTTGAGGCAGAGGAGCACCTGCAACTCAAGCCCGGCACCAACGTGGCGCTGCTCAACGCCCTGGCGCACGTGGTGGTGACCGCAGGCCTGGTCAAGGAGGCGTACGTCGCGGAGCGCTGCGAACCGGAGTCGTTCGCGAAATGGCGGGCGTTCGTCGCCGAGGCGCGCAATTCCCCGGAGGCCTCCGAGAGCATCACCGGCGTGCCGGCCGAGCGCGTGCGCCGCGCGGCGCAGCTGTACGCGCGCGCCGGCAACGGCGCCATCTACTACGGTCTCGGCGTTACCGAGCACAGCCAGGGCACGACCACGGTCATGGCCATCGCCAACCTCGCCATGGCCACCGGCAACCTCGGGCGCGAGGGCGTGGGCGTGAACCCGTTGCGCGGCCAGAACAACGTGCAGGGCTCGTGCGACATGGGCTCCTTCCCCCACGAGCTCAGCGCCTACCGCCACGTGTCGGATCCGGCGGTACGCGCCTCCTTCGAGGCCGTGTGGGGCGTGCCGCTGCAGCCCGAACCGGGCCTGCGCATCCCGAACATGTTCGAGGCCTCACTCGACGGCACCTTCCGTGGTATGTACGTGCAGGGCGAGGACTTCGTGCAGTCCGATCCCAACACCCATCACGTCAGCGCCGCCATGGCTGCGATGGAGTGCGTGATCGTGCAGGACCTGTTCCTCAACGAGACCGCGAAGTTCGCGCACGTGTTCCTACCGGGCTCCTCGTTCCTCGAGAAGGACGGCACCTTCACCAACGCCGAGCGGCGCGTGGGTCGCGTGCGCAAGGTCATGGAGCCGCTAGCCGGCTATGAGGACTGGCAGGTGACGTGCCTGCTGTCCAATGCGCTCGGCTACCCGATGCACTACAGCCATCCCAGCGAGATCATGGAGGAGATCGCGCGCCTTACGCCGACCTTCAGCGGCATGACCTACGAGAAGCTCGACCGTCTGGGCAGCATCCAGTGGCCCGTCACCGAGGCAGCGCCCGAAGGCACGCCGACCATGCACGTGCACCAGTTCGTGCGCGGCAAGGGCAAGTTCTGGCCGACCGAATACGTGCCGACGAGCGAGCGCTCGACCAGCCGCTTCCCGCTGATCCTCACCACCGGCCGGATACTCACGCAGTACAACGTGGGCGCCCAGACGCGCCGCACCAACAACGTCGTCTGGCACGCCGAGGACGTACTCGAGATCCACCCGCACGACGCTGATGTGCGCGGTATCAGTGACGGGGACTGGGTGGGGCTCACCAGCCGCGCCGGCGACACCGTGCTGCGCGCGAAGGTGTCGGAGAAGATCGCGCCCGGGGTGGTGTACACCACGTTCCACTTCCCCGAGACCAACGCCAACGTGGTCACGACCGAGAACTCCGACTGGGCCACCAACTGCCCGGAGTACAAGGTGACCGCGGTCGAGGTGGTGCTGGTCAACCAGAAGGACGCCTGGCAGAAGCGCGCTGAGGCCGAGCGCGAGATGCCGCGTCCGGCCCGCCAGCGCAAGCAGGACCCGGCCCCGGCCTGAGCGGTCCCACAACGCCATGAGCGCAGCCGCGATCGCAAAAAAGAGTCTGCGGGCGCGTCTTTCCGCGTTTCGCAGTCCTGCTGCGCGCGGAAAGCCCCGGGTTTGCCCTCCTGGCAAACCCGCTCGGCGCTCTGCGCCTCGCCCTGCCGCGCACGCCCCCGAATCCCCTTTTTTGCGCTCGCGCCTGCGCAGATGAGCGCGCAGCCCATACCGGACGCTGTCAGCGCCGAGGTCGACATCGAGCGCTGGACGCGCGGCAGCATCGCCCGCACCACCGATCAGGTGGCCGAAGAGGTACCGGTCGCGCTCGTGTACCACGATGTGCCGCACGTGGTGATGCTCGCGACCCCGGCTGATCTCGAGGATTACGGCGTCGGGTTCACCCTGAGCGAGGGGCTGGTGGCGCGCGCCGATGAGATCCGCGGCGTGGAGGTGACGCGCGGTGAGGCGTCCGCGGATGTGAAGATCACCGTTGCCTGGGAACGCTTCACGCAGCTGCTGCAGCGCCGTCGCAATCTCGCCGGCCGTACCGGTTGCGGGCTGTGCGGCGCGGAAACCGCAGCGGACGCCATCCGCGAGTGCGCTCCGGTGCCTGCCGGCGTGAGCATCACCGCCACGCAGCTGCATGGGGCAATCGCGCAACTCGCGGGCCGCCAGCCCGTCAACGCCCGAACCGGCAGCGTGCATGCGGCGGCGTGGGTGGTGCCCGGTGCCGGCATCGAGGTGGTGCGCGAGGACGTCGGGCGCCATAACGCGCTTGACAAGACCATCGGGGCGCTGGCGCGCGCACAGGCTGACTTCGCCGCCGGCTACATGCTCATCACCAGCCGCGCCAGCTACGAAATGGTGCAGAAGTGCGCCACGGTCGGCGTTACGCTGCTGGTGGCGCTCTCCGCGCCCACCGCCTTTGCCGTGCGTATGGCGCAGCGCTGCGGGCTGACGCTGGTGGCGTTCGCGCGCGCCGACCAGCACGTCGTGTACGCGCACCCGCACAGACTGAAGTAGGCACCCGACACGACCATGAACATCGATCTGCTCATCAAGATGGCCAATGAGATCGGCGAGTTCTTCGCCGGCACGACCGATGCGCAAGCTGCGGCACGCGACGTAGCGAATCACCTCAAGCGCTACTGGGAGCCGCGCATGCGCGAGCAGATCCTCAACTACTACGAGCAGCGCCACGGCGCCGGTCTCAGCGAGGTGGCGAAGAGCGCTGTGGCGCTGCTCTACGCCGCCAGCAAGGCGCCGCCCGCAGCGCCACCTCCGCCGGCCGCGCCTGCCAAGGGCGCCGGCGCATGAGCCGCGGCGCGCCTGGCGGGGGGCGTGCGCTGATCTGCGGTTCGCTGGCGTTCGACACCATCATGGTGTTCGGCGATCGCTTCTCCAACCACATCCTGCCCGACAAGATCCACATGCTGAACGTGTCGTTCCTGGTGCCGCAGCTGCGGCGCGAGTACGGCGGCTGCGGCGGCAACATCGCCTACAACCTCAGGCTCCTCGGGGACGTGGGCCTGCCCATGGCGACCGTGGGACGCGACTTCGGCCCTTACCGGGAGTGGCTGACGCGCAGCGGCGTGCCCACCGAGCACGTGAGGGTGATCGACAGCGAGCTCACCGCGCAGGCCTTCATCACCACCGACCTCGACGACAACCAGATCACTGCATTTCACCCCGGGGCGATGCAGCACGCGCATCTCAACCGCGTGAGCGAGGCGCATGACATCGCCATCGGGATCGTGGCGCCGGATGGGCGCGGGGGCATGCTGGAGCACGCCGCGCAGTTTGCCGCCGCCGGCATCCCCTTCATTTTCGATCCCGGCCAGCAGCTGCCGATGTTCGATGGCGCCGAGCTGCAATGCATGGTGTCGCAAGCGCGCTGGGTGACCGTGAACGACTATGAGTGGCAGCTGCTGCAGCAGCGCACCGGCTGGAGCGCGCAGGAGATCACGCAGCGTGTCGAAGCGCTGATCGTGACACGCGGGGCGCAGGGCTCGAGAATCTACACGCGCGAGGGGCAGATCCCCATTCCCGGGGCCGCGGCGCGCGCGGTCGTCGATCCGACCGGTTGCGGGGATGCCTACCGGGCCGGCCTCATTCACGGGCTGCTGCACGGGCTCGACTGGCGCGCCACCGGACATATTGCCGCGCTCATGGGCGCCATCAAGATCGAGTCGCGTGGCACGCAGAATCATCGCTTCACGAAGCAGGAATTCGCACAGCGCCTCGCGGCCGCGTTTCCCTGAGATGCCAGCTCCTGCGGGCCTGGCGGCGAGCGTTGCGCCGCGGCCGGGACGCAATCGAGGCGCGAGGCGGCGGGCGTTTCGGGTAAACTTACCGTCTTTGGCAAACCCACCATCCCGAGCGTGCCGGCCTATGGCGAATGAGTATCTCTTTACCTCCGAATCGGTCTCCGAAGGCCATCCGGACAAAATCGCTGACCAGATCTCGGACGTGGTGCTGGATGCGATTCTGGGCGCCGATCCGCGCGGGCGCGTCGCCTGCGAGACCCTCGTCAAGACCGGCGTCGTGATCGTTGCCGGGGAGATTACCACCAGCGCCTGGGTGGACGTCGAAGCGCTGGTGCGCAAGACGGTGCTGGAAATCGGCTACGACTCCTCCGACATGGGCTTCGATGGCGCAAGCTGCGGCGTGCTCAACATCATCGGCAAGCAGTCTCCCGACATCGCGCAGGGGGTGGACCGCAAGGACGAGCGTCGTCAGGGCGCCGGCGATCAGGGGCTGATGTTCGGCTACGCGACCAAAGAGACCGACGTGCTGATGCCCGCCCCCATCACGCTCGCGCACCGCCTGGTCAAGCGCCAGGCCCAGGTGCGCAAGGGCGGCAAGCTCCCCTGGCTGCGCCCGGACGCGAAGAGCCAGGTGACGCTGCGTTACCAGGATCACGAACCGGTGGGAATCGAGGCCGTGGTGCTCTCCACGCAGCACAGCCCCGAGGTGTCGACCAAGGTGCTGCGCGAGGCAGTGATGGAGGAGATCCTCAAGCCCGTGCTGCCCGCGAAGTGGGTGGACAAGCGAACCCGCTACCACATCAACCCCACGGGGCGTTTCGTGACCGGCGGACCCGTGGGCGACTGCGGGCTCACCGGGCGCAAGATCATCGTCGACACCTACGGCGGCTACGCCCGTCACGGCGGCGGGGCGTTCTCCGGCAAGGATCCGTCCAAAGTGGATCGCTCGGCCGCGTACGCCGCCCGCTACGTCGCCAAGAACATCGTGGCGGCGGGGCTGGCCGAGCGCTGCGAGGTGCAGGTCTCGTACGCCATCGGCGTCGCCGAGCCGACCTCAATCATGGTGGAGACTTTCGGCACCAGCCGCCTGTCACGCGAGCACCTGACGCAGATCGTGCGCAAGCATTTCGACCTGACGCCCTACGGCCTGCGCGAGATGCTCGATCTGCTGCGGCCGATCTACCAGAAGACCGCGACCTACGGACACTTCGGCCGTACCGAGCCGGAGTTCACCTGGGAGCGCACCGATCGCGCCGAGACCCTCGCCGCCGAGGCCAAGGGGATGCGCGCGGCGTAGGCAGCGCAACACAGCCGCACTGCGGCAACCACGCTCGCTGAGGAGCGTTGCGACGGGCCGGCGGATTATCCGCGAGGGCCCGCCAGGCTCAGCGAGACGCGGCTCATCCTACGGCGCTCACTGCAGTTATTGCGGAGTATCGAGCATGAACGCCACACTGAAATCTGCCGGCACCCCGGCGAGCGACTACCGGATCGCCGACCTCGCGCTCGCCGACTTTGGACGCAAGGAGATCGCGATCGCCGAGACCGAGATGCCCGGCCTCATGGCGATTCGCGAGGAATACGCACCTGCCCAGCCGCTGCGCGGAGCGCGCATCTCCGGGTCGCTCCACATGACCATCCAGACCGCGGTGCTGATCGAGACGTTGCAGGCGCTCGGCGCGGTGGTGCGCTGGGCCTCGTGCAACATCTTCTCCACCCAGGATCATGCCGCCGCCGCCATCGCCGCGCGCGGCACCCCCGTTTTCGCCTGGAAGGGCGAGTCGCTCACGGACTACTGGGAATATACGCACCGCATCTTCGAGTGGCCGGACGGGGGCTGCTCCAACATGATCCTCGACGACGGGGGTGACGCGACGCTGCTGCTGCACCTCGGCGCCAAGGCCGAGAGTGACGCGGGGGTGGTCGCGAAGCCGGCCAGCGACGAGGAGAGCGCGCTGTTCGCGGCGATCCGCGCGCGGCTGAAGAACGATCCGAAGTGGTATTCCACGCGCATCCGTCACATCAAGGGCGTCACCGAGGAAACCACGACCGGCGTGAAGCGGCTCTACCAGATGGCGAAGGAGGGCCGGCTCGCTTTCCCCGCGATCAACGTGAACGACTCGGTCACCAAGAGCAAGTTCGACAACCTGTACGGCTGCCGCGAGTCGCTGGTGGACGCGATCAAGCGCGCCACCGACGTCATGATCGCGGGCAAGATCGCGCTGGTGTGCGGTTACGGGGATGTCGGCAAGGGCTCGGCGAGTGCGCTGCGCGCGCTGTCGGCACAGGTGTGGGTCACGGAGATCGACCCGATCTGCGCGCTGCAGGCGGCCATGGAGGGCTATCGCGTCGTAACCATGGATTACGCCGCCGACAAGGCCGATATCTTCGTTACCGCCACCGGCAACTTCCACGTGATCACGCACGATCACATGGTGCGCATGAAGCACAATGCGATCGTGTGCAACATCGGGCACTTCGACAATGAAATCGAAGTTGCCAGCCTGAGGAAATACACCTGGGAGAACATCAAGCCCCAGGTCGATCACGTGATCCTGCCCGATGGCCGGCGGATCATTCTGCTCGCGGAGGGCAGGCTCGTGAACCTCGGCTGCGGCACCGGCCACCCAAGCTACGTGATGAGCTCGAGCTTTGCCAACCAGACGATCGCGCAGGTGGAGCTCTTCACCCACAGCGAGAAATATCCGGCGGGCGTGTACGTGCTGCCCAAGCACCTCGATGAGAAGGTGGCGCGGCTGCAGCTGAAGAAGCTCAACGTGCAGCTCTCGCGCCTGAGCGATGCCCAGGCGCGCTACATCGGCGTCGATCCGGCCGGCCCGTACAAACCCGATCCCTACCGTTACTGACCCGATGAGCACTCCCTCCATGAACGCGAGCGTCGCTGCGCCCACCGGGGCGGCGCGCACCGCCGGCGGTGCGGTGCTGCTCGATGGCAAGGCGGTGGCGGCCAGGGTGCGCGCCCAGGTGGCGCAGCGCGCGGCGGAGTTTGCGCGGCGCCACGGCCGTCCTCCGGGTCTCGCCGTGGTACAGGTGGGCGAGGACCCCGCCTCGAGCGTCTACGTGCGCAACAAGCGCCGCTCCTCCCTCGAGGCCGGCATCGAGTCGATCGCGCACGACCTGCCCGTCTCCAGCAGCGAGGCGCAGATCCTCGCCCTGGTACATGCCCTCAATCACGACGAGCGCGTCGACGGCATTCTGGTGCAGTTGCCCTTGCCCAAGGGCGTCAGTGCCGATCGCATCATGGACGCCGTGGATCCGGTCAAGGACGTCGACGGCTTTCACCCCGTGAATACCGGACTGCTGGCGCAGAAGCGCCCGCGGCTGCGTCCCTGTACGCCCTTCGGCGTCATCCGCCTCGCGCAGGAGTATGGCATCGGCCTCACCGGCCTGCGCGCGACTGTGGTGGGTGCTTCCAACATCGTCGGCCGGCCCATGGCGCTCGAGCTGCTGCTGGCGCGAGCCACCGTCACGGTCTGCCACACCGGAACGCGGGAGCTGCGCGCCGAGGTCGAGCGCGCGGAACTGCTGGTCGCGGCCGTCGGCAAGGCCGGCTTCATCCCCGGGGAGTGGATACGCCCCGGGGCCGCGGTGTTCGATGTGGGCATCAATCGCGCGAGCGACGGCCGCCTGGTGGGGGATGTTGGGTTCGAGGCGGCCGCCGCGCGGGCCGGGTGGATCACGCCGGTGCCGGGCGGGTTGGGTCCCATGACCATCGCCATGCTGTTGTCGAACGCGGTCGATGCCGCCTGCCTGAGGGCCGACGGGAATAGAACCGGCCCTCCCTGAGTCTTTAGTGTTGAGGCATGCTGCGCCGCGCGAGGCAGTGTTCTGTGCCATCCATGGATGACAAGCGCGCTCGATTCGAGGCGCAGGTGATGCCACACCTGGACGCGGCGCACCGCTTTGCGCGCTGGCTGTCGCGCTCGGGCAGCGATGCGGACGATGTCGTGCAGGAGGCGTTCCTGCGCGCATTCCGCGGATTCGACGGCTTGCGAGGCTCGGACGTGAAGGGCTGGCTCCTGACCATCGTGCGAAACTGCCATGCGACGGCGCTCAAGCAGCAACAGCGGCGCGCCGCCGTGCCGCTGCCGCAGGAGGACGACGAGCAGTTCAGCTCCGCCCCCACCGCCTCCACGCCCGATCCGGAGAGCGCATCGACCGCTGATGACGACAAGCGCACGCTCGATCGGCTGATCGCCGCGCTGCCGCAGGAGCATCGCGAAGTGCTGCTGCTGCGGGAGCTGGAGGACATGAGCTACCGGGAAATCGCCGCCGTGACGCGCGTGCCGATCGGAACGGTGATGTCACGGCTGGCACGTGCGCGGGCGGCGCTACGGGTCAAGTGGCTGCAGGAGACCCCCGGAGAGCCGCGTGCAGTGCGCTGAACACTATCGCGTGCAGGCTTACTTCGACGGCGAGGTCGACGCCGTCTCCGCGGTCGATATCGAGCGTCACGCCGAGCGCTGCGCGGAGTGCCGCGCCCTGCTCGAGCATCTCGCGAGCACCCGCGAGCGCATCCGCCGCGACCTCGAATTTGGCGCCGCGCCGCCGCAGCTGCGGGCGCGCATCGCGCGCATGCTCGATCAGGAAGCTGGCGTCGGCGCCCCGCGTGGCGCTGCGCGCCGGCCGACCCTGTGGCGCAACCGGCCATTCTGGCTCGGAGCCGGCGGTGGCGTGGGCGCAGCGCTGGCAGCCAGCCTGTTATTTTCCCTGCTCTCCCCGTCGCTGTCGTTCCCGGGCCCCCTGCTCGATGAGGTCGTCGCCGCACACGTACGCTCGCTGATGCCCGAGCACCTGACCGATGTCGTGTCCACCGACCGGCATACGGTGAAGCCGTGGTTTGCCGGTCACGCCGACGTCTCGCCGGTGGTCGCCGACTTCGCCGGGCAGGGCTATCGCCTGGTGGGGGGGCGCGCCGACTACTTCGATCATCAACGCGCGGCGGTGGTGGTCTACGAGCACGGTCCCCACTTCATCAATGTGTTCACCTGGGTGGCGAGCGAGCGCACCTTCCCGGACCTCACCACGCGCAGCGGCTATCACGTCGCGTTCTGGAGGGTGGGCAATCTGCAGTATTGCGCCGTATCCGATGCCGGCTGGGACGAGGTGCTCGCTCTGGTGCGGCTGTTGCGAGACGCCGGTGAGCGCGATCAGCGCTAGCAGCCGCGGCGTCAACCCGCAGGAATAAAACGCCGCAAACGGCAGTCTTCTCCTTCGCCAGCCCACCGAAGGAGATGGACATGTCGGACGAAACCTCGCTCAAATCGCGCCGCAGCGCACTCAAGTGCATGGCCTTTGGCGGCGCGGGTACGCTGTTCGCCCTAGCGGGCGGTGTTCTCACGCCCATCGACCTGGCGGTGGCGGCGGCCGACCGACAGGGCACCGCCCGCCTGGGGAAGCCGCTGTTCGTGCAGATCAGCGACACCCACATCGGCTTCAACAAGGAGGCGAATCCGGACGTCAACGGGACTCTGAAGCAGAGCATCGAGATCGTCAACGGGATGCCCGAGCAGCCTGGCCTCATCATCCATACCGGCGATATCACTCACCTGTCGAAGCCCGCGGAATTCGACCTGGCGCAGCAGATCTTTTCGGGTCTGCACACCAGCGAGATGCACACGGTACCGGGCGAGCATGACACCACCGATGCCGCCGTCACGGAATACTTCAATCGCTTCGGCAAGGCTTCCGACAACAAGGGCTATTACAGCTTCGATCACGCCGGCGTGCACTTCGTGGCGCTGGTCAACGTGTTGCAATTCAAGCCGGGGGGTCTGGGCACGCTGGGGACGGATCAGCTCGCGTGGGTGGCGAATGATCTCAAGGGTCGCTCTGCCAGCACGCCCGTCGTGGTCTTTGCCCACATGCCGCTGTGGACCATCTACGAGCCGTGGGGCTGGGGAACGGGTGATGCGCCGCAGCTCATGGAGCAGTTGCGTCGTTTCGGCTCGGTCACCGTCCTCAATGGCCATATCCACCAGATCGTGCAGAAGGTGGAAGGCAACGTGACCTTCCACACCGCCCGCTCGACTGCCTACCCGCAACCCCTCGCCGGAGTCGGGCCGGGACCGAGCCCGCTCAAGGTGCCGCCCGATCAACTGACAAGAATGCTCGGCGTCACCAGCGTATCCGTCGTGAAGCACCCGCACTCGCTGGCGCTCACGGACGCGACCATCGCCTGACGGGCCTCAAGGGGTTGAACATGCGAAACGTTGCACTTTCTGCACTGCGTCGATCGCTGCTGGCGGGCGCCGGTGCGCTGGTGCTGTGGGCCACGGCCGGCAGTTTCTCGGTGGCGGCAAGCTCTGACGTGCCCACCATCGTCATGGCGAAGGATTTCATGTTTGCGCCGACGTCCATGACGGTGAAAGCCGGCTCGACCGTAACCTGGACAAATAAGGACGACGAGCCGCATACCGTGGTGAGCGATACCGGCCTGTTCCGCTCGGGTGCTATGGACACGAATGAGAGCTTCTCGTTCAGGTTCGACAAGGCCGGCACCTATCACTATGCGTGCTCGATCCATCCGCGCATGGTCGGAACGATCGTCGTTCAGTAGCCTGATGAAACGCATCACGCGCGCGGCACTGATCCTGGCCAGCACGCTCGCCGCCCTGGCGCTGGGTGCCGGCGCATTCGTCGGCTCGGGGATCTATGACATCGGCGCCGACGACCATCACACCAGGATTGTGCTGGCACTCATCGAGCGGTTGCGGGATCGTTCCATCGAAGTGCGCGCGCGCAATATCGAGGTGCCGGAACTGCAGAGCGGCGCACGCATCGCGGCCGGGGCGCGCAGCTACGCGGCGCTGTGCGTGAGTTGTCATCTGGCGCCCGGCACCACGAAGTCCGCCCTCAGACCCGGACTCTATCCTCACCCACCCAACCTGGCGCAGGAAGCGCCGCGCGATGCGCGCCGTGCCTTCTGGAGCATCAAGCACGGAATCAAGATGAGCGCCATGCCCGCCTGGGGCAAGTCGCTGGACGATGCGGCCATCTGGGACATCGTCGCCTTCGTGCGCAAGCTGCCGGAGATGAGCCCGGAGGCCTATCAGCAGCTCTCACAGTGAGCGGGTTGCCCGACGGCGCTATCGTCGCGCACCGCCGGCGCAGGCCCGGGAGGCTGTTGGCCTGGCCGGCACGACGCGGGCGTTGGCTTTGCGCAGGGCGACCCGCACTCTGTAGGCTGCATTGCGCAGCCACCGCCCGCGGCGCGCCTCCAACACCCACCACCGCTCAGTTACAAGTTGTGTCGCCTGTTGGCAGCACAGCAACAACAGCGCGCCGCGCGCAAGCGGAGCTGCCACGTTTCCAACATGTTGCGAACCGGAGCGCGCGCAGCGACGATGATCGGTGTATCATCCCCGATCCGGCCCTTCGTTGGGTGTTTTGCGGAGTAAGACGATGGCACGACGTCCACCGAACGACGGCGCCTCCTGGAGCGCCCGTGAACTGAAGACTCTCCGGGCGCTTGCGAAGGCAGGAACACCGACCAGTCAGGTCGCCAAGAAGCTTGGGCGTACTGCCGCCGCGGTCCAGCAGAAGGCTATGCGCACCGGAATCTCCTTCAGGGCGGCCAAGCGGTCCGGAGCCCGGCGAAAGAAATAACAGGCGCGCTTACGATTCCTGTCCCGGGCTGGCCGCGATCGCGGTCCGCACGGGGTGGGGTTTTCCGTCATCCGCGGCCTGCCGGCTGGACAGGGCGCTTGCCCGACACCCTGACAACCCGGTCCCGCAGGATTGGCGTGAGCGAAGGGGGACAGCATGCGCGAGGTCATACGGCTGACAGGGGTTCCCGTGGTGCTGCTGCTCTGCGCCTGCGACGTGCAGGTGCACGACACTACGCCCGCGGAATATCGCGCCAACCACGACATCGGGATGTACGAAGTCTCGGCTACCGTTGCGCGCGACACGATGGTCACACCGGGCTCGGTGTACCTGTTCGCGATCGGCGGGAATCAGAAGATCACACTCAGCTCTTACGGCGACGGCTCGGAGTGGCGCGGCCTGTACTCGGTGCGCTGCCAGAACAGCTTCCCGTTGCAGTTCCTGGCGGAGTGGAAGCTGCAGGCATTCGATGTGAAGCAGAAAATCGTGCCGGCGACACCGCGGCTGATCAAAATCAGCGAGCCGCCGCTCACCCGCGCAGCGAGCTTGGATTCCGCAGGCAAGCAGCCCAAGGGCGGTTGGACCGGCAGCGTCCAGTACCGTTTTGTCACCATGCCGAGCGTGCAGATCACCGGCGCGCGCATCGAGTCATCGAGTGCCGCAGCGGCGGATGTCGCAGCCGCCAAGGCGATCTCGGTGCTGACGTCGTTGCCGCTCGTGGTCCCCTGCGGGGACCGCGCGGAAATTCGCCTCGCCTCATCGGCGCAACGTGCGCACGGCATCCTGCACATCGAGACGGACCACCCGGAGATACCTCGCTGGCAGACGATCGTGGACTTCTCGCCGAAGTGAAAGCACTCGCGCAGGCAGGAGCGCTGGCGCGGTCGAAGCCTCTGGCGCGGTTGAGCGTCCTCGGGCGGTTGAGGTCCCGCGGGCAGATGGGGGCGTGGGGTGGGCGCCCGCTCCTCGGGGCGCTGGCCGCGGGGCTGCTGGCCCCGGCCGCTGTGGCGCACGTCACGGCGAGCGAGCCTGGGCCGCAACCCGCTGCGCCGCTCAGGATCGGCATCATCGGCGCAGGCCACATCGGGGGCACGCTGGCGCAGCTGTGGGTAAAGGCGGGTCACGAGGTACTGCTGTCTTCGCGCCACCCGGCACGGCTGCAGGAACTGGCACGCTCGCTCGGACCACGCGCGCATCTGGGCACGCCGCGCGAGGCGGCGCAGTTTGGCGATGTGGTGCTGGTGTCGGTGCCCTACGGCGCCCTGCCACAGCTCGGACAGGACCTGAGGGCGGAGCTTGCCGGCAAGGTGGTGCTCGACACCTGCAATCCGTATCCGGCCCGCGATGGCCCGATGGCGCTGGAAGCGCGGGCGAAGGGCACCGGCGTGGCTTCCGCGCAGTTTCTGCCGGGAGCCCGATTGGTGCGCGCATTCAACGCCATCAACGCCGGGGACCTCAGGAGCGAGGCGCACCGCAGCGGAGAGCCGATCGCTATTGCGCTAGCCGGTGATGATCCGCAGGCGCTCGAGGTCGCCCAGCGCCTGGTGCGGGATGCAGGCTTCGAGCCCGTCGTCGTCGGGCCGCTGGCGCGTGCGCGCGAATTCGATGTGGGGACCTCCGTCTACACGCGGCTGCTGACGGTCCCGCAGTTGCGGCAGGCGCTCGGGCTCAAGTAGCGCGCAGCGCCGCACCCGGCTCAGGCGAGCGGCGGGGGCTGTCGTTCCACTTTCGGGAGGCGCTCATCGAAGCACGCCCAGCTGGGCGCGCTCGCCGTCCAGATGGTTGCAGCAGGTCTGGCGAGCTCGGGGTCATCGAGCGTTCCTGCGCGCACGAACACCAGGTGCGGCCTGGCCTCGGAGGCCGTAAACAGATGCGTGCCGCAGGATGGACAGAAACGCCGGTGCATCACGCTGCCGCTGTCGGCCGCCATGACGTAATCGCGCAGCTCGCCGCTGACCGTCACGGCATCGCTGCGAAAGCCGCTATTCACCGTGGCGCTGCCGGCACCGATGTACTGGCAGACCCGGCACCAGCAGGTACGCGTGGCAATAGGGGCGGCGCTGATCGAGTAGCGCACCGCCTGGCACAGGCACCCTCCGGTAATTTCCATGTTGTGCGCTCCGCGGCAGGGAATTTCCGCTGTCCCACGGAGCATAGCGTAAGGGAAGTGCACCGGAATGACGCAAACTCAAATCCGAACGTGCTTGCAAATGGTGCCCGCGCTGAAATGTGGGCCGCTCGGGAGCGCGTTCAGACCGGTGCCATGACAGTATCATGCGGCGCTACTGAACCGCCGGTGAATAGCAGTGACGGAAGAGCTGCCCGTGGCACCCGCGGGCACCGCCGGCTATCCCGAAAGAGGCGTGCCTGCGCGGCAGCCGCGCTCGTCCGCGGCCGAGCTCGCAGGAGGCCGTTGGCTTTGCGGCCGGGCTCGCTGGCGCGCTGCCCGTTTGATCAGCTTCGCAGCCGTGCGCGCAGGCGCTCGATTTCCTGTGCCGACAACCCGATCTGCGCCAGATAGGCTCGCACGCCGCCGGCGGCCTCGAGAAACCTGAGCATGTTGTGCGCGCCTTCCTCCGGGCAGCGCAGCGCCTCGAGGATGCGCACCGGCTCGGTGTCGGCGTAGCGCCTGAGATAACCTTCGCGCAGACACTCCGAGCTCATGGCGTAATCGCGCGCGATGGCATCGGGAACGACGTCGGCGAGAGCGAGCAGGAGTGCCGCGATCAGCCCGGTGCGGTCCTTGCCGGCGACACAATGAAACAGCAGCGGCTGCGGCGGGGCAGCGGCGATGAAACTAAGGACGTGGCGCAGCTCCGCGCGCACGTGCTCCAGTACCGCGCACTTCCACAGCTCCTTGGCCGCATCGCGCTGGCGCAACCGCCACTCGTCCTCCGTGTGCGTGAGCAGCGAGATGCGCTCGCAGCGCACGTGCGGCAGTGCCGTGACCACCGGGCTCGGATGTCGGGCTGCTTCCTCGGGCCAGCGCAGATCCAGGACCGTCGCGACGCCATAGTCGGCAAGCGCCCGGATGCCGTCCGCGCTGAGCTGCGCGAGATCATCCGCGCGCAGCAGCGAGCGCCAGCGGGTCTCCTCGCCGTCCGTGGTCGGATAGCCGCCCAGATCGCGGACGTTCAGGAGGTTGGGGAAATCAAGCGCGCGTTTGTGCTCCGCCACCGCAACCTTCAGGACTTCACCTCGCGCCGCTGACTCAGGCCCACGCCCGCGAGGATCAGCGCACCGGCCACCGCCATGGTCAGTGTGAGCGGTTCGCCCAACAGCAGCCATGCCCAGATCACGCCAAACAGCGGAATCAGGTAGGTGACGGTGGACGTGCGCGAGGCGCCGACCCTGGCGATCAGGCGGTAATAGAACACAAACGCGACGCCCGTGCACAGCACGCCGAGCAGCAGCGCACTCGCCCAGGAGGCGGCGCCGATGGGATGCGCGGGCCAGCTGTAGATGGCGAGCGGGGCGAGCAGCACCGCGCCGCTCGCCAGGGCCGCCGCCGCCACGGCACCCGGGGGGTAACCCGTCAGGTAGCGGCGCACCAGATTCAGCCCGCAGCCGTAG
>DASZHQ010000111.1:0-11967 GCA_035937715.1 Steroidobacteraceae bacterium | reverse complement strand
GCCCAGTTGCGCGCGGAGGCCCCGGTGACGACCCCGGCGCCGGCGAGGGTGAGCGCGCCATCGAGGACGGGTATGCGCGTCATGCTCAACCGTGCACCTACACCGGAGCCGCGGCACATCCCGAGCAGATGCCCGAGCAATCCGAACCCCGTCACGTCGGTCATGGCATGTACGCCGGAAAGCTGCGCGAGGGCGGGGCCGGCGCGATTGAGCCGGGTGGTGAGCTCCACCATCGCCCGATAGTCGCAGGGGGCGAGCTGCTGTTTCTTCAGGGCTGCCGACAGGACACCGACGCCGAGGGGTTTGCCGAGCACCAGGGCATCGCCGGCGCGCGCCTCGCAGTTGCGCTTCACCTGCTGCGGATGCACGACGCCGATCGCAGCCAGGCCGTAGATCGGCTCTGCCGAATCGATACTGTGCCCGCCGGCGAGGGCAACCCCGGCCTGCGCGCAGATGCTCTCGCCGCCTCGCAGGATGTCGCGGATCACCTGCGGAGGCAGCACGTTGACCGGCATTGCGACGATGGCGAGCGCTAGGAGCGGCGTGCCGCCCATGGCGTAAACATCCGACAGGGCGTTGGCGGCAGCGATTCGTCCGAAGTCAAAGGGATCGTCGACGATCGGCATGAAGAAGTCGGTGGTGGCGACGATCGCCTGAGTGTCGTTGAGCCGATAGATAGCCGCGTCGTCTGCGGTCTCCGTCCCGACCAGCAGCTGCGCAAACGGCGGCAGCGGCGTGGAGCGCTTCAGCAGCTCCGCCAGCACGCCGGGCGCGATCTTGCAGCCGCAGCCGCCGCCGTGGGACAGCGATGTGAGGCGGGGCGGGGAGGGGATGGAGGTCGACATGGGTTGCCCGCGCACCGGGCCGCGCCAGAATAAACGGCCGGCACGGTCCGGGGGAAGTCGCGGCGTGCCGGCGGGCGCGCGTTCGCCGCAAGCCTTGGCGGAAGGCAGCAGGAGTCGAACCTACCAGGAAGCGTCTGACGCCCCCTCCTGGGTTTGAAGCCCAGCCGCACCACCGGGTACGTGTGCCTTCCGGCGTATCAGGACGAGCGCCAGCCATCGCGACGCAGAACGTGCGCATCGCGCACGCGGCGCGTGTAGCCGACGCGATCGAAAAACTCCAGGATCTGGATGGCGCGCTTGCGCCCCGTACCGAGCGCATCGCGGTAATGCGCGGCACTGACCGCGCCGTGCTGCTGCGCCAGGGCGCCGACAATGGCCGCAAGCTCCGCGACACAGCCGGCGTCGTAGAAGAGATCCTGCACGACCTGGTACACACTGCCCTGCATGACCAGCTTGCGCAAGACCTGGCGCACCCGCTGCTCGGGCTCACGCGCGCTCTCGGCCAGCGTACGCACCCAGGGCGGATCGAAGCGCCCCGCTGCGATCAGCGGTTGCAGCGTGTGCGCGAGCCCGCGGTCCTGTTCCGAGAGCATCACGGTATGTTCGGGCATGTGCAGCCACGGTGCGCTGCGCACGATGACCCGCTCCTCGATGAGCGTATCGATCAGCACGCGCCACAGCGCTTCGGCGATGCCGGGAACCGCCATGCGGCGCAGCCGGGCGGCATCGGGTCCGGGCTCTTCGGGACTGTGTGCATGGAAGACGCGCAGCGCGCTCACGGCCTGCTCGCGCAGCGCCTCCCAGTGGGAGGCGAGCAGCACGAAGCGCTCTTTGCCGGCCGGGACGCTGACGGCCTCCGCCGGCAGCGCAATCGCTGCCGCCGGGAGCCCGGTGAGGCGCACCAGGTCGCTCATGCGCACCCCGACGGGCGAGTGTTGCAGGAGCGCGCTGATGCCGCCTGCGTCGATCAGCTGCTCCAGTGCGTCAAGGTAGCGATGGCGCTCGTGCGAGCGGCGCCGGCGCGCCGGCGCAAAAGGATCCAGCACCACACCGCCCCCCAGCGTGTGTGTCGCCTGCGCATCCCGGACGATGAAGCGATCGCCGGGCAGCGCGCAGACCGGCGCATCGAAGACCAGCTGCGCCCGCAGCCACGTGCCCGCCGGTGCCTGCGTCGCTTCCAACAATACGATATGCGCTACGCGGTGCAGCGTACCGAGGTGCACGTGCAGCGGCGCCCAGGATGCAAGTCGCACCCTGCTGTCCGGCAGCAGCCGCAGGCGGACGTCGACGCGCCGGGTCGCTGCCAGCAGCTGCGGCTCGGCGAGCCAGTCCCCGCGTGCGATCGCGCTGCGCTCGAGGCCGGCGAGGTTCAGCGCGCAGCGTTGTCCGCAGCGGCCGCTGTCGGCGGCGCGATTCTGGGTATGAAGACTGCGGACGCGCGCCGCCGTGCCCGCGGGCATCACGCACACCGTATCCCCGGTGCGCACCTGACCCGAGAACACCGTACCCGTGACGATGGTGCCATGGCCGGGGAGGGAGAAGACCCGGTCCACCCCCAGGCGGAACAGCCGCGCATCGTGGCGCACCTGCAGATGCGCTGCCTGCTCCTCGAGGTAACGACGCAGCGCAGCGACGCCGCGATCACCGGCGTCGGTGGCATTGAGCCGGAAGATGCGCGCTCCCTGCAGTGCCGTCCCGGCCAGGAGCTGCGAGATCTGCTGCTCGACCGCGTGCAGGCGCGCCTCATCGGCGCGGTCCGCCTTGCTGAGCGCCACTGCGGCGTGCGAGATGCCCAGCAGCTGGAGAATGGCGAGATGCTCGCGCGTCTGCGGCATCACACCGTCATCTGCCGCCACCAGCAGCAATGCGAAGTCGATACCGCACGCGCCTGCCACCATGGTGTGCACCAGACGCTCGTGGCCGGGCACGTCGATGAAGCCGAGGACCTCGCCGTTCTCGAGCGGCGCGTAGGCGTAGCCGAGCTCGATGGAGATGCCGCGCGCCTTCTCTTCCTTCAGCCGGTCGGTGTCGACACCGGTCAGGGCACGCACCAGCGTGGTTTTTCCGTGATCGATGTGACCGGCGGTGCCGACGATCATTGATTCAGCGGACCCCACTGCGCCAGGAACGGCGCTTCATCTTCCGGCTCGAGGCAGCGCAGGTCGAGCCACAACGTCTTTTCGGCGATGCGCCCGAGTACGGGGCGGGGAAGGGCGCGCAGCTGGCTCTCGAGACGCCTGAGACTCCCGCGCGGGGCGGGCTGCGCCGCCGTGGGACGCGCGACGCGGATGGCAAGACCGTGGCTCGGCAGCTGGTCCACGGGCAGCGCGCCGCTGCCGATCTGACTGAAGACGGGCGCGGCGGCCACCTGGTAGGCATCCCCGAGTGCCTGTTGTACCAGCGGCCGCAGGCGTGTCGCCTGCTCGCGGATCGTCGCCTCCGTGCGGGTGAGCTGACGCAGGGTCGGCAGCCGCTCGGCGAGAAATTCAGGCGAGCGATACAGTGCCAGCACCGGCTCGAGAGCTGCGAGCGTCAGCTTGCCGACACGCAAGGCGCGTTTGAGAGGATGCTTCTTCAGCCGCGCAATGAGGTCGGCGCTTCCGACGATCAGTCCCGCCTGTGGGCCGCCGAGGAGCTTGTCCGCGCTGAAGCACACCAGGTCGGCTCCGGCGGCGAGCGTATCGCGCACCGTGGGCTCGCGCGGCAGCTGCCAGCGCGACAGGTCGAGAAGTGATCCGCTGCCGAGATCGGCGACTACCGGAAGGCCGCGTGAGCGGCCGAGGCGCGCCAGCTGCGCGATGGCAACCGTGCTCGTGAAGCCGCGCACGACGTAGTTGCTGGTGTGAACCTTCATGAGCAACGCCGAACGCGCTCCGAGCGCCGCGGCGTAGTCGCCCGGGTGCGTGCGATTCGTCGTGCCCACTTCCACCAGTTTTGCGCCCGCCTGTCGCATGATGTCGGGAAGGCGGAAGGTCCCGCCGATCTCGATGAGCTCCCCGCGCGACACGACCACCTCGCGCCGCGCCGCGAGCGCACTCAAGATCAACAGCACGGCGGCGGCGTTGTTGTTGACGACCGTCGCAGCTTCCGCACCGGTCAATTCGCACAGCAGTCCCTCGACGAGCGCGTCGCGCTCCCCGCGCCGGCCCGAGGCAAGGTCGTATTCCAGGTTGACCGGAGCACTCATCGCGTGCACGACGGCGCGCGCCGCCTCCGCGGGCAGAAGTGCCCGTCCGAGATTGGTATGCAGGACAGTGCCGGTCAGGTTGAAGACCGCCTGCAGGCGCGGGCGAGCGGCCGCGCCGAGGCGCGCGGCGAGCTCGGCCGCGAGCGTATCCTCCGTCAGGGACGCCGCGGCCAGAGTTCCGTTGCGCGCGGCCTGACGCAGGCGTGCCAGATGCGCGCGCAGGGCGCCCGTGACCTGGGTGCGTCCGTGGCGCGCCAACAGGGCCTCGAGCGCCGGCCGCCTCAGCAGTCGATCGAGGGAGGGGATCTGGGGAGCGCCCGCGGCCGAGGTGACACTGCGCGCCTTTTCCATGCGCACAGCATCAGTGGAGGGCGCGGGGCGGTCAACTTCGCGGCGGCTTGCCGGCGCGCGCCTTCAGCCCCCGGCATCCTGCCACAGAAGAGGGTTGCCGCAGGCGCGCTGGTAGCCTTCGGCAGCCATGAGGAGATCGAGCGCGAGGCTGCCGAGATCGTCTGCGAGGGGCTCCACGGCAGCATCCTTTTCCTGATAAAGGATTTTGCGATACATCCGGCAGTTCGCGCAGCTCTCGGCGCGCACCGCCTCGGAACCGCCGGCGACGAAGTGATAGCGGATGCCCTCGGTCGCCAGGCAATGGCTGCACTTGATGCGCACCAGGTGCCATTCGGTCGAGCACAAGCCGCAGTGCAGGTAGCGATAGCCGGCGTCGGCACGCACGATGCTGGCCACGGGGAGAGTACCGCAGAGGGGACACAGGCCGGGGATGTCTGGCTTTGCGCCGCGCAGCGGCTCCGCGGCCTGCTCCCTGGGCTCATCGGCGCCGAGCGAGGTTGCCAGCTGCACGAAGTAGACCTGCAGTGCGGCCATGATGAGGGGCGCGGCTTCGATGTCGATCCCGGCCCCGCGCGAGAGGATGCGATCGGCCTGTTGTTCCAGCAGCGCAGGCTCGCACGCGGCCAGTCGGTCGCTGACCGCGCGCACGGGCGCAGGGAAACCCTCGAGCGCCGAGATCGACCCGCAGATCTCGCTCAGCACCGTGCGCCAGCGGCCGTCGCGGGGCCACGCGGCTGCCTGCAGCGGTGGCATGCCATGCTGGCGCGCCAGCGCCATGCGCTCGCGGGCCTGCGCGAGGTTGCCGGGGGCGGACGCCGTGTGTCGCGTCAGGGTCGCGAGTGCTGCGTGCTGAGCCTCGCAAACGCTCGCCATCAGGGCGAGGTACTCGCCGATGGAGTGCTTCTCCCGCAACCCCCGCAGGCGTTCGGCGCGCTTGCTGAAGAGCGAGGCGGGGTCGGCCAGCCGCAGGCGCGGGATCGATCGCTGGGCGAAGGCCTCAATCTGCGCGGGGTCGAGAATTCGCTGCATGCGTCATCGTTTCGCGGAACCAGGCCCGATGATGCTTCCACGCCCAGCCCGGTGTCACCGTGCCGCGGGTCATCGCATGCACCGAGCCCTTCACCCAGATGGCAGCGTAGATGTGCACGATGATCGTGCAGATCAGCACCAGGGCGCACACCGCGTGCACGACCGAGGAGAGTCGGATCAGCCCGACGGGGAGATACATTGAGAAATACGCATGCCACATCGGCAGGCCCGTCAGCAGCAGTCCCACCAGGCACGCGAGGATGACGTAGAAGATCAGCTTCTGTCCGGCGTTGTAGCGACCCACCTCCGGCAGGCGATCCTCGCGGTTGTTCACCACGTCGCGGTACTGGCGCAGCCACGCCCAGTCGCGTGGCTCCATGCGGTTATCCGCCGCCACCGCCCCGGCCAGGATCAGAAAAATCACCACCATCAGCAGCCCGAGAAACGGATGCAGTACCCGCGTCCAGGGTCCACCGCCGAACAGGCCGCTCAGGCCAAAGAGCGCCGGGTGGAAGAGGGCGAGCCCGGAGAGCGCCGCCAGCACGAAGGCGATCGCGACCAGCCAGTGACGGGTGCGCACGGCGGCGCTGTAGCGCAGGATCAGGTCGCGGCGCCGGGCCTCGGCAGCCTCGCGCTGCTCCGCGCTGCCGATGGGCGCTCGGGGGTCGCTCATGGCGCCTTCTCCTGCTTCCTGGCCAAGTCCCTGGCGGCCGCCTCATCGCGCTCATCGGTCTCGTTCGGTCCGACGTGGATGTAGTGAAAAAATCCGGCCAGCGCAGTGAAGCCCATCAGGGCCAGGGCAAAGGGCTTGGTGACCCCTTTCCACACGCGCACGGCCGGGCTGATGTGCGGATCGTCCGGCAGGTCGCTATAGAGCTGCGGCTGGTCGGCGTGGTGCAGCACATACATGACGTGCGTGCCGCCGACGCCCGCGGGGTCATAGAGCCCGGCGTTCTCAAAGCCGCGCGACTTGAGGTCCTCGATGCGCTCGGCGGCATGCAGTTTCATGTCGTCCTTGGTGCCGAAGACGAGTGCGCCGGTGGGGCAGGCCTTGATGCAGGCGGGCTCGAGCCCGACGGCGACACGGTCGGAGCACAACGTGCACTTGTAGGCCTTGTGGTCGCGCTTCGAAATGCGCGGGATGTCGAAGGGGCAGCCGGTGATGCAGTAGCCGCAGCCGATGCAGTTCTCCTCGTGGAAATCGACGATGCCGTTGGCGTACTGCACGATGGCGCCCGGGGAGGGGCAGGCCTTCAGGCACCCGGGGTCCGCGCAATGCATGCACCCGTCCTTGCGGATCAGCCATTCCAGATCGCCCTTGGGACTCTCGACCTCGGCGAAGCGCATCAGCGTCCAGCTGCTCTCGCTCAGGTCGTGCGGATTCTGATACTGCCCGGTGTTGGTGCCGATCTCATCGCGCAGGTCGTTCCACTCCATGCAGGCCACCTGGCAGGCCTTGCAGCCGATGCACTTGGTGGTGTCGATGAGCTTGGCCACACCGCCGCCGGTGCTGATCGAGCGGATGTCGGGTGAGCGCGTGGTCGTGGCAGAGCGGCGCCGGATGTCGAGTGATTGCAGGGCCATCTTGATTCCCCTAGACCTTCTCGACCTTGACCAGGAATGACTTGAACTCCGGCGTCTGCGAGTTGCCGTCGCCGACGAAGGGCGTCAGCGTGTTGGCAAGGTAGCCCGGCTTGGCGAGTCCCTTGAAGCCCCAGTGGATCGGAATGCCCACGTGGTGCAGCGTCTTGCCGTCCACCTGCAGGGCGCGCAGTCGCTTGGTCACGACCGCCACTGCCTGGATGTAGCCGCGGTTCGAGGACACTTTCACGTGGTCCCCCGAGGCGATTCCCAGCTCCTTCCCCAGCGCATCGCCGATCTCGACGAACTGCTCGGGCTGCAGGATCGCGTTGAGGCGCACGTGCTTGGTCCAGTAGTGGAAGTGCTCGGTGAGGCGGTAGGTGGTGGCCGCATGCGGGAACTGCGCGGGCTTGCCGAACGCCTTGCGATCGTCGGGGAAGACGCGCGCGGCCGGATTGTTCAGTGCCAGCGGCTCCTTCGGGCTGAGCGGATTCGCAGCGAGCGGTGTCTCGAACGGCTCGTAATGCTCGGGGAAGGGCCCTTCGGCGAGGTTCTTGCGGCCGAAAAAGCGTGCCACGCCTTCCGGGTTCATGATGAAGGGCCCCATGCCGTGCGCGGGATCCTCGTCGGCCTTGAAGTCGGGGATATCCGCTCCGCCCCAGGCACTGCCATTCCAGGCGATGAGCTTTCGGTCGGGGTTGTAAGGCTTCCCGTCCGGATTGCACGACGCGCGGTTGTACATGACGCGGCGATTGGCCGGCCAGGCGAAGGCCCAGTTGATGGTCTGGCCGATCCCGCTCGGATCGGAGTTGTCGCGCCGGGCCATGAGATTGCCGGTCGGTCCCCAGGCGCCGCAGAAGATCCAGCAACCGCTCGCGGTGCTGCCGTCGCTGCGCAGCTCGGCGAAGCCGGCGAGCTGCTCGCCGGCCTTGCGCGTGACCTTGGTCGCATCTTTCGGATCGGCGAGATCCTTGAGGGCCTTGCCGGAGTACTCCCGGGCGAGCTCCTCCGCCGAGGGGCTGTGCGGCTGCGCATAGGGCCAGCTGAGCTTCACGATCGGATCGGGATACGCTCCGCCCTCGGCCTGATAGAGCGCCCGCAGGCGCGTGAAAATCCCGCCCATGATCTCGAGGTCGGAACGTGCCTCCCCGGGAGGGTCGGCTCCCTTCCAGTGCCATTGCAGCCAGCGCGAAGAATTGGTGAGCGCGCCGTTTTCTTCGGCGAAGCACGAGGTCGGCAGCCGGAAGACCTCGGTCTGAATCTGCTTCGGATCGACGTCGTTGTGGTCGCCGAAGTTGCGCCAGAACTCGGAAGTTTCCGTGGCGAGGGGATCCATGATGATGAGGAACTTGAGCTTGGCGAGGCTCGCATTCATCTTCCCCTTGTTCGGGGCCGCGGCGAGGGGATTGAATCCCTGGCAGATGAAGCCGTTCATGTTGCCCTGGTTCATCAGCTCGAACGACTGCAGCATGTCGTAGGGCTTGTCGAGCTTCGGCAGAAAGTCGTAGCCCCAGTGATTGTCCGCGGTGGCGGCATCGCCCCACCAGGCCTTCATGAAGCTGACGAAGAACTTCTCGTAGTTCTGCCAATAGCTCAGCTGATTGGGCCGCATGGGCTTGAAGGCGCGGGTGGCGATGTAGTCGGCGTAGCTCTGCTCCTTCTCACCCGGCAGCGTCATGTAACCGGTCAGCAGGTTCGACATCAGGCCGAGATCGGTCAGGCCCTGGATGTTCGAGTGCCCGCGCAGCGCGTTCATGCCGCCGCCGGACACGCCGATGTTGCCGAGCAGCAGCTGCACCATGGCGGCGGTGCGGATCATCTGCGTTCCGACCGAGTGCTGCGTCCAGCCGAGTGCGTACATGATCGTCATGGCGCGCGTCGGCGTCGCGGTCGAGGCCATCATCTCGCAGATCTGCAGGAATTTTTCCTTCGGGGTGCCGCACACCCGCTCGACCATCTCGGGCGTGTAACGCGTGTAGTGCTGCTTCATCAGCTGATACACGCACCGCGGGTGGGCGAGCGAGGGATCGGTCTTCACGAAGCCATCGGGGCCGGTTTCGTACTCCCACGTGCTCTTGTCGTAGCTGTGCTTGTCGGCGTTGTAGCCGGAATATAGGCCCTCCTGGAACGCGAAATCCTCGCGAACCAGGAAGGTAAAATCGGTGTAGTTGGTGACGTAGTCGCGCTGGATCTTGTCATTGGCCAGCAGGTAACTGATCACCGCACCGAGGAAGACGATGTCCGTGCCGGTGCGAATCGGCGCATACACGTCCGCCACCGAAGCCGAGCGGGTGAAGCGCGGGTCGACGACGATCAGGCGGGCCTTGTTATGCGCCTTAGCTTCGGTGACCCACTTGAAGCCGCAGGGGTGCGCCTCGGCGGCGTTGCCGCCCATGATGAGCACGATGTCGGCATTCTTGATGTCGACCCAGTGATTCGTCATCGCTCCACGGCCAAACGTCGGGGCAAGACCTGCCACCGTCGGGCCGTGTCACACACGCGCCTGGTTGTCGAAAGACAGTACGCCGAGACTGCGCATCACCTTGTGGGTGAGGTAACCCACCTCGTTGCTGCTGGCCGAGGCCGCCAGCATTCCGGTGCTGAGCCAACGGTTCACCGTCAGCCCGTCCGGGGTTTGCTGGATGAAGTTGGCGTCGCGGTCCTGCTTCATGAGCTTCGCGATGCGATCGAGCGCATCGTCCCAGGAGATACGCTGCCACTCGGTGGAGCCGGCGGCGCGGTATTCCGGGTGTAGCAGGCGGCTCGGGCTGTGCACGAAATCGATCAGGCCCGCTCCCTTGGGACACAAGGTGCCGCGATTCACCGGGTGATCCGGGTCGCCCTCGATGTGGAAGATGCTGGCCTTGGCGTTCTTGGCGGCATCCCCCAGCCCGTACATCACGACGCCGCAGGCGACGGCGCAGTACGGGCAGGTATTACGCGTCTCGGTGGCACTCTCCAGTTTGAACTGCCGCACTTCCGCGAGTGCTGCCGAGGGCGAGAAACCCATCAGGGCGAGGCTCGATCCGGCAAGTGAGGCGCCCGTGACCGCCAGGAACTGGCGCCGGGTGATGTCGGCCATAGGAGTTCCCCTTTTGCAGGCCTGCGACGCGGCGAGTGTATGCCCCGCGACTTGAGCTCTACAAGGGAGGGGCCTCGCCGCGCTGCAACCGGCGGGCGCGTCGAAAAAAGCCCTCAGCCCGTCAAGCCGGCGAGCTTGCTGTGGGTTCGCTCCGCCTCATCGTCCGCAGCGCTCGGCTCGCTGTTGACCAGTGCAGCGAACTGCAGGGGCAGCAGGGCCGGGCTGAAGTAGAACCCCTGGTACTGGTCGCATCCGAGCTCGGCCAGCAGCTGCAGCTGCTCGGGCGTCTCCACGCCCTCGGCGATCACCTTGAGGCGCAGGCTGTGGGCGAGTGAAATGATGGCGCGAACGATCGAGGCGTCCTCGGGTCGCCCGGTCATCTGCTCTATGAAGCAGCGGTCGATTTTCAGCTTGTCGATCGGAAAGCGGCGCAGGTAGCTCATGCTCGAGTAACCCGTGCCGAAGTCATCCACCGATACCAGCACCCCCATGCGGCTGATGGCCTCCAGGATATGGATGGACTCCTCGGCATCGCTCATGACCGCTGTTTCGGTCAGTTCGACCTCGAGCAGCTGCGGGTCCAGTCCCGTGGCGTCGAGCGCCCGGCGAATCTGCTCGACCAGGTTGTGGAGGCGGAACTGCGATGGCGCGAGGTTGACGGCGACGCGTAGCGCTCGCATCCCCGCGCGCCGCCACGCCTGCGCCTGCCGGCACGCCTCGAACAGCACCCACTCACCGATGGCATCGAGCAGGCCGCATTCTTCTGCAAGCGCGATGAAATCGTTAGGCAGCACCAGGCCGCGCTGCGGATGGCGCCAGCGGATCAGCGCCTCCGCGCTGTGGATCCGGCCGGTGGCGGTGTCAACCTTCGGCTGGTAGTGCAGCTCGAACTGCCGCTTGCGCAGCGCCTCGTGCAGCTCGCCTTCGAACTGCATGCGCTCCTGCGTCACCGTGCTCATGCCCTCGGCATAGCACTGCAGGTTGTTGCGGCCGCGATCCTTGGCGCTGTACATGGCTGCGTCCGCACGCGCCAGCAGCGTGTCGACACTCGCGCCATCGCGCGGGTAGAAGGCGACGCCGATGCTCGCAGTCACATGGACGTCGATGCCGAGCAGCCGTATGGCAGGTTCCATCGCCTGGATCGCACGCCTGCCGACCTCCAGCACCTCCGCCCGCGTTACAGGCCCGTCGACGAGGATTACGAACTCGTCGCCCCCGAGGCGCGCGGTCGTGTCGACGGCGCGAACCGCGGCCCTCAGACGCTGCGACACCTCGCGCAGCAGGTCATCGCCGGCGTGGTGCCCGAGCGAGTCGTTAATGAGCTTGAAGCGGTCGAGGTCGATGACCAGCACCGCGAATTCATGCGACTGGCGCTTCGCCTGCGCAATGGCCTGGGTCATGCGGTCATCGAGCAGCAGGCGGTTGGGGAGCCCCGTGAGCGCATCGTGGGAGGCGAGATGGCGCAGCTGGCGGTTCGCCGCCTCCAGGCCACTGGTGCGATCGGTGACGACCAGCTCGAGGCTTTCGACGTGGCGCTTGAGCGCGCGCGCGTTCTGCCACTTGCGGCTCAGGGCGCTCGCCGACTGCAGAATCTCGATCGGCTCGAAGGGTTTCTTGATGACGATGAGCTTGTCGGAATGCCCGAGGCGCGCGAGGAGCTCCAGCCAGTCGTAATCGGTATAGGCGGAGCAGACGACCACCTGTATTTCGGGATCGACTCTCCAGAGATTTTCGATCGTCTCCAGCCCATCCCACCCGGGGGGCATGCGCATGTCGACAAAGGCGACGGAGTAGGGGCGTCCCTCGGCGAGAGCCTGGTGAGCGCGCTCGACCCCCTCGCGCCCCTGCATGGCGGAATCGACGTCGAAACTCGGGCGCTGGAGCACGGGCCG
>DASZHQ010000110.1:0-6433 GCA_035937715.1 Steroidobacteraceae bacterium | reverse complement strand
TCCGTCAGGACGTTGAGCGCCGCCGATTGTAACGCCGGGCGGCTGGAGTGCAGCGTGTCGTGCGTGCACGACATCGGTACCCGCCGGGCAGCCGGCGGCACGTTACACAGTAGACCGGGAGAGGCGCTACTGGATTGCACCGGTGCGACTCGCCACCTCCCGGCGGGCGAACGCGAGCCTCGCGCGGGAGCCTGGGGGCGCCTGCCCTCGCAGCCTCGGCCCGCGGCGCCTGCCTGGTGGCCTGCGGCGCCCGCCCCTTCGGCCGCCGGGGATTGACGCACTGCAACCTTGGATCCGCTACAATCGCAGTTCGCGCTCGAGTGTCCGGAGCGCGCTCCTCATGCGACTGCCGACTGCGACCACCGACGGTGACGGAATGACCGACGCCTCCCGTGACGCCATCCTCGTGCGTGGCGCGCGCCAGAACAACCTCAAGAGCCTGGATCTCGACATCCCGCTCAACGAGCTGATCGTCGTCACGGGCGTTTCGGGCTCGGGCAAATCCTCGCTGGTGTTCGACACGCTGTATGCCGAGGGGCAGCGGCGCTACGTCGAGACTTTCTCCCCCTACGCGCGGCAGTTCCTCGATCGCATGGACAAACCGCAGGTCGAGTCGATCACCGGCATCCCGCCCGCCATCGCCATCGATCAGACCAACCCGGTGCGCACCTCGCGCTCCACCGTGGGCACGATGACCGAGCTCAACGATCACCTGAAGCTGCTGTTCGCGCGCGCGGCGGCGCTCTTCTGCCAGCGCTGCGGCCGGCCGGTGCGCGCCGACACAGCCGAGAGCATTTATGCGGACCTCGAGGCGCGCGCCCAGGCGGCCGGCGATCCGCGCCTGCTGCTGAGCTTCCCGGTGCCGGTGCCGGCGAATTTCAGCGTGCAGGAGGTGCGCGAGCTCCTCGCCCGGCAGGGCTACACGCGCTTTCTCGAATCAGCCGTTGCCGCGCCCGCAACGGGGGCCGCGCCCCCGACTGCGCGACGCTCCAGGTCGCGCCGCCGTGCCGCGGCAGCGGCGCCGCTCGCCACGCTCGAGGTGATCCAGGACCGGCTGCGCCTCGGCGGCGCTGAGCGCGGCCGCGTGCTCGAGTCGCTCGAGGCCGCGCTGCGTGTGGGCCGCGGCCGGGTCAACGTCCACGTGGTTGGTGAGAGCGATCCGCCGCAGCCGCTCGACTCCTGGCGCTACTCCGGCGATTTGCACTGCGCGGATTGTGATCTGGCCTACCGCGCGCCCACCCCCAGCCAGTTCTCCTTCAACTCCCCGCTCGGGGCCTGCGACACCTGCCGCGGCTTCGGCCGCACCATCGGCATCGACTACGGGCTCGTCATCCCCGACGAGAGCCGCACCTTGCGCGGCGGCGCGATCAAGCCCTGGCAGACCAAGTCCTACGCCGAGTGCCAGGAGGACCTGGAGAAGTTCGCGAAGCTGCGCGGAATCGCGCTCGACACGCCCTGGCGCGAGCTCCCTGCCGAAGCGCGCCGCTGGGTGATCGAGGGCGAGGGCGCCTGGACGAGGAAGGTCTGGTACGGGGTGAAGCGCTTCTTCGCCTGGCTCGAGACGCGTGCCTATAAAATGCACGTGCGCGTGCTGCTGTCGCGCTACCGCGCCTACACGCCCTGCAGCGCCTGCGCCGGGGCGCGCCTCAAGCCCGAGGCTCTGCTGTGGCGTGTCGGCAGCCGCGAGCTCGCGGGGCAGGCGCTCGGCGGCGCGCCGCCCTTTCGCCCACAGGGCGCGCAGTGGAGCGCCGATACGCTGCAGTCGCTCCCGGGCCTCTCCCTGCACGACCTCGTGCTGCTGCCGATCGAGCGCAGCTACGCCTTCTTCCAGCAGCTCGAGCTGCCGCGGCCGCTCGATGAGGCGACCGAGCTGCTGCTCGGGGAGATTCGCGGGCGCTTCCGCTACCTGGTGGACGTGGGTCTCGGCTACCTCACGCTCGATCGCCAGTCGCGCACCCTTTCGGGAGGGGAGGTGCAGCGTATCAATCTCACCACCGCGCTCGGCACCTCGCTCGTCAACACGCTGTTCGTGCTCGATGAGCCATCGATCGGGCTGCACCCGCGCGACATGCAGCGCGTCATCGGCGTGATGAAGCGCCTGCGCGATGCCGGCAATTCACTCGTGGTGGTCGAGCACGATCCGCAGATCATGCTGGAGGCCGACCGCATCCTCGACCTGGGTCCGGGCGCGGGTGAGCGCGGCGGGCAGGTGGTCTTCTTCGGTCGCCCCGCGCAGATCCGCGCCAGCGCCTCCCTCACCGGTGAATACCTCGCCGGACGCCGCAGCGTCGTCCCGCGGGGCGAGGCCGCGACGCACGCCAGCCGCGCGAAGCCGCGCGCCGCGGCGGATGCGGGCGGCGGGATCGTGGCGGAGGCGCGCTCCAACCGCTGGCTCGAGCTCAAAGGCGCCGCCGAGCACAACCTCAAGAACCTCGACGTGCGCATTCCGCTCAAGCGCCTGGTGTGCGTTACCGGCGTGTCGGGCTCGGGCAAGTCCACACTGGTGGAGGATGTGCTGTATCCGGCGCTGCTCAGGTATCGCGGCAGGCCGACCGAGGCGCCGGGCCGCTTCGCGGGACTGGCGGGCGCGGAGCTGATCGATGACGTCGTGATGGTCGACCAGAATCCCATCGGGCGCACCACGCGCTCGAATCCGGCGAGCTACGTGGGCGCGTTCGACGCCATCCGCGCCCTGTTCGCCGCCGAGCCGGCGGCACAGGAACGCAAGTACACCGCCGGGACCTTCAGCTTCAACTCCGGCAACGGCCGCTGCCCCACCTGCAGCGGCAACGGCTTCGAGCACGTGGAGATGCAGTTCCTCTCCGACGTCTATCTGCGCTGCCCCGACTGTAACGGCCGCCGCTATCGCGAGGAGATCCTCGACATCCGCCGCGAGGGTGCCGACGGACGCCGCTGCAACATCGCCGAGGTGCTCGAGCTCACCGTGACGCAGGCGCGCGCCTTCTTCAGCGATGCGCCGGAAGTTGCAACGCGCCTGGCGCCGCTCGCAGACGTGGGGCTCGAGTACCTGAAGCTCGGTCAACCCGTGCCGACGCTCTCCGGCGGCGAGGCGCAGCGGCTGAAGCTCGCCGGTCACCTGGCGCAGGCCGGCTCGGTGCTCTCGAGCATCACGCACCGCGGCAAGCTGTTCCTGTTCGATGAGCCGACCACCGGGCTGCACTTCGAGGATGTGGCAAAGCTCCTCAAGGCCTTCCGCAAGCTGCTGATCGCCGGGCACTCGCTGCTGGTGATCGAGCACAACCTGGACGTGATCCGCGCGGCCGACTGGATCCTCGATCTGGGGCCCGAGGGCGGTGAGCGCGGCGGCGAGCTGGTGTGCGCCGGCACGCCAGCGCAGGTGCGCGCGGCGACGCGCTCCTTCACCGGCCAGGCGCTGGCGGCGTACGAGGCGGCGCTGTCGCCGGCGCGCAGCGCGGCCAGCGCAGCCGCCCTACCCGCCCCTTCAGCCGCGGTCGCCGAGCCTCAGCCGCGCTACGCGCGAGCTAACGGGCACGACCCGAGCGCGGTGATCATCCACAAGGCGCGCGAGCACAACCTGAAGAATATCGACGTGCAGATCCCGCGCGATCGCTTTACGGTGATCACCGGCGTGTCCGGCTCGGGCAAGTCGACGCTCGCCTTCGACATCCTCTTCAACGAGGGCCAGCGCCGCTACCTCGAATCGCTCAATGCGTACGCGCGCCAGTTCGTGCAGCCGGCGGCGCGCCCTGACGTGGATGCGATTTTCGGCATCCCGCCCACCGTCGCCATCGAGCAGCGCACCAGCCGCGGCGGCCGCAAGAGCACTGTGGCGACGCTCACCGAGATCTACCACTTTCTGCGCCTGCTGTACGTAAAGCTCGGCACGCAGCATTGCCCCGACTGCCACCTCGCGATCGAGCCGCAGAGCCCGGCGTCGATCGCGGCGCGACTGCTGCGCGATTACCAGGGCCGGCGCATCGCGCTGCTCGCGCCGCTCGTCGTGGCGCGCAAGGGCTACTACACCGATCTCGCCCGCTGGGCGGCGAAGAAGGGGTTCCGCACACTGCGCGTCGACGGCGAGACGTTGCCGACCGCGCCCTGGCCGCGACTGTCGCGCTTCCGCGAGCACACCCTCGAGTTGCCGGTCGCGACGATCGACGTCGGCGTCAGGAGGGAAGGCGCGCTGCGCGAGGCGCTCGCGCGCGCACTCGACTTCGGCAAGGGCCTGGTACACGTGCTGCCCGCGGGCGCCGCGCGCTCGACGGTATTCTCTACCCGGCGCGCCTGTCCTTCCTGCGGGAGGAGCTTCGCCGAGCTCGACCCGCGTCTGTTCTCGTTCAACTCCAAGCACGGCTGGTGCGAGAGCTGCTACGGAACGGGTGTGGAGATGCCTGGGTTCGATGAGCAGCAAAGCGGCGAGGAGCTGTGGTGGAATGAGTGGTACGCGCGCGAGCCGCTGCCGTGCGATGCCTGCCGCGGACAGCGCCTGAACGCAGTCGCGCTCAACGTGCGTTTTCGCGAGCGCTCGATCGCCGCACTCGCGGGCGAATCGGTGAGCGCCAGCGCGCAATTCTTCGCCCGCCTGCGTCTCGGCACGCGTGAGCGGGAGATCGCCCGCGATCTGCTCGCCGAGATCCGCGCGCGGCTGAAGTTCCTCGAGCGCGTCGGTCTCGGCTACCTGCAACTCGACCGCGCCGCGCCCACGCTCTCGGGCGGAGAGGCGCAACGCATCCGCCTGGCGGCGCAGCTGGGCTCGAACCTGCAGGGCGTGTGCTACGTGCTGGACGAGCCCACCATCGGGCTGCATCCGCGCGACAACCGCATCCTGCTGGAGTCCTTGAGCGAGCTGGCGAGCCACCGCAACACCCTGGTGGTGGTGGAGCACGACGAGGAGACCATACGCCGCGCGGACCATGTGCTGGACCTGGGGCCCGCCGCGGGCGTGCGCGGCGGCGAACTGGTGGGCGCCGGCACCGTTGCCGAGCTCACCCGCAACCCGCGCTCGACGACCGGGCGCTTCCTGCGCGAGCCGCTGCTGCATCCGGCGCAGCCCCACCGTGCGGTCGATGCCGCCACCCCGCTCCTCACCCTCGAGCACGTAATGCTGCACAACATCAGAGGAAGCGATGTGCGCATCCCCCTCGGGCGGCTGGTGGTGATCACCGGCGTGTCCGGCTCGGGAAAGTCGACGGTGGCGCGCGACGTGCTGTACGCCAACTTGCGGGGACTGCTGGCCGAGAACGGCGCGCGGGGCAAAGCCCGCCGGCGCGCAGCCGTGCGGCTCATCGGCTGCAATGCGGTGCAGGGACTGCAGCACCTCGACCGCGTGCTGGAAGTGGATCAGGCGCCGATCGGCAAGACCCCGCGCTCCTGCCCTGCCACCTATATCGGCTTCTGGGACGAGATCCGCCGCATCTACGCCAATACTACCGAGGCGCGCATCCGCGGCTACACCATCAGCCGCTTCTCATTCAACACCGCCGGTGGGCGCTGCGAGGCGTGCGAAGGCCAGGGAGTGAAGACCATTGAGATGAGCTTCCTCCCAGACGTCAAGGTACTGTGCGACGTGTGCGGGGGACGGCGCTTCAACTCCGAGACGCTCGCGGTGCTGTGGCGCGGGGCGAGCATCGCCGAGGTGCTGGCCATGAACATCGACGATGCGGTCGACTTCTTCGCCGCCCATCAGCGCGTGCACCATGCACTCAAGCTCCTGCAGGACGTGGGCCTCGGCTACCTCACGCTCGGGCAGCCCAGCCCCACGCTCTCCGGCGGCGAAGCACAGCGCATCAAGCTGGTGACAGAGCTGTCGAAGGTGCACACCCTGCAACGGCGCGGTCCGCGCCAGAAGTCCCGGCATACTCTCTATGTGCTGGATGAGCCCACGGTGGGCCTGCACATGGCGGACGTGGAAAAACTGATCCACGTGCTGCACCGCCTGGTGGCCGCGGGCAACACCGCCGTGGTGGTCGAGCACAATCTGGATATCATGGCCGAAGCCGACTGGATCCTGGACATGGGCCCCGAGGCGGGCGAAGGCGGCGGCCGCATCGTCGCGCAGGGTCCCCCCGCTCAGATCGCCCGCCGCCGCCGGCAGTCCCACACCGGCGCCGTGCTGGAGGATTTCCTGCGCGAGCGCACGCGCATCGTCCCGGCGGCGCAGTGAGTCTTCCCGACACTGGAAAGAGCCGTGCTCGCGAGGCGCTGGTGGTAGTACGCTTGGCGTCATGGCCCACGAGCTGGTGTGCTGGAAATGCGGCGCCTCGCTGGCGGAATTGAGCCTGCCGCTGCGCCGGCTCGATGAATGCCCGAAGTGCCGCGCCGAGCTGCACGTGTGCCGCATGTGCGTGGACTACGATATCCGCGTTGCCAAGCATTGTCGTGAGCCGACCGCGGAGGAAGTCAACGACAAGACGCGCGCCAATTTCTGCGATCACTTCAAGCCGCGCGCCGC
>DASZHQ010000109.1:0-5116 GCA_035937715.1 Steroidobacteraceae bacterium | reverse complement strand
CACTCGCACAGCGGCGGCTGATCACCGGCAGCACCTGGGCGAAGGTAGCGGTGGGGCTGGCGCTCGCCGGGACCGCCTTCTTCTTCTGCGACGCGCTCATCACGCCGGCCATCTCGGTGTTGAGTGCGGTCGAAGGCCTCGAGCTCCTCAACCCCTCCTTCAAGCAGGCCGTGATTCCGATCACGCTCGGCGTGCTAGCCGCGCTGTTCGCCTACCAGCGCCACGGCACGGCGCGCGTGGCCACCCTCTTCGGGCCCGTCATGGTGGTGTGGTTCGTGGTGATCGCGGTCATCGGGGTGATTCCCATCGTGCGCAACCCCGCGGTGCTCGCGGCGCTGAATCCGTTGGCCGGCGTCGGCCTGCTCGTGCACCGTCCGCCGGTGGCGCTCGCGGTGATCGGCGCGGTGTTCCTGGCCCTCACCGGCGCCGAGGCGCTGTACGCTGACATGGGACACTTTGGGCGACAGCCGGTGCGCATCTCCTGGTATGTGCTGGTGGGGCCCGCACTGGTCCTCAACTACTTCGGCCAGGGCGCGCTGCTGCTCGAGCTCGGCAAGCCGGTCGAGCATCCGCTGTATCATCTGGTGCCCGCCGTCGTGCTGCCGTGGCTGGTGATGCTGGCGACCGCCGCCACGGTCATCGCCTCGCAGGCCACCATCTCCGGCGCGTTCTCGATGGCGCGCCAGGCGGTTCACCTCGACCTGTTGCCGCGCCTGCGTGTGCTGCAGACTTCCGCTATGGAACACGGGCAGATCTACGTGCCGATGGTGAACTGGCTGGTGTTCATTGCCGTGTGCCTGTTCGTCATCGGTTTCGGTTCCTCCGACGCGCTCTCCAGTGCCTACGGCGCGGCGGTGGTCGGCACGATGCTCGTGACCACCATCCTCGGCGCATTCGTCGCCGCCACGCAGTGGAACTGGCCGAAGTGGCAGGTGGCGGCGCTGTTTGGCCTGATGCTCGTCACCGACACCGCCTACGTCGCCGGAAACATGACGAAGGTGCCCACCGGCGGCTGGATTACGTTGACGCTCGGTGCGCTGCTGTGCCTGATCTTCACTACCTGGCGCAGCGGGCGGCTCGAGTTGCGCGCGGCGCTGGCGAAGCTGGCGGTGCCGCGCAGCGAGCTGCCGAAGCTGGTCGCCGGCGTGCATCGCGTCCCCGGGACCGGGGTGTTCCTCGCCAGCAACTCCAAGCTCGTGCCCTCGGCGCTCATCCGCAACATCGAGCACAACGGTGTGGTGCACCAGCGCGTCATCATCCTCAACGTCGAGATCACCGACACGCCGCGCCAGGATCCAGTGCAGCGGCTGCGCGTCGAGGAGCCCGCGCCGGGGGTGTATTTCATCACCGCGCGCTTCGGCTTCATGGAAACACCCGATGTGGCCGAGGCGCTCAAAGCCTGCCGGGCGCGAGGGCTGCGGGTGTTCACCGAGGACAGCTCGTTCTTCGTCGGCCGGCACGTGGTGCGCGCGCGCCCGCTGCCGGGCCTGCGCGGCCTGCAGCGCCGGCTGTTCGCGCGCATGCAGCAATACAGCACGCAGGCCGCGGAATTCTTCCGCATGCCGTTCCGCGACGTGGTGATCCTCAACACGGCGGTGGAGATCTGAGCGGCGGGACTCGCGGGTGGCTTTGCGGGCGCCACCCTTGCAATAATGCCCGCCCATGGGAGCACGGCCGCTGGTCTCACTGATCGTCGCCATGGCGCAGAACGGCGTCATCGGGCTCGGCAACTCGCTGCCCTGGCGGCTGCCGCAGGACCTCAGGCGCTTCCGGGCGTTTACCCTAGGCAAGCCCGTGCTGATGGGCCGCAAGACCTACGAGTCCATCGGCCGCCCGCTCAGGGGGCGCGCCAACCTGGTGTTGACCCGACATCGCGGGTGGTGCGCGCACGGGGTGATCGCGGTGCACTCGCTGGAGGAAGCGCTGGCTCGGGCCGGCCCGGGCGAGGAGCTGGTGGTGATCGGCGGCGCGGAGGTCTACCGCCTGGTGCTGCCGCTTGCGCGCCGCATCTATCTGACACACGTCCACGCCGACCTGCCCGGTGACACGTTCTTTCCCGACTTCGATGCCACACAGTGGGCGGACGTCGAGTGCAGCACGCATCCGGCGGACGACGAGCACGCCTACCCGGTCACTTTCGTGACGCTCGAGCGCCGCAACGCGCCGGAAGCGCCGCGTCCTCACTGACATTGGCCGCTGCTCCATGTTCAGCTACGTCTGTCTCGGCACCAACGATCCGGCGCGCGCCGCGCGCTTCTACGATGCGCTACTCGGCGCGCTGGGTCAGCAGCGCTGTCAGGTATCGGCGGAGTGGGAGTCGGCGGGGTGGCGGGGATGGGGGACGTACGAGCGTGACGGGGTGCGCGAGCTAGCGCTCTGGCTGTGCCCGCCCTTTGACCGACGAGCGGCGAGCCCGGGCAACGGCACGATGGTGGCTTTCAGCGCACGCTCCTGGAGCGAGGTCGATCGGTTCCACGCCGCGGCGCTCGCACATGGCGGCAGCTCCGAGGGCGCGCCGGGGCTGCGCCTGCAGTACGACCCCGATTTTTACGCCGCCTACGTGCGCGACCCCGACGGCAACAAGCTGGCGGCCGTGTGTCGCGGATTCACGCAGCGGCAGCAGAGCTGAGTCACTTAACTATCACGCCAGGCAGTTTCGCTACTCCGCCGCGCAGCGACTTGAAGTAGACCGTGGTCGCGCACGGGGTGCCGTCGGGCATCAGGGCGAAGTCCGGAATCTCCCCGCAGCGCTGCCAGCCATGCCGCGCGTACAGGCGCGCGGCCGCGGCGCTGGCGGTATCGAGCACCAGCAAAGTGCGTGCCGCGTCGCGCGCCGCCTGCTCGGCGGCCGCCAGCAGCGCTGCGCCGACGCCGCGCCGGCGTGCACGCCGATGCACCAGCATCTTGGCGATATCGCCGCGATGCGGCTGGTTCTCGGGCAGGTCGAGCACCAGCTGCACCGTGCCGACGATGCCTGCGGCAGTCTCCTCGGCGGCGATCACTACCCGCTCCCCGCGCGCCACGCTCGCCGCGAGGCTGCGCCAGTAGGCGGCGGCGCGCGCCAGTGACAGCGGCGCCAAGAAGCTGACCGAGGCACCCCCTTCCACGCAGTCGACCAGCACGCCGCTCAGGCCCGCGATCTCGCGTTCACCGAGCTCGGGCAGGCGGCGGAGGCGAATGTCCTGTGGCACGGGGTCTCCTTGCCGTGCTCAGCCCAGCGGCGGCAAGCGCTCGTTGATCAGTCGCGCGGCAAGCACCGGGTCCGGCTCCGCGCCGCTGCCGCTATCGAGCTCCTCGAGCAGCTGCGCCTGCAACGCCCCGCGGCGCAGTGCCTCGGCGTAGGGAATCTCCGGGTGAAACATGACCATGGAGTAGCGCGGGATGAAACGCCCGGGGAAGCGCCGCTCCAGGCCCATGGCGATGGCCTTGCGGCGCACGAAGCGCGCATCGAGCACCGCATCGCGCATCTCGGCGTAGTTTTCCAGCGCCATCTGTGCGATCGCCGCGGTGTTCGGGCGGCGTGAGCGCTCGAACTCCCCGAACAGCGCCTGCCAGTCGCCGTGCTGCGCAAGCAGCGCATCGAGCACCGTACAGTCTTCGAACGCGGCGTTCATGCCCTGGCCGTGGAAGGGAACGATGGCGTGGGCGGCATCGCCGAGCAGCAGCACCTGCCCGGCCAGGTGCCACGGAGCGGTGTGCACCGTGCCGAGTTGCCCCTGCGGGTGCGCGGCGAACTGCGCCGGCAAATCCGGCAGCAGCGGCAGCGTATCGGCAAACTCGCGGCTGAAGAAGTCCGTGACCGCCTGCGGTGTGCCGAGTGCGGCAAAGCTCTGCAGTCCGGCGCGCGGGAGGAACAGCGTCGCGGTGAAGCTGCCGTCGGTGTTGGGCAGCGCGATCAGCATGAAGCCGCCGCGCGGCCAGATGTGCAGCGCGTGGCGCTCGAGCGCTCCGGCTGCCGCGGCCGGCACGGTCAGCTCCTTGTAGTCATGGTCGAGCCATTCCTCGCGCACGCTCACGAGCCCCGCGCCAGCGAGACTGGCGCGCATCGCCGATCCCGCGCCGTCGGTGGCGATGGTGGGGGCGAGCGCGACCTCGTACGTATCCCCGCCGGGCCCGTTGCGCAGGCGCAGCCGCTGCGCGCTCACATCCGCGCCGAGACACTGTTGGTTGAAGTGCACGCTCACTGCGGCGTGACGCGCCGCCTCTTCGATCAGCACACGGTTCAGATCCGCGCGGCCCACCGACCAGATGACCTCCTGCTCACGCTGCCCGTACGGCTGCAACGTGGCGTGCCCGGACAGCTCGTGGACCATGCGTCCACGCATCGGGATCAGCAGCGGGCGCACCCGCTCCATGACGGAGGCGAGCTCCAGCGCGCGCAGGCCGCGCGCGGCGAGCGCGAGATTGATGGAGCGCCCGCGCTCGGGCTGCGCCTGGCGCGGGTCCGGGCGGCGTTCGTAGAGCCTCACCCGCAGTCCACGCCGCGCGAGCAGCAGCGCGAGCAAGGCGCCGGCGAGTCCGGCGCCGACGATGTTGACGCCCGCGCCGGAAGGCGCGCTCACCGCGTCTCCCGCAGCGCCTGTGTCAGCGCATCGGCGAAGCGCCAGACATCCTCGAAGCGGTTGTACAGTGGCACGGGCGCGACGCGGATGACGTCCGGCGAGCGCCAGTCGCAGACCACGCCGCGCGCGCTCAGCCCATCGAACACGCCGCGGCCGCGTGCGCTTGCGCCCGCGATGCGCAGCGACAGCTGGCAGCCGCGCTGGCTGCTGTTATGGGGCGTGAGGATGCTCACCTCCGGCGCGAGCGGCCGGATGAGCCCGTCCAGATAGTCGGTGAGCGCCACGGACTTCGACCGCAGACGTTGCAGGCCCGCTTCGGTGAATATGGCGAGCGCTGCGATCAGCGGCGCCGCCGCCAGGATCGGCGGATTGCTGATCTGCCAGGCGGCGGCGCCGCCTGCGGCGCGAAACTGCGCCTCCATGAGAAAGCGGGTCGGCTCCTCGTGGCCCCACCAGCCGGCGAGCCGGGCGCCGGGGAGGGCGCCGCTGTGGCGCGTGGACGGTTGCGCCTGCGTGTGGCGCTGGTGGATGAAGCAGCCTGCGATCGCGCCCGG
>DASZHQ010000108.1:0-4080 GCA_035937715.1 Steroidobacteraceae bacterium | reverse complement strand
CCCTCGAGCAGACGCGTGCCGCGATGGCGACAGACGTTGCGCAGCGCCCGAATGCCGTCCCCCCGCTCGCGCAGCACGATCACGCTGTCGGAGCCCAGCTCGAAGGTCACGTAGTCTCCGGCGTTCGGGATCTGGCTGATGTGGCAGACGATCTGCCAGCTCGGCTTCAGCAGCCGTTCGTACTCGAGGCGCGTCATCTGCGGATGGTTGTAGACCCACGCCGGCAGGCCGCGCTGCCCGTAGACCTGGCCCGGCGACTCGACCGGGCGGGCGACAGTGGCACTCATGGGAGCTCTCCCGGCAGGGGGTTCGAGGGTCACTGGATTGTACAGCAGAAAATTATATGAGCATATAGACGTTGCGTATGGCCAATGGTATGGTGCCGGATCTGCTGCGAATTTTTGCCCACAGGTGATCCATGGCGCGCACCCTGACCCGCAACCAGGAACACTACCGCCGCGCCCTGCAGCGCCTGCCGCTGGGCGTCGCTTCGAACTTCCGCTTCTGGGGCGAGGAGCGGACGATTTATGTAAAGCACGGGCGCGGCGCCCGCGTCACCGATCTCGACGACAACGTCTACGTCGACTACCGCATGGGCTACGGGCCGGCGATCCTCGGCTACGCCGATGCGCGCGTCGATGAGGCCGCCCGCGCCGGCATGGAAGTCGGCGGCGTGTTCGCGCTCTCCACCGAGCGCGAGTACCGCGTCGCCGAGCGCATCGCGCAGATGGTGCCCGCGGCGCAGCTGGTGCGTTTCTCCAACTCCGGCACCGAGGCGGTGATGGCGGCGCTGCGTCTGGCGCGCGCCTACACCGGCAAGGACAACTACATCATTCTCGAAGGCAGCTACCACGGGCTCTTCGATGCCGCCATGTGGTACACGCCCATGGAAAAATGGTCGCAGGTCGGCGATCCGGTGGTCATGCCCTACAGCGAGGGCGTCCCGCTCGCGACGCGCCAGTTCGCGCACTTCGTGCAGGCGAACGATGCCAACCAGCTCGAGGACGTGCTGCGCCGGCACGCACATTCGATCGCCTGCCTGCTGATCGAGCCGATCATGGGCAACTGCCTCGGCATCGCTGCCGAGCCCGCCTACGTGCGCGCCGCGCGCGAGCTGTGCGATCGCTACGGCGTGGTGATGATCATCGACGAGGTGAAGACCGGCTTTCGCGTGGCACGCGGCGGCGTGCAGGAGCTCTACGGCGTGCGCGCCGACCTGTGCACCTTCGCCAAGGCGATCGCCAATGGCTATCCCATCTCGGTGCTCGCCGGGCGCGAGGAGATCATGCGCAAGCTCGGCAAGGGCGTGGCCCATGGCGGCACCTACACCGCCCACCCGGTGTCGCTGGCGGCTGCGGAGAAGACCCTGCAGATTCTCGCCGAGACCGATGCGCTCGAGCGTCTCGCCGCCTACGGCACGCGGCTGCGCACCGGCAAGAGCGCTATCCTCAAGGCCCGTGGCATCGCCCACAGCTTCGTCGGACATCCTTCCATGAGCGGCTTGTACTTCGCCCACGATCCACCGCGCACTTACCGCGACTGGAAGGGGAGCGACTACACCTTCTACGACGCGGTCGCGCGAGTGCTGCACGATGAGTGCATCCTGTGCGAGCCGGACTCGCGCGAGCCGTGGTTCATGTCGGCCGCCCACGACGATTCGTGCCTGAAAGACACGCTCGCAGCCTTTGAGGTGGCCGTCGACCGCACGCTGGATTCCCTGCCCGCCTCGCGCCGCGTGCCTGCCTGAGCACGGGCGGGGGGCGCCGGCCGTGAGCAGGGGGGCCGCGAACGGGGCCGCGAACCGCTACGACGCCATCGTCGTCGGCGCCGGGCACAACGGCCTGGTGAACGCCTGCTACCTCGCGCGCGCCGGGCTCAAGGTGCTGGTGCTCGAGCGCAACCCCTACATCGGCGGCGCGGCGGTCAGCCGCCGCCTCTACGACGGGTTCACCTACTCCAACTGCTCCTACGTGTGCAGCCTGCTGCGCACGGAGATCATCCGCGCCCTCGAGCTGCCGGCGTACGGGCTGCAGATCATCCCCTACGAGGGCGGCTGCACCATGATGCGCGACGGCGGGCATCTGGCGGTCTACGACAACCACGACGCCATGCGGCGGGAGATCGCGCGCCACTCGCGCCATGACGCGGAAGCCTACGACCGCTACGTACGCGACATGCTGCGGCACTGCCGCTTCATCAAGCCGCTGCTGCTGCGCACCCCGCCCGACCCGACTTCCTTCAAGCCGCGCGACCTGCGCGAGCTGCTCTTCCTCGGCAGGCATCTCGGCCGGCTTGGCGAGGCGCGCATGTACGACACGCTGCGCTTCTTCACGATGAGCTGCGCCGACATGCTCGAGGAGTACTTCGAAAGCGAGATCGTCAAGGCGCACCTCTCGGGCAGCTCGATCATCGGCACGGCGCTCGGGCCGCGCTCGCCCGGCTCCGCCTACGTGCTGCTGCACCACTACATGGGCAGCATCGACGGCGCGGTAGGTGCCTGGGGCTTCGCGCGCGGCGGCATGGGCGCCATCACGCAGGCGCTCGCGGCGTCGCTCCAGGCGAGCGGGGGGACGGTGCGCGCAAGCGCGCCGGTCGAGCAGATCCTGGTGCGCCACGGACGCGCCACGGGCGTGGTGCTCGCGGACGGGGAGGAGATCGCTGCCCCTGTCGTGGTCTCCAATCTCGACGTGAAGCGCACGTTCCTCGAGACCGTGGCGCCCGAGCACCTGCCGCCGGAGTTCCTCGAGCAGGTACGCCGCTTCAAGATCCGCGGCTCCTCCGGCAAGCTCAACATCGCGCTCGATGGCCTGCCGCACTTCCCGGCCATCCCGCAGGGTTCGCCGGCGACGCGCGGCGACCTGCACATCACCGATACGCTCGAGATGGTCGAGCGTGCCTATGATGACTGGAAAGAGGGGCGCTGGTCGCGCGCGCCCTATGTCGACATGCTCATTCCGACGCAGATCGATCCGACCATGGCGCCGGACGGCAAGCACTACATGTCGGTGTTCGTGCAGTACTGTCCCTACCAGCTCGCCGAGGGCGAGTGGACGGCCGAGAAGCGCCAGGCCTTCGGCAACACGGTGATCGATGCGATCGCGCGCCACAGCCCCGACTTCAAGGATCTGATCCTGCACGCCGAGATTCGCACCCCGCGCGACCTGGAGAACGAGGTGGGCCTGACCGAGGGCAACATCTTCCAGGGTGAGCTGACCTTTGATCAGCTGCTGTTCAATCGCCCGCTTCCCGGCTACGCGCAGTACCGCGCCCCGCTGCGCGGCCTGTACATGTGCGGCTCGAGCACCCACCCCGGCGGGGGAGTCATGGGCGCCCCCGGAGCCAACGCGGCCGGCGCCGTGCTGCGCGATCTGGGGCGGCTCAAGTGAACGCGGCGGCAAACACGCGCTACGACAGCATCGTGATCGGGGGCGGCCACAACGGCCTCGTATGCGCCACCTACCTCGCGCGCGCCGGGCGCAAGGTGCTGGTGCTCGAGGCGGCCGAGCGGGTAGGGGGGGCGGCCGTCACACGCGAGTTCGCGCCCGGGTTCAGCGCTTCCGCCTGCGCGCATCTGCTGCATCTCATGCCCCCGGCGCTGATGCGCGAGCTGGGTCTTGCAGCGCAGGGCCTCAAGCTCGCCGCGGCGGGCCTGCCGACGCTGGCCCTGTCGCAGGACACGCGCCACCTGCAGCTCGGTGCGGGAGAGCTCACGGGGCTCGCCGCGCGCTCGGCGGCGGACGCGGCAGCTCTGGGCGAGTGGCGCTCGCTTCTCGGGCGCCTGGCCCGCGCGCTGCATCCGGTGCTCGGCCGCACACCGCCCCGGCTCGGCACCGATGGCTGGCGCGACCGCGCCGCGCTCCTGGGCCTCGGCTGGCGCATCCGCCGCCTCGGGCGCCGCGACATGCGCGAGCTGCTGCGCATCGGCGGCATGTGCGTGCACGATCTTCTCGAAGAGCGCTTCACCCTGGCGCTGCTGAAGGGCGCTCTGGCGCTCGATGCCGTGCTCGGCACCAATCTCGGCCCCCGCTCGCCCGGCACGGTGCTCTCGCTCCTGCTGCGCAGCGCAGCTTCCGGCGGCAC
>DASZHQ010000107.1:0-19060 GCA_035937715.1 Steroidobacteraceae bacterium | reverse complement strand
CCCAGGTCGGCGCCGCGCAGCGCGACGACGCAGGCGGGAGGGTCTTCCATGATGCCGCGTGTTGTATTCCTCACCTCGATTCTTTCTCTGACACTGCTGGCCGGCTGTAGCCACCGATCGAGCAGCACGCCCGTAGTGGCGACGACGAAGACCGCCGCCGAACCGCCGGCGGAACAGGATCCATGCTCGCTGCTCGATCCGAAGGAGGTCGAAGGCGTACTCGGTGCCCCGCTCGCGACGCCGCCCTTCCACACTCAGGGGGGCGCGCCGCAGGCAGGGGGCGAGAATTGCACCTACGAAGATGCCGGCTTCCACACCATCGTGGTCGAGGTGTCCTGGAGCGGCGGCGCGATGGTCTGGAGGATGTTCGGATCGGTCGCATCCATGACCAACCAGGGACCTACGAAGGGCATGCTGCATCTGGCCGACGGCTCCGAGATCGCGGGCGAGTGGGATGAGGCGCGCGTCATGACCTGTTGCACTTTCATGGCGCTGCGCGGTGATCAGACCGTGAGCATCGACATCGGCGGCACGACGTCGGTAACGATCCCACAGGCCGCCAAGCTGGCGGATGCGGCGCTCAAGCGCCTCGACAAGCCGCTGTCGATCGACGGGACCAGGGCCGTGGAGCCTGCCATCGCCTATGAGACCGCCCACCGCCCAAAGCACGTTGATCCCTGCACGCTGCTCAGCCGTGCGGAAGCCGAAGCAATCATGGGGCCACTGAGCGGTGACCCGACCTCCAAGGGCGATACCTGTACGTTTCCGCAAGCGGCTGCAGGCAATATCGGCATGCAGGCCGAACTCACGGTCCAGTGGACCGGCGGTTTCCGGGACGTCCGCGAGAAAACCTCACTGATTCAGGGCGCTGCCAAGGGGTTTGCGAGCAGCCTGCAGGTTTCGCCGAACGCGACAAAGGCGACGGAGCAGGTCATGGCCGGGGGCGCCCCGACTGCGAATCCTGCGTGGGAGGCATCGGGCCCCACCGTCGCGGGGGGATTCAGCGCTGCGAAGAAGGACGTGCTGATAAGGATCGAGTCCTTGGGGCTCAAGCAGGAGCAAAAAGAGAAGGTCCTGGCGCAGGCGATGTCGAAAATCTAGCCGGCGATCAGTCGAGGAGCGGCGCGCTGCGCGCTCGCTACGGCGAGATGCCACGCCTGGCCGCCTCCTCCGCGATTTTCGGCCGCAGCGCACCTGCCGCGGCGAGGTCCGCCTGCCCCTGGGCGGTCATGCCTTTGCGCAATCTTGCCAGGCCCCGGCCGTAGTACGTCCAGGGATCCTTTGATCCCAGGCTCAGGGCGCGATCGTAGTCGGCCATTGCCTTGTCGTACTCGCCCCGGCGCAGCTGCACGAGCGCGCGGCTTTCGAGGAAAGCCGCCGTATTGGGTCTTAGCTTCACGGCGGCATCACAGTCGTTGAGCGCCTTGTCGAGCTCCTCTCCCCACAGCGCTCTCGCCCGGCAACGCAGAAACCTCGCTCGCGGCATCTGCACATTGTCCCAGCCGTGCGCATCGATCCACAGAGTGACCTGAAGGGCCGCCGATGCGAACTCCCCCGCGAGCAGGTAGAGGTCCGCCATGCGGATGCGGACATCAGCTTCCTTGGGGGCCGCCCGCTCCGCGGCGTCGAGATCGGCGACCGCTGCCGGAATTTCCTGCCGCGTCACGTGCAGATCGGCGCGCGCCACGCGGGCGGCCAGGTTGTCCGGCTTCAGTTTGAGCGCCTGGTTGAGGTCGGCCATCGCCAGATCCGGTTGCCGGTTGCCCCAATGAGCCAGGCCGCGCTGGTAGAAGTAATTCGCCTCAGCCGGGGCGAGCTCGCAGGCGCGTGTCAGGTCGGCAATCGCACGTTCAAAGTCACGACGTGCCGCGAAGGCGGCCCCACGACGCGCGAAACCCGAAGCGTCGGCGGGCTGATCTGCGGACGCAGCGGCCGGCGCGCGGGTCTGCGCCGTGGCATCGGTCGGCGCGGTTCCGGCCGGCGCGAGGCTGTTATTCGCCACCGCCGGTCGAGCAGTCAGATTGAACACCGGGCCACCGTTGTAGGTGAAGTAGAGCTTGTGCTGGCTGTTGGCGACGTAGACCCGATGCGACAGAAAGAAATCGGCGCCGATCAGCATGTCGACATTCAGCATCGTACCTGCGCCGAAGCGCAGATGCGTGTTGCGCACCTCCTCATCGCCGATCCTGAAGCTCGGAAACGGCGCAATCCAGGTTTTCACCACCCGCCGCCCGATGCCGTACGACTCCCCGGCGGGGACTACGCCCTCGCTGTTGGGGGTAATCCCGGCACGTTTCGCGGCTTCCAGCGTCAGCACCGAAGTGGCAGCACCGGTGTCGAACATGACGCGGATCTTTGTGCCATTGAGGAATGCGACACTGGTGGTGTGTGGCGACGCAGGCGTCGCATGGTCGATTTCGATAGCTGAATAGGGCTGCGCTTTCGCCCAGTAGGCCAGCGGCGAGTCGCGACAGTCCTTGGTCTTCACGATGCGGATCAGGCCATTCGCCAGGTCGTACTCGACGTCTCCGAAGATCCGGAACACGTCCTGACCCAGCACGCCCGCCGCGCCTGCGCCGAGCTCGTTGCCGACAACGATGAACTCGGTGTTGTGGAGTGGAACGTCCAGGAGCGTGAAAGTGCTGACGTGAGTCAACCACCCCTGCGCTTCTCCGCCCACTCCACGCAGCATGAATCCGAAAGGGAGCGACGCCAGCGGCAGTTTGAATTCAGCCGCAGTGCCGCGTGTCAGCATGCTGTAGAACGCGCCGCTGTCGGCGATGAACAGGGTATCGGTGCCGTTGATCTGCGCATGAACCATCGGCCGCAGCTCGCTCATGGTCACGGCCATCTCGGCAACCCGGAGCTTGCAGGTGGCGGCGGCAGGCAGGGGTGCTGCCGCCGCAACCACGAGCAGGAGTGCTATGAGCCAGCCGCGGCGTGGCATCAATCAAGGCGGCGTGGCAGCCGCCCCCAGGTCGTCCCGGCTCACCAGCACGACTAGCCTGCGCAGCCAGCCTTGACGTGCAAGCGGCGATGCTGCCGCAAGGCGTGCAGACCGATACCGATCCAGATGATGTTCAGTGCTGCAGAGGGCAGTGCTCCATTCCAGCCGCTGTTCAGCATGCAGCCGCCCGCGCCCAGAATGTTGATGACATGGTAGGTGAGCGATTCCGCCTTGAGCCTGCCGCCCGACAACAGTGCATACGCACCCACAATGAGAGTGGCGCCAATCCAGCCGATCACCTCGACAGCGATTTTCATAAGTGGCCTGACTAGGTCGCAGGCGTGCGGGCAGAGTCAGGGCGTGCGTGCAGCGCCATGAAGATCAACGCCCATCCGCCGAAAAGCAGGTTCAGGCCGAGGAGCAGGCCGAGTGCCCACAGCGCCGTGCCGGGCAGCCCGGCGAGCAGCAGCAGGCCCAGGCCCATATCGAGGATGCCGCTGGCGAGCATCCAGCCCCAGCGGCCCGAGAGAGCGCCGCGATGCTCGAGCGCGTACATGATGGACAGCGCGCCCTCGAGCAGCAGGAACGCGATCAGCACCGCCGTCAGCGATAGAGTTCCCTGCAACGGCCAGCCCAGCAGCACCACCCCGGCCACGGTGCCCAACAGCGCCGACAGCAATGACCACCAGAACCCGGGAGCGCGCCGGGCGCGGAAGGTGGCCACGAGTCCCACGATGCCGCTCAGCAGCAGGATCCAGCCGAAGAACACCGTCGCCGCGACGGAAGCGATGGCCGGAGCCATCAGCGCCAGCAGGCCGAGAATGACCAGCGCGATGCCTTCGGAAAGAAACAGCACCCAATGGCGACTAACCGCGCCGCTTAGTTGCTCGCGAAGCTGGCGTGCTTCATCGGACGGAGTCGTTGTCATGGTTATTGTTTCCTGTTTGAGGGGAGCCGACGCCTGAGCCGATTATACGCCGCGTGTCTTCGTGCGCAGTCGCCCGCGGGCGCCGCTGCGCCATGCTGGCGATGGTGCTGGCATCGCCCGCCGCCTCGGCGCCGACGAGCGTGTTCATGCTGGTGAACTGCAGCGACTGAAGGAAACCAAACAGGAAGAGCTGCCCGACGACGAGCCACACGGGCGTGGCGGCTGCGATGCTCGCGAACAGGATGATGAGCAGACCCAACATCGCAGTGTTGGACACGAGCACCGTGCGATAACCGAAGCGCGCCAGGATGCGCGGCATGCTCATCTTCAGGCTCATGGCCGCGAGTGCCTGCGGCACCATCAGCAACCCGGACTGGATCGGCGTATACCCGAGGCCCATCTGGTAGCGTCCGGCGGCCGCTCGTCAGGCTGTCTCATGCGGAATTGGCACGAAGGTGCGCCGAAAACTCGCCCACGAAGCATTCTCGCGCATCGAGTGCCCTCGGTCGGTCGGTAATTAATGCACCACTGGATGTGTATAATGCGCCCCGACAATGCTCAGCCGTGGTACGACGCAGCAGTCGAGTGCCCCCTATAACCGACGGATCGTTCTCGATGTCATCCGCCGCCGGGGTACGATCTCGCGACGCGAGATCGTCGACAGGGTTTCGCTGAGCCCGCAGACCGTCGCGAACATCACCAACGATCTGGAGACGATCGGGCTCATCGTGGCGAGCCGCGTGACCGGGGTGAAATCGCGCGGCCAGCCACCGATCGCGTTCGCACTGAACCCGAACGCAGGCAACTCGATCGGCATCAGCCTGGAGCCCGGCCGGGCTTCCGCGGCGCTCGTGAACCTGGTGGGCGACATTCTCGGGCGGCACGAAGTCGATCTCGACACCCACGATCAGCATCGCGTGCTTGCTGCGATGGTCGGGTTGATCAACGACCTGCTGCGCCGTCCGGCAGCCTCCGAGCGTGTCTGGGGCGTCGGTGTCGCGCTTCCGGGCCCGCTGGTGAAGACCGATATCAGTTTTGTCGGTCCGACTACGCTCGAAGGGTGGAGCGACCTCTCGGTACTCGACGAGTTGCGCGATGCCACGCGGCTGCGGGTGTTCTACAGCGTCGACAGCGTGGCGGCAGCGCTCGGCGAGAGCCTGTTTGGCGTGGCCAAATCTCTCGACGGTTTCTTCTACCTGCATTTCGGCGTCGGGCTCGGTGGCACGCTGGTCGTGAACCGATCCGCCTATCGCGGTGCCAACGGCAATGCAACCGAGATCGGTCACATTCCGGTGGTCCCGGGCGGCAAGCCCTGTTACTGCGGGAACGCCGGCTGCCTGGAACGCTATCTGTCGCTGCACTCCCTCGCCGAGGCGCTCGGCATCGCCGAGCATCCGGACCGAGATGCGCTGATCGTGGCGCTGCTCGAGAGCAGCACCGCGCCGGCGTTGCAGGCGTGGTGCCGCCAGGCGGCCGAGCGGTTGCGCGATGCGGTGTGCATCATCGAGAACATGCTCGATCCGTTCACCATCGTGATCGGCGGCTCGGCACCCAAGCTGCTGGTCGAGCGTCTGGTCGCTCTGGCTCAACCGCTGCTGCACTCGGTGCGCGGCGGCATCGCAGCCCCGACCGATAGGATCCTGTTGTCGCAACGGCGCGAGGACAGCTCCATCCTCGGCGCCGCCGTGCTGCCGATCTACGACCTGCTCTCACCGCGGCTCGAGGTTCTGCACCAGGATCGCCGCACGGGCGCCGATGTGGAGAACCTGATGGGCCACCGCGCGAGGAGTCGGGCAGGGCGGCTCTAGATTACGTACATCCAGTAGTTGTATTTATTTGAAGGGTGATTTACAGTCGGCCGATGGGGGGTGAGCGCCAGCGGTTGCTGATCATCGGCGACATTGGAATCGATCTGGTGCTCGGTCCGATGTCGCAGTGGCCGCGACTCGGTACCGAGACCCTCATGGAGCGCAGCGAGCTGCGCGCGGGCGGCTCCGCCGGCAACGCGGCGCTCGCCGTGAGTTATCTCGGAGGCTTTTCGCAGCTGCTGTCGGCCGTAGGAAACGACGATGCCGGCCGCTGGCTCGGTGCGCAATTTCACAGCCTCGGGGCATCGCTCGAGGTGTGCGAGGCGGCGACGACGCTCAGCGTGGGACTCATCCACAGCTGCGGCGAACGGACGTTCCTCACCACGCGCGGCCACCTGGAGAAACTCTCCTATGAGCTGGTGCGCTCGCGCCTGGCGCCGGCGCGGCACGCGAACTCGATCGCCCTGCTGTCGGGGGTTTTTCTCACGCCGGCGCTGCGTGCCTCTTATTCCCGACTGATCGCCGAGCTGGCCGCGCTCGGCTACCAGGTGGCGCTCGACACCAACTGGCCCCCGCAGGACTGGAACCTCGCGGTGCGCGCGGAAGTTGCAGGCTGGATCTCCCATTGCGATCACGTGCTGCTCAATGAGCTCGAGGTCCGCAGCCTCGCCGACGCGCCCGACCTCAGCGTCGCGATCGATCGCATTCTTCCCATGCTCAAGCCGGGTGCCACGCTGGTGGCGAAGACCGGGGCGCGCGGGGCGAGCGGCGCGCAGGACGGGCGGCGCTGCGAATGCGCCCCACCGCAGGCGAGCATCTTCGACACGATCGGCGCGGGTGATTCGTTCAACGCCGGCTACCTGCTCGCTCGGCTCAACGGCGCGGAGCTCGCGCAATCGCTCGCGGCCGGTTGCAGTGCCGCGGCGGCGATCATTTCGCGCTTTCCGCGCCGCTCGATCGGTGCCGGGGAGCTCGCCGGCCTGCGCGTGCCGCCCTGTTCCACCACACTGGCACAGGCATGAGGAAGCGCAGCCTGATCATCGTCTACATCATGCTGGTGTGGTTCGTCATTTCGTTCGTGACGAACCTCATCGGTCCGCTGATGCCCATCATCATCGGCGATTTCCACCTGAGCCTCGGGCTGGCAGGTTTTCTGCCGTTCTCGTTTTTCCTGGCCTACGGCCTGATCTCGATTCCGGCCGGCGCACTGGTCGAGGCGCGCGGGCCGCGCGCCACGCTGCTCGCGGCGTTTGCGCTCAATCTCACCGGTTGCCTCGCGATCGGGCTGTATCCGACCTATGCGGCCGTCGTCGGCGGCCTTTTCGTGATTGGTCTGGGCATGGCGATGCTGCAGGTGGTGATCAATCCGCTCATGCGCACGACCGGCGGGGAAGCGCACTTCGCGTTCTTTTCGGTCATGGGGCAGCTGGTGTTCGGCCTCGCCTCCTACCTGAGCCCGCTGATCTTCGCCGCGCTGATGCGGGCTCCGGGAGCATCGCAGCGGCCGCTCGCCTGGGTGCTGTTCTACTGGGTATTCGTCCTGGTGTTCGGAGCGCTGATCGCCGTCACCAGCTGGTTGACGATCCCGCGTGTCAACCTGGCTGCCAGCGAGCGCTCCGGCGGCTTCGATGTCTATCGCCAGTTGATCACGCGGCGCCCGGTGCAGCTGTTCTTTCTCGGCATCGTTGCCTACGTGGGTACCGAGCAGAGCCTGGCGAACTGGATGTCGCAGTTCCTCAGCACCTATCACCATTTCTCGCCCACGCATGAAGGTGCGCGCGCCGTCAGCTTGTTCTGGGGACTCATGTCCATCGGCTGCGTGCTGGGCATGGTGCTGCTGAGGCTCCTGGACGCGAAGGCGGTGCTGGCGGGCTTTACGCTGCTCGCGCTGCTGTGCGTGGCGCTGGCGTTGTTCGGGTCGGCGGACACCGCGTTGCTGGCGTTTCCGGCCAGCGGCTTCTTCCTGTCGGTGATGTTCTCGATCATTTTCTCGCTGGCGCTCAATTCGATGAGCGAGCACCACGGCGCCTTCTCCGGCATTTTGTGCACCGGAATACTCGGCGGTGCCATCGTGCCGCTGCTGGTCGGGATGCTCGGCGACCACGTCGGCCTGCGTATGGCGATGCTGACGGTGTTCGCAACGCTCGGCTTCATATTGAGCATCGCCTGGTGGGCCCGGCCGCTCATTCGCAATGAGACGGTCGGCCTGCTCGATCTCATTGGCCTCGGCGCGCGGCGCAACGCGCATGACTGACTCAGGTGGCAGGACACCCCGGAGCGGGGGCCGGCACACACGCGCACGAACCTCGGGGAGTGAAAACATGAAGACACGACGAACAAGTGTCGCAGCGGTAGCGGCGATGGCACTCGGCGGTTTCTGCCTCGCGGTTCAGGCGCTACCGCCCGGAGCGCCGGCAACGACGGCGCAGGGCACCGGCGCCGCGGCTCCGAGCCCAAGCACGAGCGGACTCACCAACTCGGATCTGGAGGTCGTCGTCATAACGGGCATCCGCGCCAGTCTCGAGAAGTCGATCAACGCCAAGCGCGAAGCGACCCAGGTGGTGGACGTGGTCAGCGCCGAGGACATGGGCAAGCTGCCCGACAAGAACCTTGCGGATGCCCTGCAGCGTCTTCCGGGCGTCAATATAAGCAAAGCCGGCGCAGGAGAGGGCGGGTTCTCCGAGAACGATCGCGTCGCCATTCGCGGCACGTCGCCTTCCCTGACTCAGACACTGATCAACGGTCATACCATCGCCACCGGGGATTGGTTCGTACAGGACCAGGGAGGAGCCGGATCGACCGTCGGGCGCAGCGTGAGTTATGCGCTGCTGCCCTCGGAGATCGCCGACCGCATCGTAGTCTACAAGAGTGCGCAGGCGGATCAGATCGAGGGTGGCGTAGCGGGTGTGGTCGACATCCAGACCCGCAAGCCTCTGGGGTTCAAGCGGGCCTTCACTACATCGGTAACGGCCCAGGCCTTCTACAATGACCTGCCGAACAAGGCCGACCCGCAGCTCAACGCACTCGTGAACTGGAAGAACGACTCCAGCACCTTCGGCAGCCTCGTGCAGCTGTTCAGCGAGGAGCGCCATGAGCGGCGCGACGGGCAGGAGTTCCTGGGCTACGGCGTGATCGATTCGACTTCCCCGCTGGTCGCCGCGCATCCCGACCTCAACGGCGTGCTGTATCCGAAAAACATCAATGAGACCTTGCTGCGGCATACCCGCATTCGCAGGGGCGGCGTGGCGGATCTGCAGTGGCAGCCCGGGGACGCGCTCTCTCTCGATGTGAGCGGGTTCTACTCGCACATGCATGCGCCGAGCTACGACACGAGCTTCCTCGGCAATCCGGCCGGCGTGATCGGCGCCGGGATCCTGCCGACCAGCTACACCGTGCGCAATAACGTGCTGGTGGCGGCGAATTTTCCCGATGTCGGCCCGGTCAACTCCGCGAGCGGCACGTGCTCTCTCCCCAGCGGCGGCACCGGGGGCGCGGGATGCATCAACCCGGGTCTCTCCGACAAGATCTATCGGCCGTTCGCCTTCTCCGAGACTTACTTCGCGGATCTGACGGGTGCCTATCGTCCGACGTCCAATCTGACGATTTCGACCAAGCTCGGGCACTCCCGCGGCATCGGGTCGACGCCGGGGGACAACGGCTACGAGGCATCCTGGGGGGTGGGCGGCCTCAACTACACCATGAACGGCACCTCCGGGCTGTCGGCGATCTCCTGGCCGGCTCCCGGCCAGTCCACGGGCAACGGTTCGTACGTGAGCCAGTTCAACGATCCGAACATGTGGACGAGCGCCTCCTGGCATTCCATCGTGCGAACGGTCGATGCCGAGAACTATGGACAGGCGGACGCACAGCTCGCCATCCATGACGGGATCTGGGAGTCCGCGCAGCTCGGTGTCCGCTTTGCGGATCACAATCGCGCGGTGCATTGGCCCGCGGACGGGTCCTGGCCCATCGGCGGGCCCTGCGCGACCTCTCCGACGGGGTGCGACGTTACGACTTTCCCCGCCTGGAACGGTCAGCTTTACCCGGGTAACTACCAGAACCGCTTGAACCCGCCGCCCGGCTACAGTCGCACCTTCTGGCAGATCGACCAGAACGCGGTGTACGCATGGCAGCAGACCTACAATCCGGCGCTGAACTCGATCCATCCCTGGAACGACGAATTCAGCGTTCAGGAGAAGACCAGCGCCGCGTATGCGATGGCCGACATCGGGGGCTCCAGCTGGCACGGGAACTTCGGCGTGCGCGCGGTGCGTACGCGGGAAAGCGTACTCTATTATTCTTCGCCGCCCGCCGGGGTCGTCTGCCAGCCGACCCCCTATGCGCAGTTCCCTGTGGCGGGCTGCGATTCGACCGGAACGATCAACTACTACACGCAGAATGTGGTCGGCCACACGTTCACGGACGTGCTGCCGAGCACGAACTTCAAGTTCGACCTGACACGCGAACTCATCGCCCGCATCGCCGTGGCCCGCACGCTGTCACGCCCCGACTACAATGTGCTGACGCCCACGCCGCAGCTGGATGATCTCGCGCTCGCCGGCACCGGCGGGAACGTCGACCTCAGGCCCGTGCGCTCGACGAACTATGACATGGGGCTCGAGTGGTACTTCCGACCCCGCTCGCTGCTGTCGATCGGGCTCTTCTACATGGACCTGACCTCGTACGTGGAATTGCAGACCAAGCTGCAGAATCTCTACAACAACACCTACAAGCACTTCTCTCTCTACTCGGTGACGTATCCGGTCAACATCGCCGCGCACGACGAGGGGGTCGAAGTCGCGTGGCAGCAGCCGCTGTGGTGGGGGTTCGGCACGTACCTGAACTTCACGCTCGCCGACGGCAGGACCGCCGACCGGCAGGACGTCTACGGCGCCTCGAAGTTCACCGGTAACGCCGAGGTCTACTGGGAGAACCAGGTGTTCAGTGCGCGGGTCGCCTACAACTACCGCTCCAAGTACCTGCAGGGACTCGTGACCGGCGTGCCGGAGTACGACGATGCGGTCGGCGATCTCGCGCTCTCGCTCAACTACAAGCTCGGCGACACCGTCACGTTCACGTTCGACGGGCTGAATCTCAACAATCCGACCTTGAAGTCCTACGGATTCAGCCGGGATATGCCCATCGGCCGATACGTCAACGGGCGGCAGTACTATTTCGGGGTGCGCCTCACGTTCTGAGCGCTCGCGCCCGGTCGAGCGCCGCAACGCGCCATCGAGGGAGACATGACCAGATGAAAGCGGCGATGCCGTGCGTCCTCGTTACGCTGCTCGCCGCGCCGTGCCATGCACAGGCCATCCGCGTGGATGCGGCCCCGGAGCACGTGACCAACAGCATCCGGCCCACCGAGGCGCTCGGCGCCGGGGTCGATCGGCTTCCCTACGGGGCCGCCGACAAGCTTTTCAACGCCGAGACGATCCGGCGCATTCAGTCCGCTGGCTGGCAGACGGTCACTTACCGCCAGAATACCGAGCTGCACACCGAGGCCTGGCACTGGAACCCACGGGGGACATGGAGCGAGAGCGGCGGGCGCGGCTACTTCGTCGGCGATGCGCGGCCGGGGAAAGAGCCGATCATCCACTCCTACGGCTATCCGCTGCCGCGGCGCGGCGTCACCCGCGACGATGGCACCGACACCGTCGGCTATTCGCGCCTCACCGATGGCGATAAGAAGACCTTCTGGAAGAGCAATCCGTACCTGACCCGGCGTTTCACGGGTGAGGACGATGCCGCGCATCCGCAATGGGTCATCCTCGATCTCGCCAGCAAGCAGTCCGTGCAGGCGATCCGCATCGACTGGGCCGAGCCGCACGCGACGCGGTATGTGGTGCAATTCTGGACGGGCGAGGACCCGATCAAGAAGCCCGCCGCGGGAAGCTGGCAGTTGTTCCCGCACGGCGCGATGGAGCAGGGCAGGGGCGGCAGCGAGACACTGCAACTCGCGGACCGCGCGGTCACAGCGCAGTTCGTGCGCATCCTGATGAGCGCATCGTCCAACACCTGCAGCGCAACGAACCATGACGATCCGCGCAACTGCGCAGGCTTTGCGATCGCCGAGATTTCCCTCGGCAGCGTAAGCAACGACGGTCAGTTCCACGATCTGCTACGCCATACACCCGATCAGGACCAGACCGCGACCTATTGCTCGTCGGTCGATCCCTGGCACGAGAGCCGCGACCTCGACGAGCGCGCCGGGGAGCAGGTCGGATTCGACCGATTCTTCACCAGCGGGATCACCCGCGGCCTGCCGGCGATGATTCCGATCGCGATGCTCTACTCGACTCCGGAGGACGCGGCAGCGGAGCTGCAATACCTCAAGAGCCGAGGCTATCCGGTCTCCTATGTCGAGATGGGCGAGGAGCCGGACGGTCACTACACTGTGCCGGAGGACTATGCCGCGCTCTACGTGCAGTTCGCCGCGGCGTTGCATCGCGTCGATCCCGGCTTGCGGCTCGGCGGACCGATATTCACCGGACAGAACGAAGACGTTCAGACCTGGGCGGATGCGGACGGGAATACGTCGTGGACCGGGCGCTTCATCCGCTATCTGAAGGCGCACGGCAAGCTCGGCGAGTTGGCGTTCTTCTCGTTCGAACACTACCCGTTCGATGCCGGCAAGATCGTCTGGAGCAGCCTGTACGACGAGGCGTATCTCGTCACCCACATCATGCGCGTATGGCGCGAGGATGGCGTCCCGCCCGAGGTGCCGCTGTTCATCACCGAATCCAACATCTCGCCACAGAACTCCGAGGCTTATCTGGACCTGTGGAGCGGTTTGTGGCTCGCCGACTATATCGGGGCGTTTCTCGCCGGCGGCGGCAGCGCAGTGTATTACTTTCACTACATGCCCGAGCCAATGGCCCCCGGCCACAACGGGTCGCCGGGCACGTTCAACTTCTTTTCCGCCGACAAGGACTACAAGGTGAAACAGCCGCTGGCACAGTACTTCGCCAGCCGCCTTATCAACCTCGAATGGCTGCAGCCGGGCAACGGCGTGCATCGTGTGTTCGCTGCGAGCGCCGATGTCACTGACGGAGCAGGGCATGCGCTCGTCACGGCCTACCCCGTGCTGCGGCCCGACGACCGCTGGGCGCTGCTCATCGTCAACAAGGACCAGGACAACGCCCACGAGGTCACGGTGCGTTTCGAGGATCCGCTTCGCCACCTCTCGGGCGGGTTCAGCGGGGCTGTAGCGACGATCCTGTTCGGCAAGGCCGAATATCAGTGGCATCCCGGGGTCGGGGGCGGAAGGGCCGACCCGGATGGGCCGCCGGTGAGCAGCACGGTTGCAGCCGGCCCGTCGACGAGGTTCGCGTTGCCGCCGGCATCGATCACCGTCCTGCGCGGCAAAGTGGTGATGGCCGAGGCAGGCGCCGCGCGGGCGCCTCAATAATTCATATCCGGCATCGAGGCCTTGCGTCTGGCGATGAACGACTCCAGCGCCTCCCGTGTCGCAGGATCGAGGGCCGGCGCCTGGTAGGACGCGAGCATGGCCTTCCACTTGCGGTTGGCGCGCCAGACGATGTCGTGGGCGCCGTCCTGGGACCACTGCTCGAAGGAATTGTTGTCCGACAACTCGTAATCGAAGAAGGCCGTCTCGTAATTGCGCAGCGTATGCGCGCAACCCAGGAAGTGACTGCCGGGGCCGACTTCGCGGAATGCATCCAGGGCGAAGCCGTTCTCATCGAGCGGCATGCCGCGGCCGACCACGTGAAAGGCGCCGCACTGCTCGGCATCCATGACGAACTTCTCATACGACATGACCAGTCCCGCCTCCAGCCAGCCGGCCGCGTGCAGGATGAAATTCGCCCCGGCGAGGAACGCCGGCCACAGTGAATTGGCGCTCTCGTAAGCGGCCTGCGCATCCGGAACCTTGGATGCGCACAGGTTGCCGCCGCAGCGAAGCGCAACGCCCAGTCGGCGCGCCAGCTGGCCGATCGCAAAGTACGCCAGCGCCGGCTCGGGCGTGCCGAAGGTCGGCGCGCCGCTCTTCAGCGAGATCGAGGACAGGAAATTGCCGAGGATGACGGGAGAACCAGGCCGCGCGAGTTGACCCAGCGCGACACAAAACATCGCCTCGGCAAAGCATTGGGCAAGCCCACCCGCGGTGGTCACCGGCCCCATGGCGCCTCCCAGGATGAAGGGCACACACACGGGAGCCTGATTGGCGGCGGCATAGGTGCGTATCACGCGACTCGCTTCGCCGTCGAGGACCAACGGCGAGTTGACGTTGACGTTTCCCAGGATGACACAATGGCTGTCGACGAATTCCGCTCCGAACAGAATTCGACACATCTCGATCGAATCCGCCGCGCGTGCCGCCGTGGTGACCGAACCCATGAAGGCTTTGTCAGAGAGCGACATGTGGGCGTAAACCATGTCGAGGTGGCGCTTGTTGACGGGAATGTCCGTAGGCTCACACACCGTGCCGCCGGAGTGGTGCAGCCAGGGGGTGAGGTAGGCAAGCTTCACGAAGTTCCTGAAGTCCTCGAGCGTGCCGTAACGCCGTCCACCCTCGGCATCGCTCACGAAGGGCGGACCGTAGGCCGGTGCAAACACGGTCGCGCGACCGCCGATGGTGACCGAGCGTGCGGGGTTGCGGGCGTACTGGATGAACTCGGCCGGCGCCGAGCGTCTGATGATCTGCCGCGCCAGCCCCCGCGGGACCCGGACGCGTGCGCCGCCCTCGATATCGGCGCCCGCGCCGCGCCACAGGTCGATCGCTTCCGGATCGCCGCGGATCTCCATGCCGATCTCCTCGAGGAGCCGGTCGGCATGCGTCTCGATCGCCACCAGCTGCTCTTCCTCCAGCATCTCGTAGGGAGGAGAGGTTCGCGTGATGAAGGGTGCCGCGGCCGGATGGGTGGCGCGTAAGCGCTGGCGGTTTCCGTGGCGCGCCCGCGGGGACGTCGACGCGGAAGGATCCTCAGACACTGACCCGTCCACCTCGCCCCAGGCCCGCGCGCGGCTGCGCAACGGGATGCCGGGCAAAGCGGCGAGGCCGCGGCAGCGACCCCGCCTGGCGCAGGGCGGGCCTCCGTGCCCGCCGCAGCGGTCCTGTGCGTCGAGTGAAACGCGCCGGCGTGCGCGTCACTGCCGATCGTAAACCATGGTCGAGGTCGTCTCCTCGCCCTTGGCGTTCGTCGACTTGCTGACGAGGGTCAGCGTCTTGCCGTCCTTGGAAACCGTCCGCTTGGTGGTACCGGCGACCTTGCCGTTGAGCTTCTGCGTCGCTTCGGCCGTGTGAGAGCCGACGCGCTTCACGCTCAGGCTGTCGAAGTCCGGCGACCCGGTGATCGGGTAGTCTTTGCCGTCGTACTTGTAAGTGGTCTCGACGGCCGTGTGCTTTCCATCGGCGCCCACGCGTTTCCAGCTCAGCTTGACGCCGCCGTCCGCTGCCGCGTAGGTGCGAGTCTCGCTCTTGGGCATCTTGTCATTCTTGGACTTCTCCACATTGAGTTTCCAGGTTCCGAGCACCGGGTCCGCGGCGTCGCCTGCAGCGATCGCGGCCAGGGGGAGCGCCAGCAGGGCGCCGAGAGCCAGGGTGCCGAGAATTGATTTCATGCGGTTGTCTCCTCCGGGGTTTTTGGTTCTTAGCCGGGCGCCGGCGTGAGTCCCTGAAGGCCGGGCGCGGCCTCGCGTCTTCTGGGCTGAATCTGCGCCGCGGCCTGCGGACTTGTCAACGCGACGCAGTGCCGTTGTGCGGCGCGGCGCAAGCGAATCACTCCCGCTCAACTGCAGGCCCGCTCGCGTCGACCTGTGTCGCTTCACAAACGTCCGCCGCCTGTTCTCACTGCATTGAGGGGGGGGCTGATTGTTGCGATCTCAACTCACGGATGCGAGGATCCCAACCGCCTCCGCGCTGTGAACGCGGAGCGCCATTACCCTCAGCGGGGGAGCGGGAGACGGGGATGGCCAAGAGGCGTCGGAAGCCGACTCCGAGAAGCGGCGTGCTGACCGTGGGGTTCCTGGTGATGACGGGCATTGCGCTCGCACAACAGGCTCCAGGCGCCGGCGTACCGGCCGCGGCACTCGAGGAGATCGTCGTAACGGCTGAGAAGCGCAGCGAAAACCTGCAGGAGGTACCGCTCAGCATCGCTGCCTACAGCGGCCAATCCCTGGCCGAGCTCGGCGTCGAGGATTTTTCTTCTTTGGCGGCGCGCATTCCCGGCGTGACTCTGAATTCCGCCGGACCCGGCCAGAGCAGCTACTCGATTCGCGGAGTCGCCTCCGTAGGCGGCAACTCCCCAACGACCGGGCTGTACATCGACGAGACACCGATCCTGCCGTCCGGCGGCGACGGCGCTAGCGCGAGCATCGATCCTGATCTGTTCGATCTCGCCCGGGTCGAAGTCCTGCGCGGACCTCAGGGGACTCTGTACGGCGCTAGCTCGATGGGGGGCACGGTCAGGTTCATCACCAACCAACCGAACCTCAACCAGACGGAAGGGGCGGCCAGAGGGGAGGGCTCTTACACGGAGCACGGCAGCGGCAATGCCCGGCTCGACGCGATGTACAACATCCCGCTCGTGACGGATCGGGTGGCGCTGCGGATGGTCGGAACGTACAAGAACCTGAGCGGCTTCATAGATCGCGAAATCGGTGTGTGGGCTCCCAATCCCAATGCCGCGCCGCCGCCCTTTCCTCCCTATCCCGTATCGCCGGCGCAACCGCGCGCCATCGTGCGGAACGTCAACGGCGAGCAGCTCTACAGCGCGCGGGCGGTCCTCAAAGTTGCGCTCACCGACGCCTTCACGGTCACGCCATCCGTCTGGATGCAGAATCTCGAGATGCGCGGGCTGCCCAACTACGACATCCCGACAGGTCAGTCGGGTGCTCCGCTGGTCCAGGCGCGCCCGTTCAATCTGTCCGAGGCCTACTCCGATCGCTTCGTCCTCAGCAACGTGACGATGAGTTACGAGCTGGGCTGGGGAAACCTGCTGTCGACAACCTCCTACATGGTGCGCCGGGAAAATACACCGGATGACGAGACCGAGGCGCTCGAAGTCACCATTCCACAGGGAACATTCGTACCCAGCGTCTATTCGCCGACCATCACCACACACGAATTCACCGAAGAGATGCGTGTCGCCTTCAATCCTGCCGGCGGGCGGTTGAGCGGAGTGGTCGGCGCCTACTTCAACAACACCAATCGTCACTACTACGTCAATTACCTCACACCGAACTACGCCGCGTTATTCGCGAATTCATATACGACCAGCGTGCTACTGAGCGGTGCGACGTTGAGCGACCTCAACTACTCGCAGCACGGCGACTATTCGCCCAGGCAATCGGCGGTGTTTACGGAGCTCAACTATGCGGTCACCAGCCGGTGGAAGGCGACCGCGGGTTTACGCTGGTACGACCTGGAATACAACGCAGTACGCTACGAGGATGGTTGGAGCAACGGCGGTCCGACTCTGTCGGCGGGTGCGGCCAAGAGCACCGGCCTGAACCCGAAGGCCGAATTGTCGTATCACCCGAACCATGCGCAGCTCTACTACCTGAGCGCCTCGAGGGGCGTACGTCCTGGCGGCGTGAACACCAGCAACCTTGCGCAGAAGGGGTGCGGCCAGGACTACGGACCGTATCAACCCGATAGCTTGTGGAACTACGAGATCGGTGCCAAGACGCGCTGGTGGGACGACACCCTCACTCTCAATGCCGCCGCCTATTATATCAAGTGGAAGGACGTTCAACAGGGAGAGACACTTCCCTGTTCGTACCAGATCACGCAGAACGCCGGCGCGGCGGTGGTCCACGGCGGAGAGCTCGAGATCCAGTCGCTGATCGGCGCTCACCTGCAGGTCGGTGCCGGCGTCGGCTATACCAAGGCGGTGCTCGACGCCGACGCGCCAAACCTCGGGGGCACAAGGGGCCAGCAACTCGAGAACGTACCGCTGTGGAACGGTAATGCCAGCGCGAAGTACCTCTTCACGCCACGTTCTGGTTACGACGGGTTCCTGCGCGCGGACGCACAGTACGTCGGCGTGTCCTACCCGTTCTTCCAGCGTACCGACCCCGCGACCTTTCAGCGGGCCTACACGCTGCTCGACCTGCGCGCCGGATTACTGCATGGCCCCTGGGAGCTGGACCTGTTCGTGCTCAATGTATCCGACAAGCAGGCGGCGCTCTCCGATTACCTCTCCGACAATTACTCGGCGGCCAATCGGGTGCGCATGTTCGCGAATCGGCCGCGCACGACGGGCCTGTCGATGCGCTGGAAATTCTAGGAATGCGGCCCGCATGCCGCCGCGCCGCGCGAGGGAAGTAACGACGCTCTCTAGCGCCGCGCCGGCCCAGGCACGCCGGCAACAGTAGAGGCCAACGTGACGCGTATCGCAAATTTGCGCGCCCTCGCTCCATGCGCATTACAGACTGTGAACACCCAGCGAGCGTTCTGACAAGAAGGTGGTGATGCTGAGCTGAGTTTTGGGGGTAGGACGTCGTTACTCATGGTTCCAGACAGACCCGAGACCCGGTACAGCGGGGACGCTTACGCAGCCACGCTCGTCTGGGGTGCAGCCGTCATCCTGGCTGTCATCACGCTGGGCATGGACCTGGCGTTGCTCCTGTAAGCCGCAGCACGCCGGTCCGAATCACGCGCCTGAGCCCCTCCGCATCGCCAAGAGCGGCGTCGCAGCCGTTACTAGAGTACTGAGAAATACTGAATGGATGGCCTGCGTACTTGCAGTGCCGGCGCTGGCCACGGCATCGAATCTAGAGCGATCCGTCTCGAACGCCTCGGGGAGGGTATTTATTGCTTCGACCACACGTATGTGATGTACGCCAAACTGACGAAGGCAAATATTATTAGCAGCAAAAGATAGTCAGCCAAAAACCCATGCCAATAAGTTCCGATTGCCATTCCGGCCGTCAGTACTCCCCATTTAAAAAGTGCGCCCTGCCACCATTTCAACGTGAACGTCTTGAATAGATTCATGCGAGTTATCCAGTCTCTGAGGTTTCCCAGTCCTCTAGCACCTTTACCATATCGGCCATTTCGACCGACGGCGCAGGGATGCGCAGTGCCCCCCGTGTTACTTGTGTTGGGCTAGCCGCGAATTCCCCTTGCGAGCTTGGGCCCGGGAATAGGTGTCTTTGACAGTTTTGTAGCAGCTGCAGGCAGCTGCTACGAGGCCTCCTTGATCGAGGATACTGACGGTGCCGCGCCGGTAGGTGATGAGCTTGCGGTCCCGCAGGGCGCACATTGCCACACTGACGCCCACTCGCCGCACGCCCAGCATGAGCGCAAGAAATTCCTGCGTAATGCGAAACTCGTTGGAGTTGACGCGGTCGTGGGTCATCAACAACCAACGGGCCATGCGCTGTGTCACCACGTGGAAGCGGTTGCACGCC
>DASZHQ010000106.1:0-34460 GCA_035937715.1 Steroidobacteraceae bacterium | reverse complement strand
CGCTCTTACCGCACCGTTTCACCCTTGCCGGTCCCGTAAGGGACTTGGGCGGTCTGCTCTCTGTTGCACTTTCCGTGGGCTCGCGCCCCCCAGGCGTTACCTGGCACCCGATCCGCCGGAGCCCGGACTTTCCTCCACCCCAGGGTTTGATTTCTGGAGCAGCGATTGCCCGGCCGACTCTGGCGGACCACGATACGGGGGCGTGCGGCGAAGTCAAATTCCCCACGCCCCTGCCGGCGGCGAATCGTCTCAGGCTGCGCCGCGCGGGGCGCCCTAATCGCCTCCGGCTTGCGCGCGTGTCACGAGCGCGTACGCCGCGGCGCGCGAGGCGCCAGTCAGCGCCGCCGCGAGCGCCGCGGCCCGCCCCGGCGGCAACTCTTTCGCGAGCAGCTGCACGGTGCGGCGAAGCAGCTGCTGGTCGACGCCGGTGGCGGCGGCAGCGGCTCCCTGTACCACGAGCGTGATTTCGCCGCGCGCGAAATTCGTTTCCGCCCGCGCCCGCGCCGCGAGCTCGCCCAGCGTACTGCGATAGATCGTCTCGTGGACCTTGCTGAGCTCGCGCGCCACCACCGCCTGGCGCTCGGAGCCGAACTCGGCCGCCAGGTCCTCGAGCGCTGCGACGATGCGATGCGGCGCCTCGAAGAACACCAGCGTGCGCTTCTCGTGCGCCAGAGCTGCGAGCGCTGTGCGGCGCTCGCGCGAACGCGCCGGCAGGAACCCCTCGAAGCAGAAGCGATCGGTGGGCAGCCCCGCGAGCGAGAGCGCGGTTGTGATCGCCGACGGTCCGGGAATCGCCCGCACTTCGAAGCCCGCGCGCAAGGCGCGTTGCACCAGCTCGAAGCCGGGATCCGACAGCAGCGGCGTGCCCGCATCGCTCACCAGCGCGATGGTTTCGCCCGCCGCGAGGCGTGCGAGCAGCGCGGCGGTGCGCTGTGACTCGTTGTGCTCGTGCAGCGACAGCAGGGGCCTTGCGATACCGAGAGCCTTGAGCAGCGCGCCGGTGTGACGCGTGTCTTCAGCGGCGATCACGTCGGCTCCCGCGAGTACCTCGCGGGCGCGCGGGCTCAGATCCGCAAGATTGCCGATCGGTGTAGCGACGACTTGCAGCCGCCCGGGCGTGCTGGTCACTCTATAATCCCGCCTCATGCCGCTGGAGTGAGCGGCCGCACCGTCCGGCATCCTGCCCCCCAACGAGAGGCTGTTCAACCGATGTTGCCGCGCCCGATCGCCCACCCTGCACTCCTGCTGCTCGCTGTCCTCGGGCTCGCCGGCTGTCCGAGTCTCACCGAGCGGGCCGGCTTGCCGCCCTCGGTGGAGCGCGCCGAGACGCTGGAGCGCGCGGGCGATGCGGCGGGCGCGGCTCGCGTGTACGAGGACCTGGCAGCCCAGAACAGCGGTACGCAGCGCAACGATCTGCTGCTGCGCGCGGCGCACGCCTACCTCGCGCTGAAGCGCCCCGAAGACGCCGCGCGCGTGCTGGCGAGGACCGAAGCTCCGTTGCCGCCCGAGCAGGACACCGAGCGCTCGCTCCTCGGCGTCGAGGTGGCGCTCGAGCGCGGCCAGGGACAGGAGGCGTTGCGCCAGCTCGGCGCGATGGCCGCGCCGCGCACCGCGGCGCAGGCGGCGCGTTACCGCGATCTGCAGGCACGGGCCGCGGCACTGGGCGCCAGGTCGCACGAGGTCCCCGCGGGGCTCGAGCCGGGGCCGCACATTGCGCTGCTGCTGCCGGTCACGGGCCGTGCCGCCGGCGCCGCGATCAGCGTGCGGGACGGCTTCCTGACCGCTTATTACCAGGCGCCAGCGGATGAGCGCCCGCGGGTGCGCGTCTATGACACCGGAGTGCAGAGCGTCGCGCAGGCGCTGACGCAGGCGGCGAGTGCGGGCGCCGATTTCATCGTAGGTCCCCTGACGCGCGAGGAGGTTGCTGCCGCGGCGGATTTCCCCGGGGCACATGCACCGTTCCTGGCGCTCAACTTCCTGCCGCCGGAGCGGGCCCCCCCGGCGCAGTTCTACCAGTACGCGCTGTCGCCCGAGGACGAGGCGCGTCTCGCAGCACGGCGGGTGCTCGAGGATCATCATCGCCGCGGCGTGGCACTGGTGCCTGCGGGCGAGTGGGGTGCGCGCGTGCTCGCCGCCTTCCAGCAGGAGCTGCAGAGCGGCGGCGGCGATCTGATCGGCACCGGTGTCATCGAGTCCGGGCGCACCGACTTCAGCGCCGCGATCACCGACGTGCTGCGCATCAGCGACAGCATGGCGCGGCATCGCCGACTGGAATCGATCCTTGGCACCAAGCTGCAGTTTGAACCCCGGCGCCGCCGGGACATCGAGTTCATCTTCGCGCCCGCGCCGGCCAACATCGAGCGGCTGCTGCGCCCGCAGCTGCGCTTTCATTACGCCGGCGACATTCCCACCTACGCGACCTCGGATGCGTTCGAGCCCGACGTGCGCGCCAACGAGGATCTCGAGGGCCTGATGTTTCCCGACATGCCGTGGATGCTCGGCGGGGATCTGGCGGAGGCGGTGCGCGCCGCAACGCGCGAGGCGTGGCCTTCCGGCGGACCGTACCGCGGGCGCCTGTTCGCCTTCGGCTTCGACGCATTCCGACTCGCGCAGGCGCTGCGTCGTGCCGGGGCGGCCGCTAATGTCAGCGTCGACGGGCTGACCGGGCACCTGAGCCTCGATGCGCAGCGGCGCGTGCGGCGCGAAATCGGTTGGGCACAGCTGCACAACGGCGAGCTGCGGTTGTTGCCGGCGGCTGCGCGCTGACAGGCATGCTCACCCGGCGACAGCGCAGCGGACGGCGCGCCGAAGAGCTCGCCGCCGCGTTTCTGCGCGATGCGGGATGCGAAATTCTGCAATGCAACTATCGCCGCCGCCTCGGCGAGCTCGACATCATCGCGCGCCACGCCGGCGTGTTGGTTGTTGCCGAAGTGCGCACCCGCGCCAACACCGCTTACGGCGGTGCCGCCGCGAGCGTCGATCGGCGCAAGCAGCAACGCATCACGCGCGCCGCGAGTCAGCTGCTGCAACAGCAGCGCGATCTCGCGCGGCTGCCGGTGCGCTTCGACGTCATCGTGGTGAGCGATCCGCACGGCGCAACGCCCGCCATCGAGTGGATCCAACACGCTTTCTTCGCTTCCTGATCGGGCAAGCCGTTCCCGCATCGCACGGCGGTGTGCCCGCATCGCCGGGTTGGCCACGGATCGATCATCTCGGATCCGTGCCGGCCACACAGGCCTCGAGTTTTCGAACCACTGTATAAATTTCGCCGGGCAAGCCGCTGATTCTGGGAACGAATACCCGAGGAGGCGGCGGGCCGCCGCCGGGACGTGCGCACCCCCCACCTGTGGTTATCTACATAAGTTCTTGTGATTGCGACGAATTTCACACTAATTCAATTGACATAGTTCCCCCCCGATTCCTATAGTGGCGCCCAGTGGGAGAAAGTGGGGGGAAATGGGCGAACCCTCGCCTCACAGGTCGTGTTTCGCGGTGCAACAAAAATCACCCTGGATGACAAGGGCCGGATGGTCTTGCCCACCCGCTACCGGGAGCAGATCGCCGAACTCGCCCAGGGGAAATTGGTCGTCACCATCGACAAGGACCAGTGTCTCCTCATTTATCCCCTGCCCGAGTGGGAGCAGATCGAACGCAAGCTGATGAGCCTGCCGAGCCTGAACGCAACCGCGCGCCGGCTGCAGCGGCTGATGGTGGGCCACGCGACCGATCTGCCCCTGGACGGGCACGGCAGGGTGCTGCTGCCGCCTGAGCTGCGGGAATTCGCCAGCCTCGGGCGGCACGGAATGCTGATTGGTCAGGGCAATCGGTTCGAGCTGTGGGACGAGGCCCGCTGGAACGAGCGGCGCGACCAGTGGCTGAAGAACGAGGAAGTCGCCACCGATCTGCCCTCCGAGCTCGAGTCCCTGTCGCTGTAGGGGTTCTGCGGACGAGTGTGGCTGGGCTTGGGCCCGTGGCAAGAGCACTCAGGGGGGCGGGGGCACACCGCTTCGCAAGTGGATGAGCACACACCCGTGCTCGCCGCTGAGGCGCTCGACGGGCTGGCCCTGGAAGCGGGCGGTTACTATGTCGATGCGACGTTCGGGCGTGGTGGTCATACGGCACTCATACTCCAGGCCCTGGGTCGAGAAGGCCGCCTGCTCGCGCTCGATAGGGATCCGCACGCCATTGCGGCCGGCCGCCGCCGCTTTGCCGACGAAATGCGGCTTACGCTCGTGCATGCGTCGTTTGCCGATCTCGCCACGCTCGTGCCGGCGCACGCGCACCAGCAGGCTTGCCGCGGTGTGCTCTTCGACCTCGGCGTGTCCTCACCGCAGCTCGATGACGCGCAGCGGGGCTTCAGCTTCAGAGCCGACGGCCCGCTCGATATGCGCATGGACCCGACGCGCGGTGAGCCCGTCTCGGCCTGGCTCGCTCGCGCGAGCGTCGATGAGATACGCCAGGTGATCGCCACTTTTGGGGAGGAGCGCTTCGCGCGTCGCGTGGCGCAGGCCATTGTCGCGGCACGGCGCGCGAGCGCCCTCAGCCGCACCGGCGAGCTCGCGACCCTGGTCGCAGGCGCGGTGCGCAGCCGCGAGCCCGGCAAGCATCCCGCGACGCGCACTTTTCAGGCGCTGCGCATGTTCATCAACGACGAGCTCGGGCAGCTCGAGCGCGGGCTCGCGGCAGCGCTCGAGGTGCTCTCCCCCGGCGGACGCCTCGCGGTGATCAGCTTCCACTCCCTCGAGGATCGCGCCGTGAAGCGCTTCATGCAGCGCGAGTCGCAGACCGATCCGGCGCTGAGGCGGCTACCGGAGCTCCCCGCGGCCGCGCGCCCGCGTCTGAAACTCATCGGGCGCAAGACCCGTCCCGGGGCAGCCGAGCTTGCGCGCAACCCCAGGGCCCGCAGCGCGCTGCTGCGCGTGGCGGAGCGCCTCGCATGACCCGCGGCACGCTCGCCATCGCCGTCGGGGTGCTGTGGGTGGCGGCACTCGGTTCGGCCGCCGGAGCGATCTGGTGCAAGCACCGCGCCCGGGAGCTGTTCGTCGAGCTCGAGACGCTGAATGCGCGCCGCGACAACCTGGAGATCGAATGGGGCCAGCTGCAGCTCGAGCAGAGTGCCTGGTCCAGCCACGCCTTCGTCGAGCGCGTCGCCAGCGCCAGGCTCCACATGGGGATGCCGCCGCCGAAGGAGATCGAGATCATCGCCCCATGAAGGCGCGCAGCTCCCGCGATGGCGCACCGGACGGCTTTCGATGGCGCGCGTACCTGTTGATCGGAGTGCTCATGGCCAGCGCCCTGGGCCTGGTGTGGCGCGCCATCAACCTGCAGCTCGTGGATCACGGCTTTCTCGCGCGCGAGGGCGATGCGCGCTTCTCGCGAGTGCTCGACATCGCAGCGCACCGTGGCACCATCACCGACCGCTACGGCGAGCCGCTCGCGGTCAGCACGCCGGTGGATTCCCTGTGGGTCAATCCGCGTGAGCTGGCGCTCGCCACCGACCAGATTCCGCGCCTCGCCGCGGCGCTGAAGCTCGACCGTCAGGAACTCGCCCGGCGCGTCACGAGCAATCTCGACCGCGAGTTTCTCTACCTGGCCCGCCACCGCCAGCCGGCCGAGGCCGCGCAGATCAAGGCTCTCGGCATCCCCGGGGTCTACAGCTCGCGCGAGTACCGCCGCTATTACCCGGGCAGCGAGGTGACCGGGCACCTGCTCGGCTTCACTAACGTCGACGACGCCGGGCAGGAGGGCCTCGAGCTCGCATTTGATCACTGGCTCGCCGGTGAGGCCGGCGCCAAGCGCGTCATCCAGGATCGCTACGGGCGTATCGTGCAGAACGTCGAGAGCATCCGCCCGGCGCGCCCCGGGCGCGATCTGGTGCTGTCGATCGACCTGCGCATCCAGTATCTCGCCTACCGCGAGCTGAAGGCTGCGATCCGCGACCAGCGCGCGCGCGCCGGATCCGTGGTGGTGCTGGACGTGGCCACGGGCGAAGTGCTCGCCATGGTGAACCAGCCCGCGTACAACCCCAACGACCGCGAGCAGATCGAGGCGGCCAGCTACCGCAACCGCGCCGCCACCGATATCTTCGAGCCCGGCTCCTCCATCAAGCCGTTCTTCGTGGCCGCAGGCCTCGCCTCGGGCAAGTACGACAACCACAGCATCATCGACACCTCGCCCGGGTTCTTCAAAGTCGGCGCCAAGATCTTCGAGGACGAGCACAACCTCGGCGCGATCGACATCACGACGGTGCTCGCCAAGAGCTCGAACGTCGGCATGGCGCACATCGCCCTCACTCTCCCGCCGCGTCATATCTGGAGCACGCTCACCGCGCTCGGTTTCGGTCAGGTCTCTACCAGCGGCTATCCCGGCGAGTCGGCCGGGCTCCTGCCGCCGTACTCGCAGTGGCGCCCCATCGGCATCGTCACCATGTCCCACGGCTACGGCCTGTCGGTGACGCCGCTGCAGCTGGCACACGCCTACGCGATCCTCGGCGGCTTCGGCATCGCGCGGGCGGTCTCCTTCCTGCGCGTCGAGGCAGCCCCGCTCGGGGAGCGCTCGCTCGGCCCCGAAGTCTGCCGCGAGCTGGTCGGAATGCTCGAATCGGTGGTGACGGCCGAGGGCACGGGGAAGCTTGCCGCGATTCCGGGGTATCGCGTCTCGGGCAAGACCGGCACGGCGTGGAAGGCCACCGCGGGGGGGTATTCCACCGATCGCTACATGGCGGTGTTCGGCGGCGTATCGCCGGCGAGCGAGCCGCGCCTGGCTGCGGTGGTGGTAATCGATGAGCCGGGCGCGGGACTGCACATGGGCGGACAGGTGGCTGCACCGGTGTTCTCCAGGGTGGTGGGCGGCGCGCTGCGGCTGCTGGCAGTGGCGCCGGACCAGCCGGTGAAATCCCCCGAAGAGCTGCCGGCGAGCCCCACGATCGGCGGCGTGCGCACGGCGGCACTGCCATGACGGAGTCGGCCCGCAGCCGCATGGTGCCCGAGCCGCGCCCGCTCGCCGAGCTCGTGGCGGGGTGGATCGCCGCGCCGCCGGAGCTGCGGGTGAGCGACGTGACGCTCGACAGCCGCGGCGCGACTCCGGGGGCGCTGTTCCTTGCCGGTCGTGGCCGCACCCACCATGGCCTGAAGTTCGCGCCCGAGGCGGTGGCGCGCGGTGCACGCGCGGTGCTCTACGAGCCCGAGGATGCGCCGCCGGAGGCGGCGCGGCTCGGTGCTGACACCTTCGTCGCGGCGCTGCCGCAGTTAGCCGCCCGCGCCGGCCTCATCGCCGATCGCTTCTTCGGGGCGCCCTCGCAGCACCTCACCGTGGCCGGCATCACCGGCACCAACGGCAAAACGACCTGCGCGTGGCTCCTGGCCCAGGCGCTGCAGCGCTGCCGCAGGCACGCTGGCTACATCGGTACGCTCGGCGTGGGCGTGCCGCCGCAGATCACGCCCACACCGCACACCACCGCCGATGCGGTGACCGTGCATCGGCAACTCGCGCACCTCAAGGGGCAGGGGGCCGAATGCGTGAGCATGGAGGTGTCCAGCCATGCGCTCGATCAGGAGCGCGTCAACGGCGTGCGCTTCCGCACCGCGGCCTTCACCAACCTGACCCGCGACCATCTCGACTATCACGGCAGCATGGAGGCCTACGCCGCGGCCAAGGCGCGCCTGTTCAGTTTCCCCGGCCTTGCCGAGCGCGTCATCAACGTTGATGACCCCTTTGGCGCGGCCCTGGCGGGCACGGGCGACCCCGCGGCACCGGCGCCGCCGCCCGGATCGAGCTCATCCGCCGCCGCGCGGCTCATCGTCACCACGCGCGAGAGCGGCAAGCTGCCGCCGGCCGCGCAATTCGTGCGCGCCACGCGCGTGCGACCCGATTCCGGCGGCCTCACCATCGAGGTGGACTCGAGCTTCGGCAGCGGGGAGCTGTCGGTGCGCCTCATGGGGGACTTCAACGTCGACAACGTGCTCACGGTGTTGGCGGTGCTGCTGGCGTGGGACATCCCGCTGCGGCAGGCGGCGCAGGCGCTCTCCAGGGTGCGTCCCGCGAGCGGGCGCATGGAGATGTTCGGCGGGCGCGGGCGCAGCCCCCTCGCCATCGTCGACTACGCGCACACCCCCGATGCGCTCGCGAAGGCACTGCGCGCCGCGCGGTTGCATTGCCGCGCCCAGCTGCGCGTGGTGTTCGGCTGCGGCGGCGACCGCGATGCGGGCAAGCGCCCACTCATGGGCCAGCTCGCGGCCGAGCTCGCCGACGACGTGATCCTCACCGACGACAACCCGAGGAGCGAAGATCCGCAGCGCATCGTGGCCGACATCGTCGCCGGCGTGGCGCAGCGCGCGCCGCTCACCATCGAACACGATCGCGCGCTCGCCATCCGCATGGCGCTGCAGCGCTCGACCCCCGACGACGTCGTGCTCATCGCCGGCAAAGGGCACGAGGACTACCAGATCCGCGGCAGCGAGCGGCGCGCCTTCCGCGATCAGGCGATCGTCGGGGATGAGCTGGCGAGGCTTCTGGCATGAAGCGCACGTTGGCCGAATTTGCGCGTGCCTGCGGCGGTGAGCTCGCCGGTGCCGATGCCGCCTTTACCGAGGTGGCGAGCGACTCGCGCACGCTCACTCCCGGACAACTGTTTCTCGCGCTGCGCGGCCCGCACTTCAACGGCAACGATTTCGTGGCCGCTGCGCTGGCCCTTGGGGCCGCTGGCGCCGTGGTCGATGCCGCGCAGCCGGTGGCGCTGGCGCAGATCGTGGTGCGCGACACGCAGGCGGCGCTGACGCGCGCCGCGCGCGCCTGGCGCGCCGCCTTCACCGGACCCCTGGTGGGGGTAGCGGGCAGCAACGGCAAGACGACTGCCAAGGAGATGACCGCGGCGATCCTCAGTGAGGCCGGCAGCTGCCTCGCCACGCGCGGCAACCTCAATAATCACATCGGCGTCCCGCTCACACTGCTGCGCCTTGCGCCCGAGCATCGCTTTGCGGTGGTGGAGATGGGCGCTAACCGCGCCGGGGAGGTTGCGGCGCTCGTCGAGCTCGCGCGTCCCTCCGTGGGCATGATCACCAACGCCGGCGCCGAGCATCTCGAGGGCTTTGGGAGCCTCGAGGGCGTGGCGCGCGCGGAAGGGGAAATGGTCGCCGGGCTCGACGCCACCGCTACCGCGATCATCAACGCGGACGATGAGTTCGCAGCGCTGTGGCGCGGATCGACACGGGCTCACGTGGTCACCTTCGGAGTGCGCTCGCGCGCGGATTTCAGCGCTGGCGAGGTGCGCAGCGAAGTCGCCGTCGCCGGCTTTCGCACTCATTTCCGCCTGACTGCCCCCCAGGGGAGCGCGCGCATCGAGCTCGCTGTCGGTGGCGCGCACAACGTCGCCAACGCGCTCGCCGCCGCGGCCGCCGGCGCGGCCGCCGGCGCCACCCTCGAGCAGATCGCCGCAGGGCTTGCGCGGGTGCGGGCCGTCCCCGGCCGGCTGCAGTTCCGGCAGGCGAGAAATGGAGCGTGGCTGGTCGACGATTCCTACAACGCCAACCCGAGCTCGGTGCGCGCCGCGATCGAGGTGCTGGGCGGGCTCACCGGGAGCAGGTGGCTGGTGCTCGGCGACATGGCCGAGCTCGGTGATTACGCGCCACAGGCGCACGCCGGGATCGGCGAGTACGCGCGCGCGCGCGGCGTGGAGCGGCTGTATGCAACCGGAGCGCTCATGGCGAGCGCGGTCGCGAGCTTCGGTGCCGGCGCGTACTGGTATGCCGACGTCGCGGCGCTCACCGCCGCACTCGGCGAGGCGCTCGCCGCCGCGGGCCCCGGGGTGCGCATTCTCGTCAAGGGCTCGCGCTTCAACCGGCTCGAGCGGGTGGTGGCGGCGCTCAGCGGCGAGGGTGCCGCCGCAACAGGCGGGCATTGAGTGCTGTACTGGATCACACAACAGTTCGCCGGCCGCGTCGTCGGTCTGCACGTGTTCTCGTACCTGACGTTCCGCGCCATCCTGGCGACGGCTTCCGCGCTCGGCTTGTCGCTCATCGTGGGCCCTTCTTTGATTGCACGCCTGTCGCGCTATCAGATCGGCCAGGTGGTGCGCGACGACGGTCCGCCCACCCATCTGCTGAAAGCCGGCACGCCGACCATGGGCGGAACGCTGATCCTCGTCACCACGCTGGTGAGCACGCTGCTGTGGGCGGAGCTCTCCAACCGTCTCGTGTGGACCGTGCTGGGTGTCACCTTCGCCTTCGGCCTGATCGGTTTCTACGACGATTACCTGAAGCTCGTGGTGCGCAACCCGACAGGCCTGCGGCCGCGCTGGAAATACCTGTGGCAGTCTGTCGCCGGGCTCGCCACCGCCGCGACGCTCTACTACACCGCCACGGACCCGGCGGAGACCACGCTCTTCCTGCCGTTCTTCAAGACCTTTCACGCCCCGCTCACCGCCTTCGGGTTCATCGTGATCGCCTATCTGATGATCGTCGGCATGAGCAACGCGGTGAATCTCACCGACGGGCTCGACGGGCTCGCGATCATGCCCGCGGCGCTCGTGGCCTCCGCGCTCGGCATCTTCGCCTACGCGAGCGGCAACGCGGTGTTCGCGCACTACCTGCAGATCCCGGACATCCGCGGCGCGGGCGAGCTGCTGATCTTCTGCGCCTCACTCGCGGGCGCGGGACTCGGGTTCCTGTGGTTCAACTCCTATCCCGCGCAGGTGTTCATGGGCGACGTCGGGGCGCTGGCGATCGGCGCCGCCATCGGTGTGCTGGCGGTGATCGTGCGCCAGGAGCTGGTGGCGCTGGTGATGGGCGGGGTGTTCGTGCTCGAGACCGCCTCGGTCATCCTGCAGGTCGCTTCCTACCGTCTCACCGGTCGGCGCATTTTCAAGATGGCGCCGATCCACCACCACTTCGAGCTCAAGGGCTGGGCGGAGCCGAAGGTCATCGTGCGCTTCTGGATCATCTCGCTGCTGCTCGTGCTGGCCGGGCTCGCGACACTGAAACTGCGATGAGCGCTAAAACCGCCGGCTCACCGTATGCCGTGATCGTGGGCTTGGGTCGCACCGGGCTCTCGTGCGCACGCCATCTGCACGCGCACGGCTGGCGCCTCGCCGTCACCGATACTCGCCCGGCGCCTCCGCAGCTGGCAGCACTCACCGCTCTCGATGCGCGCATCCCGGTGCGTCTGGGCGGACTCGATACGGCACTGCTCGAGGATGCGGTGTGCGTAGTCGCATCCCCGGGGCTGCCGCTCGACATGCCGTTCTTCGCCGAGGCGCGGCGCCGGGGGCTGCAGATCGTCGGCGACATCGAGCTGTTCGCACGCGCCACGACGGCGGCGGTTGCCGGGATCACGGGCACCAACGGCAAGAGCACGGTCACGACGCTGCTGGCGCGCATGGCGCAGCGTGCCGGACTCGCGGTGCGAGCCGGAGGGAACCTCGGGGAGCCGGCGCTCGACCTGCTCGCGCCCGACACCGAGCTGTACGTGCTCGAGCTGTCCAGTTATCAGCTCGAGACCACCGCGAGCCTTCACTGCCGCGCGGCGACGGTGCTGAACGTGAGCCCCGACCATCTCGACCGCTACGATTCGCTCGCGAGCTACGCGGCGGCCAAAGCGCGCATCTTCGCCCGCTGCGATACGGCCATCATCAACCTGGATGATCCGTTGGTCGCGGCCATGCCGCGCCGGGCGACGCGCACCCTGAGCTTCTCGCTCCGTGCCAGCATCGGCGCGGACTACGCGCTCGCCCAGCACGGGCGCGAATGGTGGCTGACGCACGCCGCGGCGCCCCTGATGCCGGTGGCCGCGCTCAAGATCAAGGGCCTGCACAATGCCGCCAACGCGCTCGCGGCGCTGGCGCTGGGCGAGGCGCTCGCGCTGCCCCTGCCGGCGAGGCTCGCGGAGCTCGCCGCCTTCGAGGGCCTCCCGCACCGCTCGCAGTGGGTGGGCGACGTGCGCGGCGTGAGCTATGTCGATGATTCCAAGGGCACCAATGTCGGTGCGACGCTCGCCGCGGTGGCCGGCATGCCGGGGCCGCTGGTGCTGATCGCCGGCGGCGACGGCAAGAACCAGGATTTCACGCCGCTGGCTGGCGCGTTCCGCGGCAAGGTGCGTCACGCGGTTCTCATCGGGCGGGATGCAGCGCGCATCGCCGCCGCGCTCGCGGGCGTATGCACGCTCGAGACCTGCGCCACACTGCCGCAGGCGGTAGAGGCGGCCGCACGCGCGGCGCGCCCGGGCGACACCGTGCTGCTCTCGCCCGCGTGCGCGAGCCTCGACATGTTCCGCGATTACGCGCATCGCGGCGCCGTGTTCGCGCAGGCAGTGCGGGAGCTGGCGGCATGAGCAGCTCCCTGCGGTCGGCGCTGCCGGGTCTGGCGCGCGCCCACGGCCGCGGCGCCAGTGTGCATCTGGACCCCGTGACGCTCGCCCTCGTCATGGGAATCCTGCTGCTCGGACTGGTGATGGTGACTTCCGCCTCCGTGTCGATTGCCGGCCAGGAGTCCGGGCAGCCGTTCTTTTACCTCGAGCGCCAGCTGCTGCTCACGCTTATGGGCGCGGCTCTCGCGCTGCTCATGTTCGCGATCCGCAGCGAGTTTCTCGAGCGCATCTCGGTGGTACTGCTCGCGCTGGCCATCGTGCTGCTCGTCGTGGTGCTGATCCCGGGCCTCGGTCACGTCGTGAACGGCAGCCGCCGCTGGCTGCGCGTCGCCGGCGCCAACTTCCAGGTATCGGAGCTGGCCCGCATGCTGGTGCTCATCTACGTGGCCAGCTACGCCGTGCGCCACGAGAGCGAGCTGCGCGCATCCCTCCTCGGGCTCGCGAAACCCCTGGCACTGCTGGTGGGCGTGGGCGCACTACTGCTCGCCGAGCCCGACTTCGGCGCCGCTACGGTGCTGTTCGCCACCGGCTTCGGCCTGCTGTTCCTCGCCGGGGCGCGCCTGCGCTACGTGATCGCCATGACCGCGATCGCAGCCGCGGGGTTCGGCGCGCTGGCGGTGAGCTCCAGTTACCGCCTGCGCCGCCTGACGGCATTCCTCGATCCATGGGCCGACCCCTACAACAGCGGCTTTCAGCTCACGCAGTCGCTGATCGCCATCGGCCGCGGACAGTGGTTCGGCGTGGGGCTGGGCGATTCCGTGCAGAAACTGTTCTACCTGCCCGAGGCCCACACCGACTTCCTGTTCGCAGTCCTGGCCGAGGAGCTCGGACTCCTCGGTGTGGTGGTGACGCTCGGCCTGTTCCTCGGGTTGGTGTGGCGCAGCTTTCACATTGCACGCCTCGCTTCGGAGGCGGGACTGAAGTTTCCCGCCTACCTGGCGGGGGGCTTTGGCCTGTGGGTCGGCATCCAGGCCTTCATCAACATCGGCGTCAACATGGGGGTTCTGCCCACCAAGGGACTGACGCTGCCGCTGATGAGCTACGGCCGCTCGAGCCTGATCGTGGCGCTGGCGTGGGTGGGGCTGTTGCTGCGCGTGTATCACGAGGCCTGCGCCAGGCAGCGCGGTTCGGCCACCGTGAGGGGCGCGTCGTGAGCCGGCCCATCCTCATCATGGCGGGCGGCACGGGCGGGCACGTGTTCCCGGCGCTGGCGCTGGCGCGGCTGCTGCGCGAGCAATCACTCGAGGTGGTGTGGCTGGGCACCGCGAAGGGGCTCGAGTCGCGCGTCATCCCCGCGGAGGGCATTCCCATCGAGCGCCTCTCGGTCGGCGGGCTGCGCGGCAAGAGCGTGCTCACCTGGCTCACCGCGCCGTTCCGCCTGAGCGTGGCGCTGCTGCAGGCGCTTGCCGTCATGCGACGGCACCGCCCGCTGGTCGTGGTCGGTTTGGGCGGGTTCGTGACGGGGCCGGGAGGGGTCGCGGCCTGGCTCACGCGCCGTCCGCTCGTGATTCATGAGCAGAACGCCGTTGCCGGCCTCACCAACCGCTGCCTCGCGCATCTCGCGCGCCAGGTGCTGGAGGCGTTTCCGGGCAGCTTCGGCCGCGACGTGCACGCGCGCGTGATCGGCAATCCGGTGCGTGCCGACATCAGCGCGCTGCCACCGCCCGCAGTACGTTTTGCCGGACGCACCGGCCCGGTGCGGATTCTCGTCATCGGCGGCAGCCAGGGCGCAACGCGTCTGAACGCGGTCGTGCCGTTTGCGTTGAAGCGTCTCTCAGGGTGGCTCGCCTTCGACGTTCGCCACCAGGCCGGGGAGCGCTGGGTCGATGCCGGCCGGGCGAGCTACGCGCAGGCGGGCGTGCGTGCCGACGTGCGTCCCTTCATCGAAGACATGAGCGAGGCTTACGGCTGGGCCGATCTGGTTATCTGCCGCGCCGGCGCCCTCACGGTGTCGGAGCTTGCGGCCGTAGGGGTCGGCGCGATCCTGGTGCCGTTCCCGGGCGCGGTCGACGATCACCAGGCCTACAACGCGCAGTACCTGGTGCGCGAGGGCGCTGCGGTGCTCATCCCCGACCGCGAGCTGAGTCCCGAGCGCCTCGCTTCCGAAGTGCAGCGCCTGTGCGCCGGGCGCGGCAAGCTCCTCGCCATGGCCGAGCGCGCTCGCCTGCTCGCCCGGCCGCGTGCGACGGATGAGCTCGCAGCGTCCTGCCTGGAGCTCGCGCGGAGGGCCGCATGAGCGGTGAGCAGGGGATGCTGCGCCAGCGGCCGCGCGAGGAGCGGCGCGCGCAACCTGAGCGGCGCGACCGCATGCGGCGCATCAACACCATCCATTTCGTCGGGGTGGGCGGCACCGGTATGAGCGGCATCGCCGCGGTGCTGCTCAATCTCGGCTATACCGTGCAGGGTTCGGACCTGCGCGCCAGCGCGGTGACCGAGTGGCTGGCGAGCCTCGGTGCGCGCATCAGCATCGGACATGCGGCCGCGAACATCACCGGTGCGGACGTCCTGGTCGTCTCCGGCGCCGTGCCGCGGGACAACCCGGAAATCGCCGCGGCACTCGAGCGGCGCATCCCGGTGGTGGCGCGCGCGGAGATGCTCGGCGAACTGATGCGCTTCCGCTACTCCATCGCAGTCGCTGGCACTCACGGCAAGACCACGACCACGAGCCTCATCGCCAGCATCCTCTCCGAGGGGGGTGAGGATCCGACCTACGTCATCGGCGGGCGCCTGAAGAGCGCGGCCAGCAACGCGCGCCTCGGGGCGGGGCGGTTCCTGGTTGCGGAGGCCGACGAGAGCGATGCTTCCTTCACCCACCTGCAACCGCTCATCGCGATCGTCACCAACATCGACAACGATCACCTGAGCACCCACGGCGGGGACTTCGGCCTGCTCAAGCAGAGCTTCCTCGAATTCCTGCACAACCTGCCATTTTACGGGCTCGCGGTGCTGTGCGTCGACGACGCGCACGTACGCAGCATCGCGCAGGAAGTGGGCCGCCCGATCCGCTCCTATGGGCTCGAGGCTGGCGCGGACGTGCGCGCCGAGCGCATCCGTCCTGCGGGGCTGCAGACGCACTTCGAGGTGACGCGCGCGGCGACAGCGCCGCTGAGCGTGACGCTGAACCTGCCCGGGCTGCACAACGTGCGCAATGCTCTCGCCGCCATCGTGGTCGCCACCGAGCTCGGCATCGACGATCAGGCGATCCGGGGCGCACTCGGCAGTTTCCAGGGCGTCGAGCGGCGGCTGCAGCACGTCGGCGATGTGCTGACCGCGGTGGGAGCCGTCAGCATCATCGACGACTACGGCCATCACCCCACCGAGATCGCCGCGACGCTCGAGGCTGTGCGCCAGGGTTATCCGGGGAGGCGCGTGCTGCTCGTGTTCCAGCCGCATCGCTACACCCGTACCCGCGATCTCATCGACGATTTCGGTAAGGCGCTGTCGGGGGCCGATGTGCTGTGCGTCACCGAGGTGTACGCGGCGGGAGAGCCGCCCATCGCGGGCGCCGACGGCCGCGCCATCTGCCGCGCGGTGCGCAGCCGCGGGCAGCTCGAGCCGCTGTTCATCGAGAAAGTCGAGGAGCTCGCGCGCTCGCTCAAGGACGTGATTCAGGGGGGCGATGTGGTCATCGCGATGGGGGCGGGCAGCATCAGCGCCATCGCCCACTCGCTGCCGCAGACACTGGCGCGGCTGCTGCCGCCCGGGAAGGCCTCATGAGCCTCGCCGTGACGCCGGAATTCAACGCGCGCGTTCGCCGCAATGAGCCCCTCAGCCGCCATACCTCCTGGCACGTCGGGGGACCTGCGGAGCTGTTCTTCAATCCGCGCGACGTCGCCGATCTCGCCGCTTTCCTGCGCGCCGTCCCCGCCCGCGTCCCCATCCACTGGATCGGGCTCGGCAGCAACCTGCTGGTGCGCGACGGCGGCCTGAAGGGGATCGTCATCAGCACCCACGGCACGCTCGATAGACTCGAGCGCCTCAGCGATACGGGCGTGCGCGCCGGGGCGGGAGTGGCCTGTGCGCGCATCGCCCGACAGTGCGTCAAATGGGGCCTGGGTCCGGCGGAGTTCTTCGCCGGCATCCCCGGCACGCTCGGAGGGGCCCTGGCGATGAATGCCGGCGCCTTCGGCGGGGAGACCTGGCAGCACGTGCGCGGCGTCGAGACCATCGACCGCGCGGGGCGTACGCACTCGCGCGTGCCCTCGGAATACCGCGTCAGCTACCGCCAGGTGATCGCACCCGCCGCGGATGAGTGGTTCATCGCCGCGGACTTGAGTTTCGAGCATCGTCCCGGCGCTCACACGGCAGAAGTGCAGGCGCTGCTCGCGCGCCGCAAGGCGTCACAGCCGATCGGCGAGTGGAGTTGCGGCTCGGTGTTCACCAATCCCCCGGGCGATCACGCCGCGCGCCTCATCGAGGCGTGCGGGCTCAAGGGCTTTCGTGTCGGCGACGCGTCGGTGTCGCAGAAGCACGCGAACTTCATCATCAATCACGGCCATGCCAGCGCGGCCGACCTCGAGCGCCTCATCGAGCACGTGCGCAGTGCAGTGCAGCGCGCCCACGGCGTCACGCTGGACCCTGAAGTGCGCATCGTGGGAGTGCCCTGATCATGCGGTTGCTCTACGACCCACAGGGGCTGCGACGCGTGAGCGATGCGCGTGCCTTCGGCCGCGTGGCGGTGCTGTTTGGCGGCGAATCGAGCGAGCGCGAGATCTCCCTGCTTACGGGGAACGCGGTGCTGGAGGCGCTCAAGCGCCGCGGTGCCGATGCGCACGCCTTCGATCCGCGCGATCGGGCGCTCCCCGATCTCCTCGCGGAGCGTTTCGATCGCGTCTGGATTGCGCTGCACGGGCCCGGGGGCGAGGACGGGACGCTGCAGGGCGCGCTCGAGTACCTCGGCGTGCCCTATACGGGAAGCGGCGTGATGGGCTCGGCCATCGGTATGGACAAGCTGCGTACCAAGCGTCTGGCTCTCGCCGTCGGTGTTCCGACCGCCGACTTCGTGGTGCTCTCGGGGCCGCAGGATTTCGACCTCGCGCTCGAGCGCCTGAAGCTCCCGCTGTTCGTGAAGCCCGCCACCCAGGGCTCGAGCGTCGGCATGAGCAAGGTCGAGCGCGCCGCGGACCTGCCGGCCGCCTACGCCGCAGCCGCGCGCCTCGAACCGCTGGTGTTCGCGGAAGCCTGGATCCCGGGCAAGGAGTACACGGTGGCGATCCTGCAGGGCGAGGCTTTGCCCTCGATCCGCATCGAGACACCGCGGACCTTCTATGACTACGAGGCGAAGTACTTTCGCGACGACACGCGCTACTTCTGCCCCTCGGACCTGCCCGCCGGCGCCGAAGCGCATCTCGCCAGTCTCGCGCTGGCGGCATTCGAGGCCACCGGCGCCTGCGGCTGGGGACGGGCGGATTTCATGATGGATGCCGCAGGTCGTGCGCTGCTGCTGGAGATCAACACCGTCCCAGGCATGACGAGTCACAGCCTGGTGCCGATGGCCGCACGCGCCGTGGGCCTCGACTTCGAGGAGCTGGTGTGGCGCGTGCTCGAGACCAGCTTCACCCGCCGGCTCGCGGCCGGCCGGCCGCAGGAGGGGTGAGGGACATGCTGGGCCGTCCGAAAAACCGCCGCAAACCCGCCGAGGCGCGCTTCAGGCGGCCGGCGATCAACTGGCGCGCCGTGGCCGTGACGCTCGGCGCCCTCGGGCTCGCTGCGGGCGGCGCGCTGGCGGTGACCTGGGCATTCGATCAGCCGATCGAGACGGTCGCGGTGCAGGGGCGCTTCCAGCGCGTCGCGCCGGTCGATGTCGAGCGCGTGGTCAAGGGGTGCCTGCACGGTGCCGGGTTGCTGTCGGTCGATCTCTCGGCGGTGCGCGCACGCCTCCACACGCTCCCCTGGGTGGACGCGGTGAGCGTGCAGCGCGCCTGGCCGCGGGGGCTGACGGTGCTGGTGATCGAGCAGAGCGCCGCCGCGCGCTGGGGCGAGCGGGGGTTGCTCAACACGCGCGGGGAGCTGTTTGCATCCGACGAGCGCCACATCCCGCCCGAGCTCGCCCGGCTCGCAGGCCCCGAGGGTAAGGAGTCGGTGGTGGCGCAGCGCTACCTCGCAGCCGTCGGACGCCTGATGCAGGCGGGCATGCGCCTCACCGCCATGCGCCTGGATGCGCGCGGCGCCTGGGAATTCGACCTCGCCAACGGCGTCACGGTGCGCCTGGGCCGCCGCCAGGTGGACGAGCGCTTCGACAAATTCATGAACACGGCGCTGCGCCTCGTCACGCAGCGCGGCGAGGACATCGCCTACGTCGATATGCGGTACACAAACGGATTTGCTATCGGCTGGCGCGGCAACGTGGCGCGCGCCGCCCGTGGCGAAGGTGGTCACGATGCTTAAGCGCGCGGAACGCAATCTGATCGTCGGCCTCGACATCGGCACCTCCAAGGTCGTGTCGCTGGTGGGCGAGGTGGGGCTCGACGGCTCGATCGAGCTGCTCGGACTCGGGCAGCAACCCTCGCGGGGACTGAAGAAGGGTGTCGTGGTCAACATCGAGTCCACCGTGCAGTCGATTCAGCGCGCGATCGAGGAAGCCGAGCTCATGGCCGGCTGCGAGATCCACTCGGTGTTCGCTGGCATCGCCGGAAGTCACGTACGGAGCCTGAACTCCCACGGCGTGGTGGGCGTGCGCGACAAGGAGGTGAGCCACGGCGACGTGGAGCACGTGATCGATGCAGCCAAGGCCGTGGCGATCCCCGCGGATCAGAAGATCCTGCACGTGCTGCCGCAGGAGTTCATCGTCGACGGCCAGGAAGGCATCCGCGACCCCATAGGCATGTCCGGGGTGCGCCTCGAGGCGAAGGTGCACATCGTCACCGGCGCCGACTCGGCCGCGCAGAACATCGAGAAGTGCATCCAGCGCTGCGGACTCGAGGTCGACGACGTGGTGCTCGAGCAGCTCGCCTCGAGTTTCGCCGTGCTCACCGACGATGAGAAGGAGCTGGGCGTGTGCCTGGTCGATATCGGCGGCGGCACCACCGATCTCGCCGTGTTCTCCAACGGCGCGATCCGCCACACGGCGGTGATCCCGATCGCCGGCGACCAGGTGACCAACGACATCGCCGTGTCCATGCGCACCCCGACCCAGTACGCCGAGGACATCAAGATCCGCTACGCCTGCGCGCTCTCGCAGCTCGCCAATCCCGACGAGAGTATCGAGGTGCCGAGCGTCGGAGAACGGCCGGCGCGGCGCCTGGCACGGCAGACGCTCGCCGAGATCATCGAGCCGCGTTACGAGGAGCTGTTCGGCCTGGTGCGCGAGGAGCTGCGCCGCAGCGGCTTCGAGGAAATGGTCGCAGCGGGCATCGTGCTCACCGGCGGCAGCGCCAAGATGGAAGGCGCCATCGAGCTGGCCGAGGAAGTGTTTCACGTTCCGGTGCGCTTGGGGGTGCCGCAGGCGGTACGCGGGCTCACCGACGTGGTGCGCAACCCGATTTTCTCCACGGGCGTGGGGCTGCTGCTCTACGCGCGTGACAACGTCTTGCCCGCGCGTCGCGGGCGCTCCCTGGGGAACGCAAAGTCGGTGCTCGATCGCATGCGTTCCTGGTTCCAGGGGAACTTTTGAAGCTGACAGAGCAAAAGAGCGACTCAACCAACCGTTTGTATTTGCGTAAGGAGCGACAACATGTTTGAACTGATGGACGCGTACAGCCAGAGCGCCGTCATCAAGGTGATCGGCGTGGGGGGCGGGGGCGGCAACGCGGTCGCGCACATGGTCTCGGCCGGTATCGACGGCGTGGAGTTCATGTGCGTCAACACCGATAGCCAGGCGTTGAAGCACGCCAAGGTAAAGACGGCGTTGCAGATCGGCTGCAACATCACCAAGGGACTCGGCGCCGGCGCCGATCCGGACGTCGGCCGCCAGGCGGCGATGGAGGACCGTGACCGCATCGTGGAGCTGGTCGAAGGCTGCGACATGTTGTTCATCACCGCCGGCATGGGCGGGGGTACCGGGACCGGAGCTGCCCCGGTCGTGGCGCAGGTCGCCAAGGAGCTCGGCATCCTCACCGTGGCGGTCGTGACCAAGCCGTTCGAGATGGAAGGTAACAAGCGCGCCTACGTGGCTGACCACGGTATTGCCGAGCTCGGCAAGTTCTGCGACTCGCTCATTACAATTCCTAACCAGAAGCTGTTGACGGTGTTGGGGCCGCAGACCACGCTGCTCGATGCGTTCAAGGCCGCGAACCAGGTGTTGCAGGGCGCGGTGCAGGGGATCGCCGAGCTCATCACCCGCCCGGGCCTGATCAACGTCGACTTCGCGGACGTGCGCACCGTGATGGCTGAGACCGGCATGGCCATGATGGGCTCGGGTGCGGCGAGCGGTGAGGGGCGCGCGCGCGCGGCGGCCGAGGCGGCGGTTTCCTCGCCGTTGCTCGAGGACATCAACCTGGCGGGCGCGCACGGCATTCTGGTCAACGTGACCGCGGGAATGGACTTGTCGATCGGCGAGTTCCAGGAAGTCGGGCAGATCGTGAAGCAGTTCGCCTCCGACGACGCCACGGTGGTGGTCGGCACCGTCATCGATCCGGAACTCTCCAACCAGGTGCGCGTTACGGTGGTGGCCACCGGCCTCGGCCGACCCGCTGCTACATCGCGTGCGTCACTATCCGCGCCGCGGGAGCGCGAGAGTGCGCCGGTGCGCGAGCGCGACCCGCGCGCCGACGTGGCGATGCGCGTGGTGCGGCGCAGTGCGCTCTCGAGCAGTGACTACGCCCCGTTCGACAAGCCCACCATCCAGCGCCAACGGGCAGTTGGGGATGGGTTGCGCTCGGAGGCCGACCCGGAGGAGTTGCTGGACATCCCGGCATTTCTGCGGCGGCAGGCCGATTGATGTGATACGGTAAAGCGCCTTACGCAAAGCGCCTCCAGGGGAGAGGCCTGCCAGGCTTGCGGCGGCCTCTCTCCAATGGCGCGTATGGCGCGCCTGTCATCCGCGGTAGGCTGCGGACGTTAGGGGCGAGCAACACGCATGGTCGGACAACGGACCCTCAAAAACTCGATTCGCGCCACCGGCGTCGGATTGCATACGGGCAAGAAGGTGCTGATGACCTTACGGCCCGCCGAACCCGATACCGGGATCGTGTTCCGTCGCACCGACCTGCCGCACCCCGTGGACATCCGCGCACATGCCGAGAACGTGGGCGACACCGTCCTCGGCACCACACTCGGCAAAGGCGAGTCACGGGTCTCGACCGTCGAGCATCTGCTGTCGGCTTTTGCGGGCCTAGGCATCGACAACGCGATCGTGGAAGTGTCCGCCGCGGAAGTGCCGATCATGGACGGCAGCGCGGGACCGTTCGTGTTCCTGCTGCAGTCTGCCGGGATCGAGGAGCAGCGCCGCCCCAAGCGCTTCATCCGCGTGAAGAAGCGAGTGCGCGTCGAGGATGGCGACAAGTGGGCGCAGTTTGATCCCTTCGACGGCTTCAAGGTCAACTTCGAGATCGAGTTCAATCACCCGATCTTCAAGCGCCGCTCGCAACGCGCCTCGATGGATTTCTCCACCACTTCCTTCCTTAAGGAAGTGAGCCGCGCGCGCACCTTCGGCTTCATGCGCGATCTGGAGACGCTGCGCGGGCGCAACCTGGCCCTCGGCGGCAGTCTCGATAACGCCATCGTGCTCGATGACTTCCGCGTGTTGAACGAGGACGGACTGCGCTACGAGGACGAGTTCGTCAAGCACAAGATCCTCGACGCCATCGGCGACCTGTATCTGCTCGGGCACAGCCTGATCGGCGAATTCAGCGGCCACAAGTCCGGGCACGCCCTGAACAACAAGCTGCTGCGCACGCTGCTCGCCGACGGCTCGACCTGGGAAGAGGTCGTGTTCGAGCGTTACGCCGATGCGCCGATCTCCTACATCGAGACGCCAGCGCTGCATCCCCCACGGGGCTGAGACCCTGCTCCTTCGTTGACAGCCTAGCGGGCGAGGTGTACAAGCGCCCGCGGACTCCCGATCGTCAAACAACTTCAAGGGGGTACAACGTGAATCGTCTTACCTATTCACTGTGTTGCACTCTGGCGGCCCTGGGTGTCACCGGCGTTTCGAGCCACCTCAACGCCGCCGAGCCGGCGCCCGCCAACAGCGACAAGGCCGCGATCCAGGCACTCGAGGAGCGCTACGCGGCGGCCTTCAACGCCAAGGACGTCGATGCGATCATGAAGGCATACGCGCCCGGTCCCAGACTGTTCGTGTTCGATGTGACGCCGCCGCGGCAGCACGTCGGCTGGGAGGACTACAGGAAAGATTGGCAGGAGCTGTTTGCCGCTCTCCCCGGCTCGATCAAGTTCTCCATATCCGATCTTGACGTCACGACGGCAGGTGCGGTCGCTTACAGCCACAGTATTCAAGCCGCGCAATTCACACGCAAGGACGGTTCCAAATTTGAACTGGTGGTCAGAGTCACCGACGTGTATCGCAAGGTGCGGGGTCACTGGCTGATCGTGCAGGAGCACGTGTCAGTACCGGTGGATCTGGACACCGGCAAGGCGGATCTGCTGTCGAAACCCTGAGCCTGCCAGGCCCGCTCGCAGCTTGCTGACGCGCGCGGGCGTCGGCGTGTACGCGTCGGGTGCAGTGATCAGCGCGCGGGTTCAGCTGTGCGGCCGCACCCGCACGGCAATGTCGCTCAGTCCGGGACCTGCGGCGCGGATGTCGCGTTCCAGCTCGATAACCGCGTAGCGCAGCCGCACTGACCAAGCGGCCGTCTCGGCGAAGATCACCAGCGTCCCATCGCGTTCGGCGATGCCGGAGATTCGCGCGCAGAGTTCCGCGGCGAGATGCCCCGCCAACCAGCCGCTCCAGAAATCCGCGCGCGCGGCCTGATCCGTGATGCGCTTCAAGCTCGGTAGATTATGTGCGAGCAGGTCTTTTACAGAATGAACCCGGGCGGGCCGCAGCGCGGTCCTAGCGCTCATTAGAGACCTGCCACGCTTGTTTCGGCTAATTTTCTTGGGCATATTGGCTGCAAGCTGCTTGGGCAAACCCGCCGAAAGGCGGGGACGCAAAGCCACCGGTCTAAAGCGAGGAGCCATGACAGCGGGGTTGCCAGCATCGTACAGGCTTTTCAAAGCAAAACAGGGCGCTTCACGCCCGGGCTCGCCCACGCGGTATCGCTGGGGTTGCCTGCCGAGAGGGGGAACCAGGCCATCGGAACGCCGCGCATGAACGTCATTTTTCTTCCCAGGCGTGAGGGGCGGGCCCGGCAGCTGAATCTGACGCGTCCGCTGACCATGACCGTCCTGGCCACCCTCACGCTCGCCATCCTCGGCAGCGCCTTCGCTGTGGGGCTGCAGCTCGGTCGCGGCAGTCATGAGCGCTTCCTCCTCAGCGACACGACGCGCCTCGGAAGTCTCCTCGCCGAGCAGAAACAGCAGATCGCCGCTCTCAGGCAACAACTGCAGCTGCGCGTCGACGCCATGGCGATGCGCCTCGGCGAGGTGAACGCGCACGTCATCCGTCTCGATGCCCTCGGCAAGCGCCTCACCGAGATGGCGGCTATCGACAGCCGCGAGTTCAACTTCGAGCGCGACCCGCCCAGCGGGGGCCCTGAGGGCGAGGGCGTGAGTGCACAGATCCCGGACCTGTCGGTCATGCTCGCTCAGCTCGAGCAGCGGGTAGACCTGCGCGAATCCCAGCTCTCGGCCCTGGAGAACGTGATTCTCGCGCGCGAGCTGAAAGCGCAGATCCACCCGGAAGGGCGCCCGGTGAGCAACGGCTTCATCTCGTCGTATTTCGGCGAGCGCTCCGATCCCTTCGACGGCCGCGAGGCCTTTCACAAGGGCGTGGACTTTGCCGCGCCCGCCGGCTCGAAAGTGGTCGCGGTCGCCGCCGGCGTAGTGACCTGGGCGAGCGAGCGCTCGGGCTTTGGCAAACTGGTCGAGATCAACCACGGCGACGGCTACGTCACCCGCTACGCTCACAACGAGCGCATGCTCGTGCGTGTGGGCCAGACAATCAAGCGCGGTGAGCCGCTCGCGCTCATGGGCTCGACCGGCCGCTCGACCGGGCCGCACGTGCATTTCGAAGTGCTGCGCAACGGCCGACAGGTCGATCCGCTGTCTTTCATCGGGCGCTGAGCGCGCATCTGCCGGGCGTCGCCGGCCCGAAGCGAGTCGCCCCTCCCTGATCATTTTTGCCGCTGCCGTGCCTGGTGCGCGGGCGCTCGCGCGCGAGCGCGGTCCTTGAATTTCCTCATGCCAGAACCAATTGGGCGGTAGCGGAGTCAATTGCGTACAATACGCCGCTTTCCAAAGCCCGCCGGTACGATAAGTGCTTGTCGGGAAAGAAAGTTTTTCCCTGAACGAGTCACCGCTTGCGCCAACTTCTCACCCGCGTATTCGGCAGCCGCAACGAGCGCATCGTCCGCGGGCAGGGCCACTACGTGCGCGCCGCCAACCAGCTCGAAGCGCAGATCACGGAGCTCAGCGATGAGGCGCTGCGCGCCAAGACCGAGGAGTTCCGCGGCCGCCTGAAGCAGGGCGCGACGCTCGATGAGCTCATCCCCGAGGCTTTCGCCGTGGTGCGCGAGGCCGCGCGGCGCACGCTCGGGATGCGGCACTTCGATGTGCAGCTGATCGGCGGCATCACGCTGCACAAGGGCATGATCGCCGAGATGCGCACCGGCGAAGGCAAGACGCTGGTCGCGACGCTCCCGGCGTATCTCAACGCGCTCGGCGGCGAGGGCGTGCATATCGTCACCGTGAACGAATATCTCGCGCAGCGCGATGCGGACTGGATGGGCCCGGTATACCGCTTTCTCGGGCTCACGGTGGGTGTGATCAAGAACGCCCAGAGCCCGAATGAGAAGCGCGCCGCCTACGCCTGCGACATCACCTACGGTACCAACAACGAATTCGGCTTCGACTACCTGCGCGACAACCTTGCCTACCGCCTGGAAGAGCGCGTGCAGCGCTCGCTCAGCTTCGCCATCGTCGATGAGGTCGACTCGATTCTCATCGACGAAGCGCGCACCCCGCTCATCATCTCCGGTCCCGCCGAGGAGAGCACTGAGCTGTACCTGCGCATCAACCAGCTCGTGCCGCGCCTCGCCCGCCAGAAAGAGGAGGAGGGCCCGGGGGACTTTGCGGTGGAGGAGAAGACCAAGCAGGTGCATATCACCGAGGCCGGGCATGAGCATGTCGAGCAGCTGATGCTGCAGGCGGGGCTGCTGAAGGAGGGCGAGAGCCTGTACGACCCCGCCAATATCCGCCTGATGCATCATCTGAACGCGGCGCTGCGCTCGCACGCGCTCTACAAGCGCGATGTCGAATACATCGTGCGCGGCGGCGAGGTCATCATCGTCGATGAATTCACCGGACGCACCATGCCGGGCCGACGCTGGTCGGACGGGCTGCACCAGGCGGTCGAGGCCAAGGAGGGGGTGCGGGTGCGCGAGGAGAACCAGACAGTCGCCTCGATCACCTTTCAGAACTATTTCCGCCTCTACAAGAAGCTCTCCGGCATGACCGGTACCGCTGACACGGAGGCGCCCGAGTTCATGCAGATCTACGGCCTGGAAGTGGTCGTGATCCCGACGCACCGGCCGATGATCCGCAAGGACAACCCGGACTTCGTGTACCTGACACAGAGCGACAAGTTCAAGGCCATCATCGAGGATATCCGTGACTGCGTCACGCGTGAGCAGCCGGTGCTGGTTGGCACCACCTCGATCGAGACATCGGAATTTCTCTCGGAGCTGCTGCAGAAGGAACAGGCCGCCCACCAGGTGCTCAATGCCAAGCAGCACGAGCGCGAAGCCCACGTCATCGCCCAGGCCGGACGTCCGGGCACGGTGACCATCGCCACCAACATGGCGGGCCGTGGCACCGACATCGTGCTCGGCGGCAATCTGGAAGCCGAGCTGGCCGCCGCCGGCGAGCTCGACGAGCCGGCGCGCGAGCAGCTGCGCGCGGAATGGCAGGCGCGTCACGACAAGGTGCTCGCCGCCGGCGGACTGCACATCGTCGGCACCGAGCGCCACGAATCGCGCCGCATCGACAATCAGCTGCGCGGCCGCTCCGGTCGGCAGGGTGATCCCGGCTCGAGCCGCTTCTACCTGTCGATGGAGGACAACCTGATGCGCATCTTCGGCGACCCGGTGCGCACGCAGCGACTGCTGAAGATGGCCGGCATGAAGGAAGGCGAGGTGATCGAGAGCGGCATGCTCACCCGCCAGATCGAGAAGGCACAGCGCAAGGTCGAGTCGCACAACTTCGACATCCGCAAGAACCTGCTGCTGTTCGACGACGTTGCCAACGATCAGCGCAAGGTCGTCTACAGTCAGCGCACCGAGATCATGGCCACCGAGGATCTGTCGGGCGCCATTCACGGCCTGATGGAGGATTCGGTCGGCACGCTGCTCGATCAGTACCTGCCGCGCCAGGCGGTGCCGGCGGACTGGGACCTGCAGGGGCTCGCCGCCGCAGTGCAGAAGGATTTCAACACGCGTATCGACCCGCAGGGCTGGCTGGAAAAGGAACCGGAGCTCGAGGAGCCGGCGCTGCGCGAGCGCATAGTGCGCGCGGTGCACGAGGCCTACGACGACAAGGTCGCGCGTACCGGCACGGTGGCCGATAGCGGTGTGCCGATCATGCGGCACGTCGAGAAACAGGTGATGCTGCAGAAGCTCGATCAGCACTGGCGCGAGCACCTGGCGGCGATGGACTACCTGCGCCAGGGCATTCACCTGCGCGGCTACGCGCAGAAGGACTACCGCTTCGAGTTCAAGCGCGAAGCCTTCGAGATGTTCGCCGCCATGCTCGAGCGCATCAAGTACGAGACCTCCTCGCTCATGGCGACGCTCGAAGTGCGCACCCCGGAGGAAATCGAGCGCGAGGAGGAGGAGCGCCGGCGCCGGCTGATGCGAGCGCTGCAGGCGCAGCACGCCGAGGCCGCATCCGCGCTGGCCGGGGCCGAGGAGCAGGCGCAGCCGGCTCCCCCCGGCCGTGCCGCCGGCGCACTTCCGGAGCGGCGCGCCGGCGTGGGGGCTGTCGCGCCGCCGCCCGCGCCGCCGGAGAGCCAGGGTACTTTCGTGCGCAGCGAGCGCAAGGTCGGCCGCAACGAGCCGTGTCCGTGCGGCTCGGGTAAGAAGTACAAGCACTGCCACGGCGCGCTCAGCAGCGTGGAATAGCGCGAAGGCGTGGCTTGCGGCGCGCCGCTCGCATCGATGAGGCGCCGATCCGGGTGGTGGCGGCGGCGCTGTACGACCGCTCCGGGCGCGTCCTGATCGCGCAGCGTCCGCCGGGAAAGCATCTCGCGGGCCGCTGGGAATTCCCCGGCGGGAAGGTGGGGAGCGGCGAGAGCGAGCTCGAGGCGCTCACGCGTGAGCTGCTCGAGGAGCTCGGCGTCGCGGTGACGGCAGCTCGGCCGTGCATGCGCCTCACGCATGCCTACCCGGATCGCGCGGTCGAGCTGTCGCTGTGGATCGTCGAGCGCTTCGGCGGCACGCCCCGCGCACTCGACGGTCAGCGCCTCAAATGGGTCGCGCCGCACTCGCTTGGCGCACAGGACATTCTCGAAGCCGACCGGCCGTTCATCGACGCGCTGCGCTCGCTCCCACCGCCGCCGCCGTGACGGCGGGGGTCGCGGTCAGGGCGTACAATGCAACGGCGGTGAGCTGAGGCAGGAATTCCATGGCAGCACAGAACGATCTCCCCGACGTCGAGCTCGACCCCAAGGGGTTGTATCGCGAGGACGTGTTCACCGATCGCCGCGCTGGCAGCATCCGCCGGCTGACGCCGGTCACCGCCGACGGCGCGCCGGATCCTGCGCGCCCGGTGCTGTTCTCGGGGCAGACGCAGCTGCTCACGCCGGCGGGCGTGCTGCCGCTCGGCTTCGAGATCGAGGCGAAGACCCTCGAGGAGGCGCTGAAGAAGTTTCCCGAAGGCGTGAAGGTCGCGCTCGAGCAGGCGATCGACGAAGCCCGTGAACTGCGCCGCGAGGCTGCCTCGCGCATCGTCGTACCCGAGGTAGGCGGGGCCGTGGGCCCGGGTCCGGCGGCGGGGGGCGGCAAGATCAAGTTCCCCTGATGGCGCCCCGGGCGAGGGCCGCGACCGTCCTCATCGCGTACGCCGCCTGTCAGCTCGCCGCGTGCGCCGGGGCCCAGATCGGCCGCGGCCCGCAACCGTTCCCCGGCAGCGGGCCCGGCGGCAAGCCCATGCGCACCGCCACCGAGACCGCGGTAGGCATGCCGCCGGCGGCGAATGCGCCGGTGTATCCGGTTACCGCGCGGGTGGAGGTCTCCGACAGCTACTTCGGCACCCCGGTCGCCGACCCATACCGCTGGCTCGAGAATCTCGATTCCCCCGAGGTTCGTACCTGGGTTAGCGCGCAGAATGCGCTCACTCAGCCGCGCCTCGCCGCACTGCCGCAGCGCTCCTGGCTCAAGGCGCGTCTGAGGCAGCTGTGGGACTACGAACGCTATGAAGTGCCGGTGAAGCGCGGCGGACGCTACTTCTATCTGCACAACGACGGCAGGCAGAACCAGAGCGTGCTCCAGGTTGCCGACCGCCTCGATGGCCCCGGGCGGCTGCTCTTCGATCCCAACACGGCGCGCGAGGATGCGACCATCGCGCTTTCCGACTTCACTCCCAACGTGCGCGGCGACGTGGTCGCCTACGCGGTCTCGGACGGTGGCACGGACTGGCAGCTGTGGCGCTTCAAGCGGCTCGCCGACGGCGCGGACCTCGGCGACACGCTGCGCTTCACCAAGTTCTTCGGGGTTTCCTGGGCGCGCGATGACTCGGGCGTCTACTACAGCCGCTACCCGGCGCTGCCCGACGGCCGCGGCGATGACTCCGCCCGGCCGGCGGTGTACTTCCACAGGCTCGGCACGCCCCAGGATCACGATCGCCTGGTGTATCAGGTCACCAACCATCCCACCCATATCCCCTGGGGCAAGGTGACCGAGGATGGTCACTACCTGGTCATCACGCTGGTCGAGGGATACGAGACCAACGCCGTCGAGGTGCTCGACCTGCGCCGCGCGGGTGCCAGGCCGCGGCCGTTGTTCGCCGCCTGGGATGCGCTCTACGAATTTGTGGGCGTCTACGGCCGCGAGCTGTATTTCCGGACCACCCAGGAGGCGCCGCTCGGCCGCGTGATCGCCGTCGACCCGAACGACCCGGGCGTGCGGCGCACCGTCGTGCCCGAGGGCTCGGGCGCGCTCGAGCAGGCTACCTACGTCGGGGGGCGCATCATCGCCAGGTACGTCGAGGATGCCCACGGCGCCGCGCGCCTCTACGAACGCGACGGCCGGCCGGTGGGCAGCGTGTCGCTCCCGGGACTCGGCGGCATCGAAGGATTCGGCGGCGAGGGCAGCGACTCTGAGACTTTCTTTGCGTACACGGACTACCTGACGCCGCGGCGGATCTATCGTCTGGACGTGCCGGCCAACCAGGCGAGGCTGTGGCGCGACGCACCCGTTCCACCTGCCAGCGCGGATTTCGTCACCGAACAGGTCTTCTACAACAGCAAGGACGGCACGCGCGTACCGATGTACATCACCCAGCGGCGCGACGCGGCGCGCGACGGCGACCAGCCGATGCTGCTTTACGGCTACGGCGGCTTCGACATCTCGCTCACCCCCGAGTACCGCCCCCAGGTGCAGGCGTGGCTCGAAATGGGGGGTGCTTATGCCGAGGCCAATCTGCGCGGCGGGGGCGAATACGGTGAGGCCTGGCACCGCGCCGGTACGCTCGCCAACAAACAGCATGTGTTCGATGACTTCATCGCCGCGGCGGAATACCTCACACGGGAGCGTTACACGCGCACCGCACGCTTAGGGGTCTACGGCCGCAGCAACGGCGGGCTGCTGGTCGGTGCGGTGTTGACGCAGCGGCCGGAGCTGTTCGCCGCAGCGCTGCCCGCGGTCGGTGTGCTCGACATGCTGCGCTACCATACCGCCAGCTCGAATGCCCGGCAGTGGTCCTCCGATTACGGGCTCGCGGAGGATCCGCAGCAGTTTCGCACGCTGTACGCCTACTCGCCGGTCCAGAACGTGAAGAAGGGCGCGTGCTATCCACCCACTCTCATCACCACGGCGGATCACGACGATCGCGTGGTCCCCTGGCACAGCTACAAGTTCGCCGCCGCGCTGCAGGCCGCGCAGATCTGCCCCAATCCCATTCTCATCCGCGTCGAGACCCGTGCGGGACATGGCGCGGGGAAGCCCGTGTGGATGCAGATCGATGACTTCGCCGACCAGTGGGCGTTCCTGGCGAAGTGGCTGGGAGTGACGGCGCCGGCGGCGTCCCGGACGCCGTAGCTCTCAGTCCGCCCTGAGGATTGCCTTGATGCGCACGGCAGGGTCGAAGACCACCACCAGGCGGCGCGAGTTGCCCCGCATGATGAGTGCATTTCGGTCATCGGGCTTCAGGCCCTGTTGCGCCAGACGCTCCCTGAGCGATTGTTTCTCGGCCTGGGACAGGTACTTGATGTCCTCCAGCCGCGTGAGCTGATCGCGCAGTTTCGGCAGGCCCTGGTCCCACGGCTTGAAATACCGCGGCATGTCAATGACGTCTTCTCCACCGCCCAGGACCGCTGAATTGACAATCCGGGCCGCCTGTTCGGGGTCGTCCGGAAGAGGTGCCCAGACCCAGCGCGGCAAGCTGTACCAGTGGGGGGCCAGTGCCGGATTCTGCCGGCGGGCGAGCGCGATCTCGGCGGCCTTGAGGTCATCCGCCTGCACCATCTCGAGACGATCCGCGGAGAAGGTGTAGTAAAGCGGACGCCCTTGCCACAAGGTCGCGGCGCCGTAGAGGAGGGCGGCGATCTGCACGGTCACGATGATGCCGATGTCGCGCGCGAGCTCGCGCCGCGGTTTATGCGGGTTGGCGATGATCAGGGTGAGAGCCGGCCCGAGCCCCAGGTCCACGATTCCCACGATGATCAGCACGTGCAGGACGCCCGTGAGGTACCAGGCCGGCCAACGGTACCACCCGAGGTACAGCCCGCCGAGGATCAGGGTTAGGGCGCAAGCGCTGCCCGTCAGGTGGATGGCGAAAGCCTTGAGCCGAAAACGCATCTTTTTAGCCTGCGTCCTTGCTCGGCGGCTCTTCAGCGTCGGAGCTCTCCGGCGCCGCGGCGCTGTCCGCCGGGATGGCGCGCTGCTCCGTAAGCCATGCGCCTAGATCTATCAGCCGGCAACGCTCGCTGCAGAACGGGCGAAACGGCGCATTGTTCCAATCCAGCTCCCGCTGGCAGGTCGGACACTTGACGCGAATCGGACTCATCCGAGAAGCGTGTGCGATGGCGCCTTCAGGTGCAGCAGCTCAGCAGGAAGGGCACATCTGCCTCGGTTTGCGTCGGGCGGGACGCCAGACCATTCCACGCGAGAAAGCGCACATTACAGCGATGGTGGCTGCCACTGATCTCGGGATACAGCCCGGCCGATGCCGGCAGGGAGAGCCGCAGCAGCTGCAGCGGATTGTCACGCTCGAAGGTGATGTTGAAGGTGCCGCCGCGGGCGATCTCCTGGCGGCTGCGGCCGTTCTGGCGTGTGAGCCACAGGAGCTCGGCTATCGAATCACACATCGGACGCAGCAGTCCCAGCCATTGATTGAAGGTGCGCATGCGCGCTTCGTCGGGCTGTGTGAGCCAGAAATAATAGTCGGGGAGATCAAACTCGCACGTCCCGCCGGGAATTGCGCTGCGATGCTTGATGGCGTTGACGAATTCCGAGTCCCGCAGCGGCTGCAGGAATGCGGATCCCGCGCTGGTGAGGTCCGAACGCAGCCGCAGCAGATTCGACATCAGCGTTTTCAGCCGCTGCGCATCGACGCCGGGCTTCGACTGGAACTGGTTGAGGGTCGCGAGCTGGCTCTCGAGCTCTTTCAGCACATCCGAGCGCACATCCCCGCGAGTGGTAATGGCGAGGATGTCGATCAGGCTCGACATCGCCGCACGGCTGCCCCAGGGGCTGGCCATCTCGTTGTGATACAGCGCCTGGTTGTAGAGAAAGTCCAGTCGCAGGAACGTGCGCATCCGCTCGTTCAGCGGCTGCTCGAAGACGAGTACGCCGCTATCGGCGGCAGCCGCAGTGCCTGGGGCCTGGGATGCAGCGGAGTCCGTCACGCCTGTATTGTGCTTGACCCACGCGTGGCGCGTAAACGGCGCTCGCCGGCCATCAGCTGCGCTGGCCGCGGGCGAGCTCGAGGTAGCGGGCGTGCAGCACCGCTACCTGATCACGGACGGCGCGGATGTCCGCATCGTTGTGGATGACATCGTCCGCGGCCTCGAGGCGTGCCGCGCGCGGAGCCTGCACATTGAGAATGGCCTGGGCCTGTTCGGGCGTCGAGCCGTCACGCTCGTGCAGGCGGCGCACCTGCAGCGCCTCATCGCAATCGACCACCAGCACGCGGTCCACGTGTGAGCCGAGATTCTTTTCGACCAGCAGCGGTATGACGAGAATCTGGTACGGTCCCCCGGCGCTCGCCGAGCGAGCCTCCATCGCCGCCCCGATCGCCGGATGCGTGAGTGCCTCGAGGTCCGCGCGCGCCCTGGGGTCGGAGAACACGATATCGCGCAATACCGGGCGGTCGAGGTGGCCGTCGGCCGTGAGGATAGAGCGGCCGAAGCGCTCCACGAGTCGCTCGAGCGGCGGCTGGCCCGGCTCGACGACGTCGCGGGCGATCTGATCGCTGTCGAGGATTGGCACGCCGAGGGCCCCGAAGCAGCCGGCGGCGGTGGACTTGCCGCTGGCGATGCCGCCGGTCAGTCCCACCCGAAATACCCGCTGGCTCACGCTGGCAGGGCTCACGGATGGGCCGCGAACAGGCCGAGGTAGCCCGCAACCACCTGCTGTCCGAACATCAGCATGAGCCACCCCCCGGCGGCGAGGAAGGGCCCGAACGGGATCGGCGTCGCTCGATCCTGGCGGCGGATCAGGATGATGGCGATGCCGACCGCAGCGCCCAGCGCTGCGGCGATGAGGATCGTGGGCAGGAGCATCTGCCAGCCGAGCCACGCCCCCAGCGCGGCAAAGAGCTTGAAATCACCGTACCCCATGCCTTCCTTACCGGTGATGAGCCGGAACAGATGATAGACGCTCCACAGGCTCAGGTAACCCGCGATAGCCCCGATGAGGCTCGAGCGCAGCTCCGCAGGTACCGGTGCTGCCCCCGATCCCCACAGGCTCAACGCCAGGCCAATCCACAGCAGCGGCAAGGTAAGAGTGTCAGGCAGCAGCTGATGATCGATGTCGATGAAGGTCAGCGCGATCAGAAACCAGGTGAGAGTGAGCGCGGCGAGCGCCGGCCAGCCGAAACCGAACCTCCAGGCCACCAGGGCGCTCAGTATTCCGGCCAGAGCCTCCACCAGCGGGTAGCGCAAGCCGATCGGTTTGCCGCAGCTGGCACAGCGGCCCCCGAGCAGCGCCCACGAGAGCAGCGGAATGTTCTGCCAGGCCGTGATCGGCGCGTGGCAGGAGGGGCAACTCGAGCGCGGGACAATCAGATTGAACCGCTGCGGCAGGGCCGCTGGGAAGGTCGCGACGGCAGCTGCGCCGCAGACTTCCGCGCACTCCTCGCGCCATTGCCGCTCCAGCATGATGGGCAGACGGTAGATCACCACGTTGAGGAAGCTCCCCACGGCGAGCCCGAGCAGGAGGCAGGTACCGATGTAGACGCCAGGCGAGGCTGCCAGCAGCTCGATCACGGACACCATTCTCTTGCCTCCCAATGAAAACGCCGCGCGGAGCGCGGCGCTTTCCGGCGTCGATCCTCGCCTCGCGGGTCAGACCACCGAACCGAGCTTGAAGATCGGCAGGTACATGGCGATGACGAGGCTCCCGACCAAGACGCCCAGGATGACCATGATCATCGGCTCGAGCAGGCTCGACATGGCATCGACCGCGTTGTCGACCTCGGCTTCGTAGAAAGTTGCCACCTTCGCCGACATCTCGTCGAGCGAGCCGGACTCTTCGCCGACGGCGATCATCTGATTGACCATGTTCGGAAACAGCCCGGTGCTCTCCATCGCGCGCTGCAGGCGCTGTCCGGTTGACACCTCGTCGCGCATCCTCAGAACTGCTCTCTCGTAGACGATGTTGCCGGTCGCG
>DASZHQ010000105.1:0-12269 GCA_035937715.1 Steroidobacteraceae bacterium | reverse complement strand
TTCCTGTCCCTTGTCGGCCCGGATGCGCAGCTTCTTGCCCGCCGCGAGCGCCGGCGTCACCAGGGCCAGACCGATGCAGCGTGCGAGCGTCGGCGACCAGCCGGTGCTCGTGACGCGGCCGGCGATGTCGTCCGCACTCAGGACGAGATGCGACTCGCGCGGCCGCAGCGCTGCCTCGGGCGGCAGCGTGAAACCCACCAGTGACTGGCGGCGCGGCTGTATCTGCAGGATGCGGAGACTGCGCTGTCCGATAAAGAATGGCTTGTCCATCCGCAGCGCCCACGACATGTCGATTTCCAGGGCGTTCGTCACCCCATCAGTGTCCTGACCAACGATGATGTGACCCTTTTCGAGGCGCAGCATGCGCTGTGCCTCGACGCCGAAGGCCTGCAGCTGAAAGCGCGAGCCGGAGGCGCGCAGCGCCCGCCACACCTCCACGGCGTAGTCCGCCGGGAGATGAATCTCGTAACCGAGCTCACCGACGAAGCCCACGCGCATGATGCGGCAGGGCGCCCCGGCGACGAATGCCTCGCGGATCCCGAGGTAGGGGAATGCCTCGTCGGCGAGATCGAGCGCAGTATGCTCGGCGAGCACCGCACGGGAGTCGGGGCCTGCGAGGTTGAACGCGCAGTAATGGCCGGTGAGGTTCACGAGGCCGACCGACAGGCCCCACCAGGTCGCCAAGCGGCCGAACTCGCGGAACAACGCCGCCGAGTTTCCGGTCGTGGTCGTGAAGTAAAACGATTCCGCGCCCAGCCGCCCCACCACCCCGTCATCCACCACGACGCCCGACTCATCGAGCATCAGCGCGTAGCGAGTCATGCCGATCCTGAGATTGGCGTAGCGGGCCGTGTACACCCGCTCGAGGAGCTCCGCCGCCTGCGGGCCGTGCACCTCGATCTTGCCGAGCGTGCCCACATCGATGAGCCCGACACGAGTGCGCACCGCGCCTACCTCAGCAAGGATGGCCTCTTCGCGGGTCTTGCCCGGCAGCGCGTAATACTCCGGGCGACGCCAGTTGCCCGCGGGCATCCACACCGCTGCGAGCGCCTCGTGCTCCGCGTCCAGCGCGGTGCGCCGCTCCGGCAGAAAGCCGCGTCCTGCCAGGTGCGACAGCGGCACGGGATGAAACATCGGTCGGGCAGTCGTCGTGCCCAGCGACTCGAGCGACTCGCCGCGAACCCTGCCGAGGATGCGCAGCGCGTTCATGTTGGAATGCTTTCCCTGGCTCGGACCCATCCCGATCGTGGAAAAGCGCTTGAGCAGCTCGCTGCTGTCGAATCCCTCCTGGCAGGCGTTCTCCAGATCCTTCACCGTGAGGTCTTCATCGAAGTCTACGAACTCTCCGCCGCGCGGATGGCGGAAGACGGGATAGGGATGCGTCGGGCATTCGAGCGGTGCGGCCCAGGCTCGGAGCGCCGACTCGGGGCCGAACCCAAGCCCGCCCGCCGCCTCCGCGCCCGCCGCGCGCCCGTCGGCAAGGCGCTCATCGAATGAATACACCCCGTTGACCTTGCCGCAGGCATATACCCCGGATGGCAGTGTTTGCGGCAGGAACTGCTCGACGGCGTGCGAGTACGCCAGGCGCGCACCGGCCTGATGCAGCAGGGCGTTGGCCGGAGCGTACCCGACGCTCATCCAGATGCCATCGAGCCCGATGCGCCGCCGCCCCCGCGCCGCGCCCGTCCTGGTTTCGAACAGCAGGCCGGCGACATCTCCGCCCGCGCCTGCCAGCGCCTCGATGGGCGTCACGCCGAAATCCACCGCAACACCGCGCCGCGTCAGCTCCTGCACCGCGGGTGTCGAGAGCGGCCCTGGCTGGTCGCGCAGATCGAGCACCGCTGCCAGCTCCATGCCGTTGCCGAGCGCATCGAGGGCGGCGGCATACCCTTGCGCGTTGGCAGTCAGAACCGCCACGCGCTGCGCGCTCGCGACGGCGTGATGGTAGAGCAGGCGCTGCGCGGCGCTCGCGAGCATCACGCCGGGCAAGTCGTTGCCGCGGAAGACGGCGGGCTGCTCGTAAGCGCCCTGAGCGATGACGACGCTGCGCGCGCGAACCTTCGCCATGTACTCGGGCGCCACGAGCGCCACCCAGTGATCGGCGTAATAACCAGCCGCGTACGTGCTCGTCATTAGCCGTATCCGGCAATCAGCCCGCACGGCAGCGAGAAGTGCCGCGGTCTTCTCCAGCGTCGCGCTCGCACCGCCGCGCGCATACCGCCCGCTCCCCCCCGCGGTCGGATTCTCATCGACGAGCAACACGCCCGCACCGCGGCCCGCGGCCGCCAGCGCGGCGCACAGGCCGGACGGTCCGGCACCAATGACCAGGACGTCGCAGAAATCGTAACGCTTCGGCGTGCTGCGCCGGCCGGCGCGCAGGTCGACCTCGCCGAGTCCGCTCAAGCGGCGAAACATGCGCTCCCAGCGGGGGAAGAAGCGCTTGCTGTGAAACGCCTTGTAGTAGAACCCGACCGGCAGGAACGCAGAGAGACGGTTGAGCACGGCCAGTCGATCGTGCTCGAGGCCGCCGCGGGTATTGACCGCGCTCACCCGCCAGCCGCAGTCGACCGGCACGACATCGGCACGCACATTCGGCACGCTTCGTCCGCCGCAGTGCACCTGGACCAGGGTGTTGGCGTCGTGCCCCGCCGCGCTCAACAGTCCCCGCCGACGGTGATACTTGAACGACCGTCCCAGCACTCGCACGCCGCTGGCCGAGAGCGCCGAGCTGATCGTGTCACCGCGATAGCCCCGCAGGGGCTTGCCTTCGAAGACGAACTCCACCGCCCGACTGCGATCGATGAGCTCGCCTGTGACGGGCGGCAAGCGCCTCATGCGGCCCGCTCCGCGCGAGCGCCAGGCTGGTAGAGATAGGTGCGCTGGATCGTGTCCCTGGTCGTGTCGCGCTCGGCAATAAACCACACGCCGCTGGGCGTGTGACACCACCACTCCTTCTTCAGCGCCGGCACGCCGTTGCGGTTGAAAACGTAGTCGGCCCAGGCTTCATCGCTCACAGCGGCCGGGTCCGGCATCTCGCGCACCTCGCCCCCGTACGCAAACTCGCTGATGGAGCGCGGGCCGTTGATCGGACAGGTCATGAGCTTCATGTCAATGCTCCACGGATCAATGCCCTACCGAGGCCGCGCCCTTCTCCCCCGTCAGGGCGTAGCGCGCGAATCGATCGAACGCGAAGCCTCCGATCAGCGGATGGGCGGCATCCTTCGCCACCGTGTGGCTCATGGTCTTGCCGCACACCGGCGTCGCCTTGAAGCCCCAGGTACCCCATCCTGAGTCGAGGTAGAAGCCCCGCACCGGCGTCAATCCCATGATCGGCGCGAAGTCGGGCGTCATGTCGGCCATCCCGGCCCACTGCCGATTGATCTTGACGTCCGAAAGAAAGGGGAACAGCTCGAGCATGTGTGCCGCGAGAGATTCGGCGAAGTCGAGCGTGGAGCGCGTGGAGTGCAGCTCGTAGGGGTCCAGCGATGCACCCATGACGAGCTCGCCGCGCGCGCTCTGGCTGACGTACACGTGCAGCGAGCCCGACACGATGATCGGGTCGAGCCAGGGCTTGAGGGGCTCGGAGACCATCGCCTGCAGCGGGTGGATGAAGATGGGCGAACGCAGTCCGACCATGGCGAGCAGCCGCGGCGTGTAGCCGGCGACCGCGCACAACACCTTGCGGGTCGCAATGCGGCCGCGGTTGGTGACGACGCCGGCTACCCGCCGGCCGGAGCCGTGATCCTCGAGGTCGATGGCCAGAACCTGTGTGTTCTGGTGGATTTCGACGCCGCGCCGGTCGGCGCCGCGGGCGTAGCCCCAGGCTACCGCGTCATGCCGGGCGATTGCGCCGGGAGCGTGGTAGAGCGCGCCGACCACGGGTGCGTGACCGCCGCAGGTGATGTCCATCATCGGGATCGCTTCGTGCACCGCCTGGCTGTCGACAGCCTCGCTGGCCACGCCAAAGTGGCGGTTCACCTCGGCGCGCCAGCGCATGGTTCGCATGGCTGCATCCGTATGCGCCAGCGTGAAATGACCGCGGGTCGAGTAGAACAGATTCAGATCGAAGTCCTGCGACAGGTCCTGCCAGAGCCGCACGCTCTCGTCGTAGAACCGCACTCCCTCGGGAGTGAGATAGTTGGAGCGGATGATGGTCGTGTTGCGAGCGGTGTTGCCGCCACCGAGGTAACCCTGCTCGAGGATCGCGACGTTTGAGATGCCATGGTCGCGCGCCAGATAGTAGGCCGCGGCGCAGCCGTGCCCGCCTGCGCCGATGATGACCACGTCGTAGCTCGACTTCAGCCGATCGTGGCGGGTGAACATCCGCGGTTCCGGATGCTGGCGCGAGAGGGCGAATTTGATGAGGCGTAGCGGCATCGACCACTCGCGAGGCAGCGATTATAGCTACCACATGCTTTACTGGCACGCAAGCGACTTGCGTGGTAAGAATGGGTGCCGACCGCCACACCTGACACGAGGTCTTGTGCCCGCCGCGGCTCTTCCGCGCGGCGCTCTCCGACGTAGAATGCGCGGCGGCGTGCTCGTTATGGATGATCAAACAACCAGGAACCGGGGGCGGATGACTGCGCGGCGCAGATCGCGTGCGCCTCAACAAGCGGCGCGCATGCCGGCCGGCGGCTCCCACCATGCCGCGAGCATCGGTCGCGTGGCGAGGCGCATCCGCGACGAGCTCGGCCTCACCCTCGCGAACGTCGCGCAGCAGGCGAACATCAGCCAAGGCATGCTCAGTCGTCTGGAAACCGGTCGCGTGAGTCCGAGTCTGGAGACGATCGTGGCTCTCGCAGAAGTCCTCGGAATCCGTCCGGCGCTGCTGCTGCAGGAGATCGGATCGCCGGAAGACGGCGCGCAACATACCCCGGCAGGCCAAGGCCTGGAGGTGGTGCGGCGCGGGACACGGCGCGGACACGCCTATCAGCTGTTGGCCGCTCCGCGTGGGCCGCGTAAGGAATTCGAGCCGTTCTTCGTCACACTTACCGACAAGAGCGAGGTCTTCCCGGGCTTTCAGCATTCGGGGACTGAGTTCATTTACATCCTGTCCGGCGAGATGCGTTACCGCCACGGCAAGGAGAGCTATCTGTTGAAGGAGGGTGACTCCCTGACCTTTCGCGGTGACGTCGCCCACGGCCCGGAGCGGCTCGTCAAGATGCCGATCCGCATGCTCTCGATCATCATCTACGCAAGCGGAGCCTCCGCATGAGCGAGTCAGTCCCCCTTACGACAGCCGCAGACGCCAGGACCCGAGCGACGCTGGACGCCGATGCCGCGCAGTTGAAGGCGCTCGGGTACACCTCGAAGTTCGACCGGAGCATGAGCGAGCTGGAGAATTTCTCGCTCGGGTTTACCTATCTGTCGCCCGTGGTCGGCGTCTACAGCCTGTTCGGCTTCGCACTCGCGGCGGGCGGTCCGCCGATGTTCTGGTGGTATCTGCTCGTCGGCATCGGTCAGATGTTCGTCTGCCTGATTTTCGGTGAAGTCGTCTCGCAGTTTCCGATCTCAGGGGGGCTGTACCCGTGGTCACGACGCCTGGTCGGCAAACGTTGGGCATGGATGGCCGGCTGGGTGTACGGCTGTGCGCTGATCGTCACGATCGCTGCGGTCGCCACGGGCGGTGCACCGTTCCTCGCTCAGTTACTGGGCTTCACACCTGAGCCCGGGACTACCACGACCGTGGCGCTGTGCATGATCGCGCTCGCGACCCTCTGCAACGTGAGCGGCACACGGCTGCTGGCGCGGGTCGCGATGTTCGGGTTCGTCTGCGAGCTCATCGGAGCGATCGCAGTGGGAGCCTGGCTGCTGCTGTCCGCTCGCCATCACCCCTTCAGCGCGTTGTTCGACACCTTCGGAGTCGCGCACGGCGGCAGCTACCTTCCGGCCTTCCTGGCCGCGGCGCTCGGCGCGATGTTCTGCTACTACGGATTCGAGGCCTGCGGTGACGTCGCGGAAGAGACTCCGGACGCGAGTCGCATGATTCCCAAGGCCATGCGCATGACCATCTACGTCGGCGGCGCCGCCGCCATGCTGGTGTGTCTGGCCCTGGTGCTGGCCGTACCTGACATGCGCTCGGTCCTTGCCGGCAAGGACCCTGATCCGGTCGCCAGCACTCTGCGCGCCGCCGGCGGTGAGCTGGGGTTCCGCGCGGTGATCGCGGTGGTTCTCGTGTCCTTCATCTCCTGCCTGATCAGTATTCAGGCGGCAGCGAGCCGTCTGCTGTTCTCCTACGCGCGCGACGAGATGATCACCGGCAGTCAGTTCTTCAGCCGCATTTCCCCCCGTACCCACGTACCCGTGACAGCGTTGCTCACGGCGGCGCTCCTGGCCGCCCTGATCGCGCTGTGCGGACTGTGGCTACAGAACGCCGTAAGCACGATCATCAGCTTTGCCTCGGCCGGGATCTATATCGCCTTTCAGATGGTGGTGCTCGGGGCGTTGATCGCGCGCGCCAGGGGCTGGCAGCCCGCTGGCCCGTTCACGCTGGGACGTTGGGGCTGGCCGGTGAACGTCCTCGCATTCTGCTACGGCGTTTTCGCGATCATCGATATGCTTTGGGCGCGCAGTCCCCAGGACCCCTGGTACAGCAACTACGGAATGATCGTGACCACCGCGGGTGTCCTCGCGCTCGGGGCGCTGTACATGCTCGCCGCCAGGCCGTATGACCACGGCAATGCTCCGGCCGGCGATGCGCATCTGCTGCGCCGCTGATCAACGCCGGCGCCGGCACCGCAGTCGCGCCTCAGTAAACTAAGGCTGCGCGACTTCCGCCAGGTTGGCGCCCATCAGCTGGCGGCGCGCGGAATGCAGGTGACTGGTGACGATCGCCACTGCCGCTTCGACGTCGCGCGTGCGGATCGCCTCGTACAGCGCGAGATGCTGCTCGTTGTATTCCGCGATCCTCTGCGGAGTGAGGACCTTGGACTTGATGGCGTTCCACTGGCTGTGGGTACGCACATCGTTGATCTTGCGATATATCCACACCATGAGGGGATTGCGGGTCGCCTCAGCGATCAGCTGGTGGAATTCCTCGTCCCAGAGGGTGAAGCTCTCGCTGTCGGCGCCCGAGGTCTCCATGCGCTCGATGGCGCTCGCGAGGCGCTCGATGTCACGACCCGTGGCATTCAACACCGCGAGCCGCACCATATTGGGCTCGAGCCCGAGGCGGACCTCAATGAGCTCGAGGGGGCTCGTGAGCTCTGCGACCTCGTCATTCCCGCCGGGCGCGCCGACGTTCACGAAAGTGCCTGCGCCCGGCCGCCGCGTCACGAGCCGCTCGGTCTCCAGGCAGCTCAACGCGGTGCGGATGGTGGCGCGCGAGGCTCCAAAGGCCGAGGCAAACTGGCGCTCCGCAGGGAGCTTCTCGCCGGGTGCATAGCGTCCGGCGAGTATCGCCTGCCGGAGCTGGCCGGTGATCCACACCGAGCCGTGCGCCCGATCTGTGATGGCCGAGGGGGCCGCTACTTCTCCGGCTACCTCTGCCATCAGCTTGGCGGCGTCACTGGTCTGACCAATTTTAGACATCATATGACCCACGGACAGGATTGGCTCATAACTGGTTTGAAATCGGTTGCATGTGTGTGCCACTATCTCTCGGCGCCGTCAAGTCCTGCGGGCGAGGGTACGGCGAGCAGAGTCAGTCACGATGGCCTTTCCCACAGCCACCCCCTACCTGATTGTCGGGGCCGGCATTCACGGCCTCTCCACTGCCTGGCATCTGGGCCAGGCGCTGCGGCGATCCGGCCGCGGCAGTGGCCGCGACATTATCGTCATCGACAAGTCCGGCATCGCCGCGGGTGCCTCGGGCATTGCCTGCGGAGTCATCCGCAATAACTACTACCAGCCGGCCATGCGCAAACTCATGGCGCATTGCGTCTCGGTGTGGGAAAGCGACGCGCAAGCTTTCAGTTACCACCCCGTGGGCTACATGCAGATCAGCCCGGAAGTGATGCATGAGCAGGTGGCGAGCATCGCGCAGCAACAGTCGGAAATCGGCTACGAGTCCGTCTTCATCGAGGGCGAGAAGGAGTCCACGGCCTACATGAAGGGCCTGTTCGATGACTGGCAGGCCAAGGGCATCACCTCGGTGCTGCACGAGAAAAAAGGCGGCTATGCCAACAACCGCGCTTCGATACGCGGTCTGGCGCGCAAGGCCGAGAACGAAGGCGTCAGGATTCTGAGCGGCGTCCGAGTGACGGGCTTCAGGAAAGACAACAGCGGAGCGGTCAAGACCGTCATCACCGAGCAAGGCAACATCGACTGCGATTGCGTCATCGTCGGAGCGGGTCCCTGGATCAAGCAGATCTGGGACATGCTCGGCCTGCCGCCGGCCATCACGATCAAGGGCCGCGACGGCAAGCGGCATGACAACATCCCCATGTGGACCTTCTGGTCGCTCCAGGAGGGTACGCTGGGCGTCGACCCGCAGCTGCAACGCACCAACGACGGCAAGATGCCGCCGGTGATCCACGTCGACACGGATGCGACGCTCTACTCCGACGTCGATCACTCGGTCATCACCGAGCGCCTCTGGGGTATCTACTACAAGCCCGATTTCCATTTCGGCGGGGTGCAAGGCGGGGCGATGCCCTTCAAGGTGAAGGCCGATCCGGCCAAGGTGAACATCGATCCCTATGGGCCGGAATCGCCGGATTTCGTAGTGGGCGAGGATTTTGCGAACATGTGGTGCTCCGCGCTCGCCTTCTGTCAGAAGCGCTTCGAAGGCAAGCTGCCGCAGTTCAAGCGCGAGCCCTCGGGCGGCATCGGCTCCTTCACCGCCGATAATTTTCCGGTCTTCGACCGTTTTTGCGATAACGTCTACGTGATCGCCGATTCGAACCACGGCTACAAGATGATCGGGGTCGGCCAGCTCGTGGCCGAGGAGATCTGCGGCCGGCCGAGCGAGCTGTTGCAGCCGTTTCGCTTCTCACGCTTCGCCGAGGGTAGACTGCATCCGACCTCCAACAGCCCGTTTCCGTGGAGCTGATTGTTCATGTTCGGCGCGAGCCTTCGGCGCAGACTCGAATGGCTGGGCTTTTTCCGCTGAAACGCCTGGCAGTGGTGGAGAGCTAACGAATCGTTCCCGGGGGACGTTTATGACCGATCTGGAAGCCCATGTCAGTGCCGCCGGCCGCGCCGAGCTCGTGAAGCAGGTGCGCGAGAAGATCGACCAGCTGGGTATCCAGTACATCTATTTTCAGTTCGTCTCGGTTACCGGCCGCATCGTCGGCAAGGGCATACCGGCCGACCATTGGGAGCGCACAGCCGAGCGCGGCTTTCAGCTCGTCTACGGCTCAACGGCCAATCTGTTCGTCGATCGCCACAAGAATTACATCGGCTACGGGCCGGAGGCCTCGGAGCTGGTCGGCATCCCCGATCCGGAGACCTTCGTGCAGCTGCCCTGGGATAAGCGCGTGGCGCGGGTCTTCTGTACCTGCTTTCGCAATCGCGAGGAGCGGGAAAACCCGGGCGGTCACCTGACTTCCGACTGTCGCGGCAACCTGCGCCTCATGCATCAGGCGTTCAAACAGGCTCACAACAGCCTGCATCTGCGCCATGGCTGCGAGCCGGAGATGATGTGGCTGAAGAAAGGCGAGGACGGTATGCCGGCGGGCGGCTTCAGCAAGCCCAACTGCTATCACATCGACCAGTTCGAATCGCTGCGGCCGGTTTTCATGCGCGTGATTGAATATGCCCGCGCCATGGGCCTGGACATGATTCAGGGCGATCATGAGGATGCGCCCGGCCAGCTCGAGCTCAACTGGATGTTCGATGACTGCCTGCGCACCGCCGACCGGCTCACCACGTATCGGCAAATCTGCGCGCAGGTGGCGCGCGAATTCGGCCTGATCGCCTGCTTCATGTCGAAGCCCTTCATGGGCGTGTCGGCGTCCGGCTGCCATCACAACCTGTCGTTGTGGCGCGGCGGAGAGGAAAAGCTCAACAAGCTCGGACAGGAAAGCCTGCCGGGCCTGGAGGAGAACTTCACGTACCTGCAGGGTGGCGAGAACACTTTCCTGCCGCTGAAGGGCGAGAGCAAGCCCGGTCCCATCGGACTCCAATGCATCGGTGGCGTCATCAAGCACGTGGGCGCGCTCACAGCGCTCGGCTCCTCGACCGTCAACTCGTACCGGCGGCTGTGGGACACGGGTTTCTGGGCGCCGGTGTACGCTGACTGGGGTTATCAGAACCGCACCTGCGCGCTGCGCATCTCCGCACCAGGGCGCTTCGAATACCGCTCGGTGGATTCGAGCGTGAATCCTTATCTGATGGCGGCGGGCCTGCTCAAGGCCTTCGATGACGGCATCCGGCACAAGCTCGATCCGGGCGAGCCCGAGGAGCGCAATATCTACGCCGCGCTCGCCGCCGGCAAGAAGGTGAAGAAGCTTCCCATGTCGCTCGGGGAGGCGCTGGCCGAGCTCGACAAGGACGAGACCATCAAGGCGGCGCTGCCGGATGAGATGTACCGGGTCTTCACTCACTACAAGCGCGACGAGTGGGAAAAGTTCATGGCCACCGTGACCGACTGGGACCTCAGGCAATACTGGGACTATCTGCCCTAGTTCATTGGAAAAAGTGGCCTGCGGCCCTTTAAGAGGAAGCGCATATGTGTGGAATTGCGGGATTGATTCATCGGGGGAAGACAGGCGATGTGGGGCAGGAGATGACCGCGATGCTGCAGTCGCTGAAGCACCGCGGGCCCGATTCCACCGGTTATGCCCTGTACGGCAAGCCCCACGGCAAGGAGCTGATCATCCGCCTGAAGGTGGCCGAGCAGGACGAGATGGCGAAGGGCTTTGCGATCCACGCCCAAGTGAAGGAGCGTCGCACCGAGATCGGGCGACGCCTGGGCGAGCTCGGCGCCAGGATCCTCGAGGAGCAGGAGGCGACCGAATACGCCTTTCGGCTGCGCATCAGCTACGACGGCGACCGGCGCCGGCTCGCCGACTACATCGAGGATGTGGAGGGGGCCGAGATCCTGTCGATGGGGCACGGCCTGGAGCTGATCAAGGATCTCGGTGACGCCGACCGCGTCGCGAGCCAGTACTCGCTGCGCGGCTTTGTCGGCACGCACGCTATCGGCCACACGCGCATGGCGACGGAATCGGACGTCGACATCCGCTCGGCGCATCCTTACTGGGCCTATCCCTTCGCCGACGTATCCGTGGTGCATAACGGCCAGCTGACCAACTACTGGAAGGGACGCCGGGCGCTTGAGCGCCGCGGTCACCGTTTCGTCTCGAATTGCGATTCCGAGCTCATCGCGGTGTACCTGGCCGACAAGATGGCGCAAGGGACAAAACTCAAGGACGCCATGAAAAACTCGATCGAGGAGCTCGACGGCGTCTTCACCTACCTGGTGGCGACTTCCGACAGCCTGGGGATGGCCAAGGACGTCATGGCCGCGAAGCCCATGGTGCTTTACGAAAGCGCTCGCTTCATCGCGCTCGCTTCCGAGGAAGTCGCGATCCGCAGCGTCTTCCCGCACGAGATCGACACTTTCGATCCTTACGAGGGCGACGTGCGCGTGTGGCGCAACAACTGATCATCCTTAAGCGTCATCAGGCTCCGAGAGATATCATGGCAGTTACAACCCGAGCGACCGACTTAGGGATGCATACCGAGCAGCTCGCCGGCCGCACCCAGCAGCGCTTCTTCCGCCCCGAGGAAGAGGAGCGCTTCACCCATCCCCAGGCCTTCGAGGTCGACTTCAGGAAGCGCGCCGAGCTCGACGCGGCCGCCATGACCCCGAGCGAGGTCAATCTGAAACTGCGCGAGCTGATGAGTCAGGGCGTCGGCACCATCGTGATGAAGAACCCCGGCGCCAAGCATTCCCTGGCGGTCGGTATCCTCAACCGTCTCAATCTCACCATCGAGGGGAGCCTCGGCTATTTCGGTTGCGGGCTGATCGATGGACCCAACATCCGCATCAAGGGACGGGTCGGCTGGTCGTGCGCCGAGAACATGCTGGCCGGAACCGTAGTGATCGAGAAGAACGCGGGCTCGACCTTCGGCGCCGCCATGCGCGGCGGGGACCTGGTGTGCAAGGGGGACGTGGGCGCGCGCGTCGGTATCGATATGAAGGGCGGCACCATCATCATTGGTGGCCGGGCGGGCGCCTTCTGCGGCTTCATGATGCAGCGCGGGCGCATGGTCATCCTCGGCGATGCCGGCAAGAACCTCGGCGATTCGATGTACGACGGCACGATCTACGTCGGCGGCAAGATCGCGGGCCTCGGGGTCGATGCCGTGCCGGCGGA
>DASZHQ010000104.1:0-5029 GCA_035937715.1 Steroidobacteraceae bacterium | reverse complement strand
GGCGATCCGCGCCGCGCAGAACAAGCTGAGCGTGGCGTGTATAGATGAGTGGAAGAACCGCGACGGCACTCCCGCCTTCGGCGGCACCTGCCTCAACGCCGGATGCATTCCCTCCAAGGCCCTGCTCGAGTCGAGCGAGCTGTATTACCGCGTGCATGAGGAATTCGCAGCGCACGGCATCAAGGTCGCGGGCGCCGAGCTCGATCTGGCGCAGATGCAGAAGCGCAAAACCGGCGTCGTGCGCGCGATGACCCAGGGCATCGTGGCGCTCTTCAAGGCCGCAGGCGTTACCGGGCTGCAGGGGCACGGGCGGCTGCTCGCCGGCCGCAAGGTGGAATTCACCGCCCACGACGGCTCGCGCCGCCTGCTCAGCGCGCGGCACGTGGTGCTCGCATCCGGCTCGACGCCGATCGAGCTGCGCTCGGCGCCCTTCAAGGCGCCGCACATCGTCGATTCCTGGGGTGCGCTCGATCTGGAGGCGGTGCCCAAGCGCCTCGGCGTCATCGGAGCGGGCGTCATTGGACTCGAGCTCGGGAGTGTATGGCGGCGGCTCGGCGCGGAAGTGGTGGTGCTGGAGGCGCTGCCGGACTTCCTCGCCTTCGCCGACCAGCAGCTCGCCCGCGAGGCCCTGCGTCACCTGAAGAAACAGGGGCTCGACATCCGCCTCGGCGCCAAGGTCACCGCCGCCGCGGTCAGCGGGGCAGCGGTGGAGGTCGCCTACAGCGATGCCAAGGGCGAGCAGCGCGTCAGCGTCGATCGGCTGGTGGTGGCGATCGGGCGGCGCCCCTATACGCAGGACCTGCTCGCCGCCGACAGCGGTGTGCAGCTCGATGAGCGTGGCTTCATCAGGGTCGATGATTCCTGCCGCACCGGCGTGGAAGGTATCTGGGCGGTCGGGGACTGCGTGCGCGGCCCGATGCTCGCGCACAAGGGCAAGGAGGAGGGCGCGATGGTCGCCGACCTGATCGCCGGGCGCTATGGCGAGATGAACTACAAGGTGATTCCCGCGGTGATCTACACCGCTCCCGAGATTGCCTGGGTGGGACTCACCGAAGAGCAGGTCAAGGCGAGCGGCCGCGACTACAAAACGGGCGTCTTCCCGTTCCTCGCCAGCGGCCGCGCGCGCGCCATGGAGCAGGCTGCCGGCTTTGCCAAGATCGTCGCGGCGCGCGATGACGACGAGATCCTCGGCGTGCACATCGTAGGTCCCCTGGCCGGGGAGCTGATCGCGGAAGCGGTGCTCGCCATGGAGTACTCCGCCAGCAGCGAGGACCTGCAGCGCACCATCCATGCCCACCCGACGCTCGCGGAAGCGGTGCACGAGGCGGCGCTCGCCGCCGACAAGCGCTCGATCGACTCGATCAATCGCTGAAGACTCGGCCGCGGCGCGCTGCGCGCCCGGGCGCAACGCTGCCTGCGCTACATCCGCCGCCGCGCCTCGATCACGTTCGACACGCCGGCGAGCCGCCGCAACACGCGCGCCAGCTGCTCCAGGTCGTTGACTGCGACCGTGAGCGCGAAGTACGCAATGCCCGTGCCCTGGTCGGTCCTGGAGGCGACGGCGTCGATGCTCAGGCGCTCGACCGTCACGACATCCGTCAGGTCACGCAGCAGGCCACGGCGATCGTAGGCGCTGACGGCGAGCTCGACGCTGAGCGCTCCCGCGTCTGCGCCGATCCACTCGACCTTCAGCACGCGATCGCGTTTGAGCGCGGCCATGCGCAGCAGGCTCGGGCAGTCGCTGCGATGTACCGTCACCCCCCGGCCGAGGGTGACGTAGCCGGTGATCGGCTGCGGGCGCAGCGGCGCGCAACAGCGCGCCAGAGTGGTCGGCAGATCTCCCACCCCCTCGATCTGCACCGCGGAGGCGGGCCGGCGCGTCCCGGCGCGGCGCGCGGCACGCGGCGGCGGGCGCTGCGGCGCTGCCGGCTCGAACAGGCGCGCTGCGGCGTGCATCAGCTGGGTAACGGTAATCTCGCCTTCGCCGAGCAGCTGATGCAGGTGATCGACGTCGCGCGCCTTAAGCTGCGCGGCGAGGGCGGCCAGCTGCTCCGGGCGCGCCCCGATGCGCGCGAGCTCGCGCTCGGCGATGCGCAGCCCCGCGCTGCGGTTGTCAGCGCCGTCCTGCTTGCGGAACCAGGCGCGCACCTTGCCGCGATTGCGCGCCGAGGCGAGATAGCCCTGCTCGGGAGCGAGCCAGTCGCGGCTGGGCGCATCGTGCTTGCCGGTGATGATCTCCACGATCTCGCCGTTGGCGAGCGCGCGGGTGAGGGGCACGATGCGGCCGTTCACCTTCGCGCCGCGGCAGCGATGCCCGAGTGAGGTATGCACGTTGTAGGCGAAGTCGAGCGGGGTGGCGCCGCGCGGCAGGTCGATCACCTCGCCCTTGGGCGTGAGAGCGTACACGCGATCCTCGAAGAGCTCGGCGCGCATGCCTTCGATGAAGTCGCGCTCGGCCTGCTCGCCGCCCGCGGCGCCGTCCTGGGGCTCGAGGAGCCGTCGCACCCATTCGATCTTGCGCTGGTATTGCGCATCGCGCGGGCCGCCTTCCTTGTAGGTCCAGTGCGCCGCGACGCCGAGCTCGGCGTGCTCGTGCATTTCGCGGGTGCGGATCTGCACCTCGACGCTCCGCGCCTGCGGTCCGATCACGGCCGTGTGGATCGAGCGGTAGCCGTTGCCTTTCGGGGTCGCGATGTAGTCATCGAACTCCCCGGGGATATAGGGCCAGCGGCCGTGCACGATGCCGAGCGCTGCGTAGCACTCGGGGATCGAAGCCACGACCACGCGCACGGCGCGCAAGTCGAAGAGCTGTTCGAAGGCAACCTGCTTGCGCTGCATCTTGCGATAGATGCTGTAGATGTGCTTTGGACGCCCGTAGACCTCCGCCTCGATGCCGGTGGAGCGCAACTGCAGGCCGAGCTCGCTGCACAGCGCGGCGATGTAGCGCTCGCGGTCGGCGCGCCGCTCACTGAGCGCGGCGGCGACGCGCCGGTAGTCCTCCGGCTCGAGGTAGCGGAAGGCGAGATCCTCGAGCTCCCATTTCAGCTGCCACACGCCCAGCCGGTTGGCGAGCGGCGCGTAGACGGTGCGCGCCTCGAGCGCGCGCCGCTCGCGTTCTGCCACCGGCAGGGCGCGTGCGTGGCGCAGGGCGACCAGCTCCTCCGCCAACCGCGCCAGCACCAGGCGCGGATCGCTCACCACCGCGAGCAGCATCTTGCGCAGCGTTTCGGCCTGGCGGCTGTCGAGCCCCTGCGCCGGCGACCAGTCGCGCGGCAGTCCGAGCGAGCCGAGCCGCTGCAGCGCGACGGCGATCTCGGTCGCCGGCTGTCCGACGATGTCGGCGGCCTGCTCCACCGTGAAACCGGCGCGCGCAATCAGCGGCCGCGCAAGCATCGCCTGCGCCAGCTCGGTGCTCTCGGTGAGGCTGCCCATGATCTCGGCCGCCTCGGTGGCGAAGGTGAGATCGCCCGGGACGTGCGCACCGGCACGCTCGAACGCGGTGCGCGCCCCGCTGATGGCGTCGCGAACTCGCGACGGGCAGAGTTGACTGGTTTCCATGGCGCTGGCGTGCTGAGGTCTATGCGCGCTCGATGCACGCCGCGGGAGTGAGCGTGTCGTGGGCGGCCTTTACCGCTATCATACCCCGGAAGTTTCTACAGGCGGCGACCGCGCACCGCCTCCGGACACGCATGGCAGGACACAGCAAGTGGGCTAACATCCGGCGCCGCGCAGACGTCCGGGCGCGCAAGCGCGGCCGGGGGCCCGCCGACGGGCACCGCGCGGGGCTCGAGCGGGTGCGCTACGAGGGCTACGGCCCGGGGGGCGCGGCCGTGATGGTCGAGTGCCTGACCGTGGATCGCAGCCGCGTGGGTGCCGAAGTGCGCCGGGCGTTCGTACGGCACGGCGGCCAGCTCGGCGCCGACGGCTCGGTCAGCTATCTGTTCAACACCGTGGGCCTCATGACCTTTCCGCCCGGGACAGACGAGGAGCGGCTGATGCAGGTGGCGCTCGAGGCCGGCGCGGAAGACGTCGTGGCGCACGCCGACACCTCGGTGGAAGTGCTGGCCGATCCGATGGAGTTTGCTGCCGTACGCGCGCTGCTGACGCTGCGCGGATTCGCACCGGCAACCGCGGAGGTCACGCAGCGCGCCGCAACCTCGCTGATGCTATCGGGCGAGTCTGCGGAACAGATGGTGCAGCTGCTCGAGGCGCTCGAGGGGCTGGACGAAGTACGGGACGTATACTCGAATGTCGAGATATCGGACGAGGTCCTGGCGCGCGTTTGATCCGAACGCTGCCCCGCCCACCGTCACCGCCGCCAGCGTGCGAATCCTCGGACTCGACCCGGGTTCGCGGCGCACGGGCTTCGGGGTGATCGAATGCCGCGACGACCGGCTGCTGCCGCTCGCACACGGCTGCCTCAATGTCGCCGCGTTGGCCCCGGCGGCGCGGCTGCGCCGGCTGTTCGAGGGGCTGCGGGCGTTGATCCGCGAGCACGCTCCGGCGGAGGTGGCGGTGGAGCGGGTGTTCGTCAGCCACAACGCCGACAGCGCGCTCAAGCTCGGGCAGGCGCGTGGGGCGGCGCTGTGCGCCATCCCCGAGGGCGTGGCGGTGTTTGAATACGCGCCGCGCGCGATCAAGCTGGCGGTGGTCGGCTCGGGCGCTGCGGAGAAGTTTCAGGTGGCGCACATGGTGTGCGCCCTGCTGGCGCTGCGCGAGCGGCCGGGCACCGACGCCGCGGATGCGCTCGCGGTCGCTGTGTGCCACGCGCACGCGCGCCGCCTGGTGGCGCTGGCTCAGCTCGCTGCGCCACGCTGGCCGCAGGCGCGGCGATGATCGGTTCGGTGCGCGGCAGGATCGCCTCCAAGACCCCCCCGCAACTCACGGTCGAGGTCGGCGGGCTCGGCTATGAGCTCGAGGCACCGCTGTCGACGTTCTTTCACCTGCCGGCGGTCGGCGAGGAAGTGCGCCTGCTGACGCACCTGGTGGTGCGCGAGGATGCGCACGTGCTGTACGCCTTCGCCACCGA
>DASZHQ010000103.1:0-14564 GCA_035937715.1 Steroidobacteraceae bacterium | reverse complement strand
GGAGGACATGCCGTACCTCGAGGACGGCACACCGGTCGACGTGGTGCTGAATCCCCTAGGGGTGCCCTCGCGCATGAACGTCGGCCAGGTGCTCGAGACGCACCTGGGGTGGGCGGCGAAGGGGGTGGGACTGAAGATCGGGCGCATGCTCGAGCAGCAGGCGGCCGCCGCCGAGCTGCGTGCGTTCGTCAAGCAGATCTACAACGAGACCGGCGGTCAGCGCGAAGAGATCGACAGCATGAACGATGCCGATCTCACGCAGCTGGCGAAGAACCTGACCAACGGGGTGCCGATGGCGACGCCGGTGTTCGACGGCGCCAGCGAAGAGGAGATCAAGCGCATGCTGAAGCTCGCCGAGCTCCCGCTCAACGGCCAGACCTACCTGTACGACGGCCGCACCGGCGAGCGCTTCGAGCGGCAGGTGACGGTGGGCTACATGTACATGCTGAAGCTGAACCACCTGGTCGATGACAAGATGCACGCGCGCTCGACCGGGCCCTACAGCCTGGTAACGCAGCAGCCGCTCGGCGGCAAGGCACAGTTCGGCGGCCAGCGCTTCGGCGAGATGGAAGTGTGGGCGCTCGAGGCCTACGGGGCCTCCTACACGCTGCAGGAGATGCTGACCGTCAAGTCGGATGACGTGAACGGCCGCACCAAGATGTACAAGAACATCGTCGACGGCAACCACCAGATGGACGCGGGCATGCCGGAGTCCTTCAATGTATTGGTGAAGGAAATCCGCTCGCTTGGCATCAACATGGAACTGGAGCAGGATTAAATGAAAGACTTATTGAAGCTCTTCAAGCAGCACGCTCCGGTCGAGCACTTCGATTCGATCAAGATCGGGCTGGCGTCGCCGGAGATGATCCGCGCGTGGTCGTACGGGGAGGTGAAAAAGCCCGAGACCATCAACTACCGCACCTTCAAGCCGGAGAGGGACGGGCTGTTCTGCGCCAAGATCTTCGGCCCGGTGAAGGACTACGAGTGCCTGTGCGGCAAGTACAAGCGGCTCAAGCACCGCGGCGTGGTGTGCGAGAAGTGCGGCGTCGAAGTGACTCAGTCGAAAGTGCGGCGCGAGCGCATGGGGCACATCGAGCTGGCGAGCCCGACCGCGCACATCTGGTTCCTGAAGTCGCTCCCCTCGCGCATCGGCCTGATGCTCGACATGACGCTGCGCGAGATCGAGCGCGTGCTGTACTTCGAGGCCTTCGTGGTCATCGACCCGGGTATGACCCCGATGCAGCGCGGGCAGCTGCTTACGGATGAGATGTATCTCGAGGCAATCGAGGAGCACGGCGACGAGTTCGACGCCCGCATGGGCGCGGAAGCGGTGTACGAGCTCATGCGCACAATCGAGCTCACCGCCGAGATCGCCAAGGTGCGCGAGGAGATGGCCGGCACCTCCTCGGAGACCAAGCTCAAGCGTCTCTCCAAACGCTTAAAGCTCATCGAGTCGTTCGTCGAGTCGGGCAACAAGCCCGAGTGGATGGTGATGACGGTGCTGCCGGTGCTGCCGCCGGACCTGCGGCCGCTCGTGCCGCTCGATGGTGGGCGCTTCGCGACCTCCGACCTGAACGACCTGTACCGCCGCGTCATCAATCGCAACAACCGCCTGCGCCGGCTGCTCGAGCTCAACGCGCCCGACATCATCGTGCGCAACGAGAAGCGAATGCTGCAGGAGGCGGTCGATGCGCTGCTCGACAATGGCCGCCGCGGCCGCGCCATCACCGGCACCAACAAGCGTCCGCTCAAGTCACTCGCCGACATGATCAAGGGCAAGCAGGGGCGCTTCCGCCAGAACCTGCTCGGCAAGCGCGTCGACTACTCGGGCCGCTCGGTCATCGTGGTCGGCCCGCAGCTGCGGCTGCACCAGTGCGGACTGCCGAAGAAGATGGCGCTCGAGCTCTTCAAACCCTTCATCTTCCAGAAGCTGCAGTTGCGCGGGGAGGCCTCTACCATTAAGGCCGCCAAGCGCCTGGTGGAGCGCGAAGGACCGGAGGTGTGGGACATCCTCGAAGAGGTGATCCGCGAGCATCCGGTGCTGCTGAATCGCGCCCCGACGCTGCACCGCCTGGGGATCCAGGCGTTCGAGCCGCTGCTGGTGGAGGGCAAGGCGATCCAGCTGCATCCGCTGGTGTGTACGGCCTTCAACGCCGACTTCGACGGCGACCAGATGGCCGTGCACGTGCCGCTGTCGCTGGAAGCGCAGCTCGAGGCGCGCGCCCTGATGATGTCCTCGAACAACATCCTCTCGCCCGCCAACGGCGACCCGATCATCGTGCCCTCGCAGGACGTGGTGCTCGGGCTCTACTACATGACGCGCGAGCGCATCGGCGCCAAGGGCGAAGGCATGTTCTTCGCCGATGGCGCCGAGGTACATCGCGCCTACGAGAGCCGCGGCGTGGAGCTGCAGGCGAAAGTCCGCGTGCGCCTGCGCGAGCACGTGCGGGGCGAGGGCGGCACGCTCACCGAGCGTATCCGCACCGTCGACACGACGGTGGGCCGGGCGCTGCTGTTCGAGATCCTGCCCAGGGGCCTGGCCTTCGATCTCATCAACCAGGACATGACCAAGAAGGCGATCTCGGCGACCATCAATGCGTGCTACCGGGCGCTCGGGCTCAAGGAAACCGTGGTGTTTGCCGACCAGCTCATGTACACCGGCTTCCATTACGCCACGCGCGCCGGGGTTTCCTTCGGCATCGACGACATCGTCATCCCGGAGCAGAAGACCCGCATTGTCACCTCCGCCGACAACGAGGTGAAGGAGATCCAGGACCAGTACGCCTCCGGCCTGGTCACCAACGGCGAGCGCTACAACAAGGTGGTCGACATCTGGTCGCGGGCGAACGACCAGGTGGCGAAGGCCATGATGGAGAAGCTCGGCTCAGAGGAGGCGACCGACCTGAAGGGGGCACGCCACAAGCAGAAGTCCTTCAACTCGATCTTCATGATGGCCGACTCGGGCGCGCGCGGCTCGGCGGCGCAGATCCGCCAGCTCGCCGGCATGCGCGGCCTCATGGCCAAGCCCGACGGCTCGATCATCGAGACGCCGATCACGGCGAACTTCCGCGAGGGCCTGAACGTGCTGCAGTACTTCATCTCCACGCACGGCGCCCGCAAGGGTCTGGCCGACACGGCGCTGAAGACTGCGAACTCCGGTTACCTCACCCGCCGCCTGGTCGATGTGGCGCAGGACCTGGTCGTGACCGAAACCGACTGCGGCACCTCGAACGGACTCGCCATGGCGCCGCTGGTCGAGGGAGGCGATGTGGTCGAGGCGCTCGGTGAGCGGGTGCTGGGGCGCGTGCTGGCGGAGGACATCATCAAACCCGGTGCCAAGGAGGTACTGATACCCAACGGTGCGCTGCTCGATGAGAAGATGGTGCGGCTGCTCGAGACCGAGGGCGTAGACCAGATCAAGGTGCGCTCCCCGATCACCTGCGAGACGCGCTACGGGGTGTGCTCGCACTGCTACGGGCGCGATCTGGCGCGCGGCCGGCCGATCTCCATCGGCGAAGCCGTCGGCGTCATCGCCGCGCAGTCGATCGGCGAGCCGGGCACGCAGCTCACCATGCGCACCTTCCACATCGGTGGCGCCGCCTCGCGGGCGGCCGCGGCCAGCAGTGTCGAGGTGCGCAACAAGGGCGTGATCCGCTTCCACCACGTGAAGACCGTGCAGCACGAGAAAGGGCACCTGGTGGCCGTTTCGCGCTCGGGCGAGATCGGCGTGGTCGATGACTTCGGCCGCGAGCGCGAGCGCTACAAGATTCCCTACGGCGCCGTGATCAGCGCGAAGGAAGGCGCCACGGTGGGCGCAAGCCAGGTGGTCGCCGCCTGGGATCCGCATACCCACCCGGTGGTGACCGAGGTCGCGGGGTTCGTGAAGTTCCAGGACTTCGTGGACGGAATGACCGTCACCTCGCAGGTGGATGAGGTCACCGGTCTCTCCAGCACCGTGGTACTCGACACCAAGCAGCGCGGTGGCAAGGATCTGCGTGCCACCATGAAGCTGGTGAACAGCAAGGGCAAGGAAGTCACCTTCGCGAACACCGAGATCCCGGCCGTCTATACACTGCCCCCGGGCGCGCTCGTGTCGCTCGAGGACGGTGCGCGCGTGTCGGTAGGCGATGTCATTGCGCGCATCCCGCAGGAATCTTCCAAGACGCGCGACATCACCGGCGGCCTGCCGCGCGTGGCGGATCTGTTCGAGGCGAGAAAGCCCAAGGACCCGGCGATCCTCGCGGAGAAGTCCGGCACGGTGAGCTTCGGCAAGGAGACCAAGGGCAAGCGGCGCCTGATCATCACCTCGGACGACGGCGAGAAGTACGAGGAGCTGATTCCGAAGTGGCGCCAGCTCAACGTGTTCGAAGGTGAGACGGTGGAGCGCGGCGAGGTGATCGCCGACGGCGAGCCCAACCCGCACGACATCCTGCGCCTGCAGGGCGTCGAGGCACTCGCCAACTACCTGGTGCGCGAGATCCAGGACGTCTACCGCCTGCAGGGCGTGAAGATCAACGACAAGCACATCGAGGTGATCATCCGCCAGATGCTGCGCAAGACCGAGGTGCAGGAGGCGGGCGAGACGGCGCTGCTGCGCGGCGAGCAGCTCGACCGCTCGCGCGCGCTCGACATCAATGACCGCGCCCAGACCGACGGCAAGAAGGGGGCGCGGCTGCAGCCCGTGCTGCTCGGCATCACCAAGGCCTCGCTCGCGACCGAGTCGTTCATCTCCGCGGCCTCCTTCCAGGAGACCACGCGCGTGCTGACCGAAGCGGCGGTACGCGGGCTCAAGGACGACCTGCGCGGGCTCAAGGAGAACGTCATCGTCGGCCGTCTGATCCCGGCGGGCACGGGCTTTGCGGCCCACGCCTCGCGGCGCAAGAAGATGGAAGGCGCCGACCGGCGCAGCTTCATGGACGTGGGCGGGGGACTGCCCGACACGGAAGAGACCAGCAGCGTCGGCGAAGAGTCGGAAAGCGCCGCAGGCTGAGCGAGCTGCGGCGGCCCGCGCGGCGCAGCTGCGCGGGGCAGCGGCCGCGGTGCGCTAAACTCGAGCGGGCCGGCGTGTATCGCCGGCCCGTTTTTTTTTGGCCCGCTGAGCCGGATCGAAGCACGATGAGCGTCACCACAGAGAATTCCACTCATACCGTCCTCAGCGGCATTCACGTTCGGCTCGAGCCGCTCGCACGCGCGCATGTGCCGGGCCTGGTCGCCGCTGCGCGCCGCGACCCGGGGCTCTCGCTTTACCAGTGGACCGCCGTGCCGCTCTCGGTGGCGGACATGGCGCAGTACGTGGACATGGCGATCTCCTGGCGCGAGGCGGGCACGGCGCTGCCCTTTGCCACCGTGCGCAGCGCCGACGGCACGGTCATCGGCTCGACGCGCTTCTTCGACATCGAATACTGGGCGTGGCCGGTGGGTCATCCGCAGGCCGCGCGCTCAGCTCCCGACGGCTGCGAGATCGGCTACACCTGGCTCGCGGCCGACGCCATCCGCACCGCGGCCAACACCGAAGCCAAGCTCCTGATGCTCACGCACGCGTTCGAGACCTGGGGCGTGCAACGCGTTTGTTTCCACACCGACGCACGCAACGAGCGCTCACGCTCGGCGCTCGCGCGCATCGGGGCGGAGTTCGAGGGCGTGCTGCGCGCGCACCGCCTGGCTTCCGACCTCACCCCGCGTGACTCCGCGCGCTACTCCATCATCGCGGCGCAGTGGGCGGGCGTGAAGCGGCGCCTCGCCGAGCGGCTCAGCGGCGCTGCCGCAGGCAGGTAGTGCGAAAAGCGCGCGCGGCGGCGCTCGCTGCAGGGATAGTTGACTGAGGCAACTATATGGGCAAGAGTTGCGCGGGTGGGTTCCGCGATGAGCATCCCAACACAGCAGATCGAGGCCGTCCGCGCCTTCAATCGCGACTACACCCGTCGCATCGGCGTGCTCTCTCAGGGCTTGCTCGACAGCGCTTACTCGCTCACCCAGGTGCGGGTGATGTACGAAATCGCGCATCGTCCGGGCGTCATGGCCGCCGAGCTCGCAGGCGACCTGGGTCTCGATCGCGGTTACCTGAGCCGGATCCTGCGGGGCTTCGAGGCGCAGGGAATCATCGGGCGCCTCACCTCTGCGGCGGATGGCCGGCGGCAGCACCTGCGCCTCACCCCGGCGGGGCGCCGGGTGCTGGCCCCGCTCGAGCAGCGCTCACAGGTGCAGGTTCGCCGCATGCTCGCCGGGCTCGACGGCGCAAGCCGCCAGGCGTTACTACAGGCGATGAGCACCATCCGCAGCGCGTTCGCCGGCGCGACAGGGCCAGCGGAGGTGTCGTTGCGGGGGCATCGGCCCGGAGACATGGGCTGGGTGGTCGAGCGCCACGGCGTGCTGTACTCCCAGGAGTACGGCTGGAACGAGGACTTCGAGGCGCTGGTGGCCGGCATCACCGTGGAGTTCATCCGCAATCTCGACCCGGCGCGTGAGCGCTGTTGGATTGCCGAAAGCCACGGCCGCCGCCTGGGGTGCGTTTTCCTGGTCGCAGGCGAGGCGCGCACGGCGAAGCTGCGGCTGCTGCTCGTAGAGCCCGAGGCGCGCGGCCTGGGACTGGGGCGCAGGCTCGTCGAGGAATGCGTGCGCTTTGCGCGCGCCGCTAACTATCAGCGCATCATCCTGTGGACCCAGGCGAATCTCTCCGCCGCCCGCCATCTGTACTCGCGGACCGGCTTTGCGAGAACCGCGCGGGAGCGGCATCGCAGCTTCGGACATGCGCTTATCGGGGAGACCTGGGAGCTGAAGTTCAGACGGCCGAAGTGAGCAGCCTGCGGGTGAGGGGATCCTCCTCGCCCGCGAAATAGCGCCGCAGCGCCTCCCCGAATGCGCCCTCCGCCTGGGAACGGGCAGCCTCCGCCTCACCCGGCGCCCCGGCGGCGCGACCGGGGCCGAGACGCTCCCCGGAGGCGTACGCGAACAGCGTCATGCAGGAGCGGAATTTCAGCTCGTCGGGATAACCGAAGATCGCCCGCGCCGTGCGGCCCTGCACGCGGTTCACGAGCTGCGTACATTCGCGCAGCCGTGCGCCGAGCAGTGGATGCGCGAGGTAGGCGCGCGCTTCAGCCAGTGAGCCGAGGGCGTAGCGCGCGGCGGTGGGGCTCGAACCCAGGCCCTGCAACTGCGGAAAGATGAACCACATCCAGTGGCTCTGCTTGCGACCGGCGGCGAGCTCCTCGCACACCCGCGCGTACACCGGCTGCTGTGCGAGCCCATACCGGGCGAGGTCGTACGGATCATCCATGGCTGCACCCACCGATGGTCCTGTCGCTGCGTCTCGACTATTCTAATGCTCATCCCCAAAGAACGGCCCGCGGAACGGGCGGCATGAAGGTCTATGCACAGCTGCTTGCGTGACCGCAGGTTTCGCTCCCGTGCCTGGGGTCTGATCGCGGTGTCGCTGATCGCCGCCGCGCCCGCCACCGTCGGCGCCGTGGGGACACTCAGCTCTGAGCTGCAGAAACAGGTGCGGGCGGCCACCTTCGAAGTCGTGATCCGCAAACCATTGAAGGATTCCCTCACCTACGAGAAGTCCCTGCCGCTCGAGCTCATACCGTTCGCCGAGCGCAACGACGCCTACTGGCCGGTCGGCACCGCCTTCGCCCTGGGGCCCGATACGTTCGTGACGGCGGCGCACGTGCTGATCGCCGGCGTCGGTAGCCAGTTCGGCGTACCCGGCATCCGCGACGGCGCGGGCAAGGTCTATACCATCGAGCGCGTGCTGAAGTTTGCGCTGCACGAGGACTTCGTGGTGTTCACCGTCACCGGCGCGCCTGCCGTCACGCCGTTTGCGACCAGCACCACCGCGGCGCTGGACGACGCGGTGTTTGCGGTCGGCAATGCGCTCGGAGAAGGGGTAGTGATCCGCGACGGACTGCTCACTTCCTTCACGCCCGAGGCGCAGGACGGCCAGTGGAAATGGCTACGCTTCTCCGCGGCCGCCTCGCCCGGCAACAGCGGCGGACCGCTGCTCGATGCGGCGGCGAGGGTGGTCGGCGTGGTGACCGGCAAGTCCCCCAACGAGAATCTGAACTACGCGCTGCCGATCGAGCGGGTGCTCAACGGCTCCGACAAGGCCGCGGTGTTCGGGACCCGCGAGTCCTTCGGCATCCCGAAGCTCCTGCAGGGCACCATCGTCGCCGAGTTCAGGGAAAGCTTCGCGCTGCCGCTCCCCTACCCGGAATTTGCGCGCAACTTTCGCGCCGCGTTCCTGAAGTATTTCCGCGAGCAGCAGGCGCGGCTGCTCGCGGCCGAGGCGGACAACGTCTTTCCACATGACTCCGCCAAGCTCCTCGCCACGCTCTACCAGTCCTTCGATCCTTGCCTGATGGCCCAGGAGGACGACCGCTCCTGGGACGCGCACAGCTGCGCCGGCAGCGAAGTCGCGCTGCCGGGCGATGGTCGTGTGTGGCATTGCGCGGACGTGGCCGCGGCGGGCCTGTTTCACCTCCAGTACCCGGTAGCAGCCGTGGATGAGCACCGCTACCACGATTCAAAGGCTTTCATGGACCTGCTGCTCAGGGGTGTGAAGACCCCGCGCATGATCGGCACGCAGGCCGTGCGCATCACCTCTCTGGGACCTGCTCAGCAGGAGAGCCTGCTGCACGATCACTACGGACGCATCTGGCAGCTGCGCACCTGGTCGCTCGGTTACGTCGATGCCTACGTCGTGGTGCTGGGGCTCCCGACGCCCGACGGCTACGTGGGCCTCATGAGCGCCACGCCGAGCGCGCTTGCCGACACCGTGACGGAGCTGCTCAAGTTCCTCGCCGACTACGTGTATCTCACCTACACCGGCTCGCTGCCGCAGTGGCGCGCCTTTCTCGACCGGCGCGATCTGCGCCCGGCGCTCTTCGATCACATCGCGCTGCAGTACGACGTGCACAAGGGGCTGCGCTTCGAGTCGCCGCGCCTGCAGCTGGACACCAGCGGTCTGCTGCCGCTCGGCCCGCAGAGCGCACTCGATCTGCAGATGGCCTATATGATCGATCACGGCCAGCTCAACTGGGACATCGGCGGAATCGTCCTGTCGCAGGACCGTGATCGCAAGACCTGGATCGCCGCCTACCGCCAGCCCGAGCCGGGGGATGACGCCGGCAAGGAGGCTCGCGAGCGCTGGAACCACATGCGCCGGCGCGACGGCGACTTCACCGGCACCGCCCAGCACGACGACCAGTACAAGAGCTTCTGGATCCGCACCGTCGCGAGCGGCGAGAAGCCCCCGAGCCCTGTTGCCGAGCACGCTGCGCGACCGCTATACGAGCTCGTTTACAACACCGAGAACCAGCTCCTGCCGCGGCAGCTGGAGGATATTCGCGGCACGCTCACCAAGAGTTTCACGGTCACGGAGTAGCCCGGTGCGCGAGCTCCGCCGGCGCGCCGCCACCGCTCTCGGACTGCCTCTGTGTGCGGCGCTCCTGTCCGCGCCGGCCACGGCCGCGGCGGCCGGTCCCCCGTTCCGCTCTCCCGAGCCACCCGCGCTAGAGTCCGCAGCGCAGCTCGATGGTGCGATAGAGGCGCTGCATCGCACCAACTGGCAGGTGTACGCACACGTTGAGCGCTCCGATCCCGCCCATCGCGCCTTACTACAGGAGCTCGAGAAGCTCCTGCTCACGCCCGAGCACGAGAGACGGCTTAAAGAGCTGGCTTCACAGGCCACGGCACAGGGGGCGGCCGGAGCGGCTGACGCCCTGCAGGCGACGCTCAGCGCGGCGCGCGAGCTTCTGTGGCAGGAGAGCTATCGCTGCAGTCTCCTCGAGTGGCGGCTCGCTTTCGAGGAGAGCTTCGCACTTCACGAGCAAAGCGTGCAGAGACTGGCGGACAGTTTGCCCGCGCAGGCCGTCGGGGGAGCGGCGGCACGCATCGCCGCGGCCCGCGCCAGCCTCGATGCCGAGTTTGCCGCCGCAATGTCGGCCGCAACGGTTGAGGCACTCACTGCGGCGATCGAACACCTGACGGGCTCGTTCGCAGCCGTGCTCGCGGTCTACAACGAGGGTCGCGGCGAGCTGGCCGCGGCGTTGAGCAGACAGGAGCGTGCCGAGGGCAGGGAAACCGCGGCTGAGCTGCGCGAGGGGCCCTGTCCGCTCAGCGTCATCCTCACCTCGGGCCGCGAGCTGCCCGCGCTTACCGCCGACAACTCCGCGCCGAACTCTTTCTATCCGCAGACGAGCTGGCACGCCCGCTTCGAGGGGATGGTTACGGTGGAGGCGTGGGTATCCTCGAGCGGCTGCCTGGACAAGGCAGCCGTTTACGAGTCCTCGGGTGTGCCGGAGCTCGACCAGGCCGCCATGCGCTGGACGCAGCAGGCGAACTTCTATCCTGCAGAACGCGATCACAGGGCGGTCGACGGCACGCTGCGCATTCGCATCAGGTTCCAGCTGACGCCTTAGGCTTTCGCGCGGCAAGCTGCGCCGAGCCGCGCGCTGGCGGCGGCGACCCGAGCCTCACCGGAGGGGCTTGTCGTACAGCTCGTAACCTGAACGCGGGTCGTATCCGTGGCGCCCATAAAACGCCCGCGCGCGGGTGTTGGCGGTCCCGAGCTGCAGTTGCAGCCGTACACAGCCGCTGCGCGCGAGCGTCTCCTCCGCAGCCGCCAGCAGCCGCGATCCGGTGCCGCGCGAGCGCCCCTCGGGCAGCACGAAGAACTCGTCGATCTCACCCATGAGTCCGCCGTGCTCGACACTCATCACCAGCACCACGATCAGGTAGCCGTACAGCGCGGCCTGCGACTCGGCCACCCAGACTGCCCCTGCGGCGGAGTCGGCCAGCAGCCGCTGCAGCAGCAGCTCGATGCGCAGCGCTTCGAAGCCGGTGATGCCCTCGAACTCCCAGTAGCGGCGGATGAGGGTCAGCAGCTGCGGGATGTCGCTGCGGGTGGCGGGGCGGATCTGCACGTCGCTACGCCTTTCCGGGGCTGAGCGGCGCGACCAGGGTACAAAGGCCGGTCGCGACAAATCAATCGCGCGACCACGGGCTGTGGGACCCCCGAGCCTCCTTCGGCTTCGGCAGAGGCGGGCAGCACGCACGGGCGGGTCCGGCTGGTTGACACCCCGGGTACAGCTACCTAGAATCGCCCGCCTTTGTCGGGCCGGCCCTTAAGCAACGCCGGCACCGGAAACAGCGACTTACGAGTACCGGGCCGCCTCACGAAGGCGGCCCGGTGTTTCTCTGAGGGTCGCTTTATCGCGCGAGGAGAGGACGGAAACGATGGCGACCACGGGTCAGCTCATCCGGCAACCACGACGGACGAGGGTGGAGAAAACAAAGGTACCCGCGCTCGGGGCCTCCCCGCAGAAGCGCGGCGTCTGCACGCGCGTCTACACGACGACGCCGAAGAAGCCCAATTCGGCACTGCGCAAGGTCTGCCGCGTACGCCTCACCAACGGTTACGAGGTCACCAGCTACATCGGCGGCGAAGGCCACAACCTGCAGGAGCACTCGGTCGTGCTGATCCGCGGGGGCCGCGTCAAGGATCTGCCGGGGGTGCGCTATCACACGGTTCGCGGCACGCTCGACTGCGCCGGCGTCGGCGAGCGCAAGCAGGGGCGCTCCAAGTACGGCGCCAAGCGCCCGAAGACGTGAAGTAAGGGGTAACGCTTATGTCCCGCCGAGCCCAGGCCCCGGTCCGCACCATCCTCCCGGACCCCAAGTACAACAACCAGATGCTTGCCAAGTTCATGAACGTCGTCATGAAGAACGGCAAGAAGTCCGCCGCCGAGCGCATCATTTACGGAGCGCTCGACCGCATTGCCGAGAAGACCGGCAAGCAGGGGGGCGAGGCGATCGAGGTGCTCTCCACGGCGCTCGACAACGTCAAGCCCGTGGTCGAAGTGAAGTCGCGCCGCGTCGGCGGCGCCACCTACCAGGTGCCGGTTGAAGTTCGCGCCACTCGCCGCCAGACATTGGCCATGCGCTGGGTTATCGAGGCCGCCCGCGACCGCAGCGAGAAATCCATGGCGTTTCGCCTGGCGCACGAGCTGATGGATGCCTCCGAGAACCGCGGCGCGGCCGTCCGCAAGCGCGAGGACACCCATCGCATGGCCGAGGCCAACAAGGCCTTCGCCCACTACCGCTGGTAGAGAGCTCAGGACATTGAACCGTGGCACGCGCGACGCCCATCGAGCTCTATCGGAACATCGGCATCTCTGCGCACATCGACGCGGGGAAGACGACGACGACCGAGCGCATCCTGTTTTACACCGGCGTCTCGCACAAGATCGGTGAGGTCCACGACGGCGCGGCCGTGATGGACTACATGGAGCAGGAACAGGAGCGCGGCATCACCATCACCGCCGCGGCGACCACCTGCTTCTGGAAGGGGATGGACAACAGCTTCCCCGAACACCGCATCAACATCCTCGATACCCCCGGGCACGTCGACTTCACCATCGAAGTGGAGCGCAGCTTGCGCGTGCTGGACAGCGCCGTCGCCCTGTTCGACTCGGTTGCGGGCGTTCAGCCGCAGTCGGAAACGGTGTGGCGGCAGATGAACAAGTATCGCGTGCCGCGCATCGCGTTCGTCAACAAGATGGACCGCGCCGGCGCGAATTTCCTGCGCGTCGTCGACATGATCCGCGCGCGCCTGCGCGCCAATCCGGTCGCGATCCAGTTGCCGATCGGCGCCGAAGAGGACTTCGAGGGCGTCATCGATCTCATCCGCATGAAGGCCATCTACTGGGACATGGCGACCCAGGGGATGAAATTCGAATATCGCGACATCCCCGCGCAGCTCCTGGAGCAGGCGACCGAGTACCGCAACAAGATGATCGAGGCGGCGGCCGAGGCGAATGACACGCTCATGCACAAGTACCTCGAGCACGAGCAGCTGTCGGAGGCCGAGATTCGCCAGGGACTGCGCGAGCGCTCGATCAGGAACGAGCTGGTGCTGTGCATGTGCGGCAGCGCATTCAAGAACAAGGGTGTGCAGGCGCTGCTCGATGCGGTCATCGCGTTCATGCCCGCGCCCATCGACATGCCCGACGTCAAGGGGCTCGATGATCGCGGCCAACCCGCCACCCGCAAGGCGAGCGATGAGGAGCCCTTCGCCGCGCTCGCCTTCAAGATCCTGAATGACCCGTTCGTCGGCAATCTCACGTTTTTCCGCGTCTACTCCGGCGTACTCAACTCCGGCGACACCGTGTTCGTGCCGACCAAGGACCGCAAGGAGCGCATCGGACGAGTGCTGCAGATGCACGCCAGCGAGCGCACCGAGATCAAGGAGGTGCGCGCCGGCGATATCGCCGCCGCCGTGGGACTGAAAGACGTCATCACCGGCGATACGCTGTGCGATCTGGAGAAGGTCATCACGCTCGAGAAGATGGAATTCCCCGCCCCGGTGATTTCCGTGGCCGTGGAGCCGAAGACCAAGGCGGACCAGGAGAAGATGGGCCTGGCGCTGCAGCGGCTCGCGAAGGAAGACCCCTCGTTCCGGGTGCACACCGACCAGGAGTCGGGGCAGACGATCATCTCCGGCATGGGCGAGCTGCACCTGGAGATCATCGTCGATCGCATGAAGCGCGAGTTCAAGGTCGAGGCGAACGTCGGCAAGCCGCAGGTCGCCTACCGCGAGACCATCCGCGCCAGGGTCGAGAGCGAGGGCAAGTTCATCCGCCAGTCGGGCGGGCGCGGCCAGTACGGTCACGTGTGGCTGAAGCTCGAGCCGAATGAGCAGGGCAAGGGGTACGAGTTCATCAACGGCGTCGTCGGCGGCAGCGTGCCGCGTGAGTACGTGCCGGCGGTGGACAAGGGCATCAAGGAGGCGGTCGAGACCGGCGTCATCGCCGGCTACCCGGTGGTGGATGTCAAAGTGACGCTGTTCGATGGGTCCTACCACGACGTCGACTCGAACGAAATGGCGTTCAAGATCGCAGGCTCGATCGGCTTCAAGGAGGGCTTCAAGCGCGCCAAGCCCGTGCTGCTCGAGCCCATCATGAAGGTGGAAGTGGTGACGCCCGAGGATTACTCCGGCGATGTGATCGGAGACCTCAACCGCCGCCGCGGCCAGATCACCGGCATGGACGAGACGCCCGCCGGCAAGGCCATCACGGCCGACGTGCCGCTGTCGGAGATGTTCGGCTACGCGACCACGGTGCGCTCCATGAGCCAGGGCCGCGCCACCTTCACCATGGAATTTGCCAAGTACGTCGAAGTGCCGCCCAACATCGCCGACGGGATCATCAAGAAGTAGCACGCTTTCGGGCCAGTCTGAGGAACTACGCCATGTCCAAAGAGAAATTCGAGCGCAACAAGCCGCACGTGAACGTGGGGACGATTGGTCACGTGGACCATGGGAAGACGACTTTGACGGCGGCGCTGACGAAGGTGATGGCGGAGACCTACGGCGGGACCTTCATGGCGTATGACCAGATTGACAAGGCACCGGAGGAGAAGGCGCGCGGGATCACGATTTCGACGGCGCACGTGGAGTACCAGAGCAAGAACCGCCACTACGCACACGTGGACTGCCCCGGGCACGCTGACTACGTGAAGAACATGATCACTGGGGCGGCGCAGATGGATGGGGCGATACTGGTGGT
>DASZHQ010000102.1:0-6646 GCA_035937715.1 Steroidobacteraceae bacterium | reverse complement strand
CGAACTCGAACTTGACGCTCTGGTAGATCGGCGCCACCAGCGGATGGTTGCCGGGGGGCAGCTCGATGGCGGGCGGATGGTTGACGCGGGTGGGCTTTTTCATGATGGGCGGGGCATTTACAGCTCGAGAGTAAAGCGGTCGGCGTCCAGGTGAGCGGGGAAAGCTTCGCGGTACGCGGTGAGCGGCTCGAGAGGCAACTCCACGCTCGACACCACCGCGACATCGCCCGGCTCGGCGAGGGGTTTGCCGAGGAAATCGATGACGGAGCTGTCGCCCGCGTGCGGCACCCCCCAGCCATCTGCGCCGACACGGTTGACCCCGACGACGTACGCCTGGTTCTCGATGGCGCGCGCCCGTAGCAGCTGCCGCCAGGCATCGGCGCGCGCCGCCGGCCAGTTCGCCACATATAGCAGCAGCTCGTAGTCGAGCCCCGGGCGGCGCCGGCTGAACACCGGGAATCTCAGGTCGTAGCACACCAGCGGACAGATACGGAAGCCGCGCCAGGCCACGCTCCAGGCGGTGCGCCCGGGGGTGAAATGCTGGTGCTCGCGGCCCATGCGAAACAGGTGCCGCTTGTCGTAGTGGCGCTCCCCCGTGGGGGACGCCCACAGCAGGCGGTTGTAGTAGCACCCGCCATCAAGCGTAATGACGCTGCCGGTGATCGCCGCATCGAGAGTGCCCGCCAGGCGCCGCAGCCACTGGGCAGTGGGTCCGTCAGCCGCTTCCCCCACCTGCTCGACCGCCGTGGTGAATCCCGTAGTGAAGGTCTCCGGCAAAACCACCAGGTCGGTGTGCCCGGCGAGCGGCAGCAGCAGCGCCTCGAATCGGGCGCGATTGGCGGCCGGGTCGTGCCACACGAGTGGCTGTTGAATGAGCGACACCCGCAGCGCGCCCATGCTTACCTCCGCCGGGCGCGCGCGGCGAACGCGTTGAGCCGCGCCGCCGCCTCATCGAGCGTGCTGTCGCGCTTGGCAATGCACAGGCGCAGGAACGGCAGGGGCTCGCGCACCGCGTAGAACGGCGACAGGGGAATGGTGGCAACGCGCGCCTCGGTCAACAGCCGCTCGGCGAAGGCGAGATCGTCGGGCGGCGCAAAGGCGCTGAAGTCGAGCAGCTGGAAATAGGTCCCCTGCGCCGGCGGCAGCCGGAACGGCGAGGACGCGAGCGCGCTGCGCAGGCGATCACGCTTCGCCTGGAAGAAGCCCGCCAGGGCACTGCCGCAATCGGGGCGCTCGGCGAGATAGGCGGCGATGGCGTGCTGCAGCGGATGGGAGATGCTAAAGGTGTTGAACTGGTGCACCTTGCGCAGCTCGCGCGTGAGGCTCGGCGGCGCCACGCAGTAGCCGACGCGCAGCCCCGTGGCGTGCAAGGTCTTGCCGAAGGAAAAGACGGCAACGCTGCGCGGCGCGAGAGCGGGGTGCGTCAGCACCGAATGGTGCCGCGCTCCGTCGAAAACCACGTGCTCGTACACCTCGTCGGAGAGCACGACGATGTCGCGGTCGGCGATGAGCTGCGCCAGCGCATCGAGGTCGGCGGCGGCGGCGGTGGTGCAGGCGGGGTTGTGGGGACTGTTGAACAGCAGCAGCCGGGTGCGCGCGCTGAGCGCCGCGCGCACGCGCTCCCAGTCGTAGCGAAAACCCGGTTGCGCGAGCGGCAGCCGGATGCAGCGCCCCCCGGCGAGCCGTACCGCCGGCTCGTAGGAATCGTATGCCGGGTCGAACGCGATCGCCTCCTCACCCGCACCGATAGCAGCCTGGATCGCCGAATAGATGGCCTCGGTCGCGCCGAGGGTCACCGTGATCTCGTTTTCCGGGTCGACGCGCAGGCCGTACGAGGCGCGCAGCTTCGCCGCAACGCCCTCGCGCAGCGCCGGCAGGCCCTCCATCGGTGCGTACTGGTTGTGCCCGGCGGCCATGGCCGCCGCCACGAGCTCGGTCAGGCGCGGATCGATGTCGTAGTCAGGGAAGCCCTGGCCGAGATTCAGCGCATCGAGCTCGCGCGCGCGGCGCGACATGACGCTGAAGATCGTCGTGCCGACGTCCGCGAGCTTGCCGACCACTTAGTGCAACCTCGTACTCACCCGGACGCCTCGGCCGCCGCCAGTGCCGCCCCGACCACGCCCGACTGACCGGCAAAATGGGCCGGACGCAGCACTGCCGGCGAGCGCAGGAGCGGCGCGAACTCATCGAAGCGCTCACTCACGGCGCCTCCGAGGATGAACAGGTCCGGCCAGAACAGATCGTGCAGCCGCTGCAGATACTCGTTCACGCGCGCGATCCAGGTGGGGAAGTCCAGCCCTTCCGCGGTGCGCACGCGGGCGGAGGCCCACTTCTCCGCATCCCCGCCGCGAAGCTCCAGGTGTCCGAGCTCGGTGTTGGGGAAGAGTGTGCCATCGCAGAACAACGCCGTGCCGATCCCGGTGCCGAAGGTCACCATGATGGCGATGCCGCCGGAACCGCGCCCTGCGCCCCAGCGCATTTCGGCAACCCCGGCTGCATCCGCATCGTTCAGCAGCAGAGCCGGCCGGCCGAGCGCGCGGGCGGCGAGCGCCGCGCCGTCGGTGCCGAGCCAGGCCGCATCGATGTTGGCCGCGGTGCGCACGATGCCTTGCTTGATGACGCTCGGGAAGGCGATGCCGACGGTCCCGGCGGGCCCCGGCAGCCGCGCAGCGAGCCCCGCGATGACCGGCATGAGGGCCGGTGGGGGCGAAGGCTGCGGCGTGGGCGCCGAAATCAGCTCGCCCGTGACGCGCCCCGCGTCGACATCGACCAGGCCCGCCTTGACCGAGGATCCGCCGACATCGATTCCCAGCACCACGCGTGTCATATCGAGCGCCTCACAGGTTGGCCGCGGCCGCGAGCTGCAGGTCGCGCGCGCGCCGCTTCTGCCGGTAACGCATCCACACGGTCGAGATCGCAATGCCGCTCGCCACGAGTAGCACCATGATGGTGGCGAGCGCGTTCACGTCCGGCGTGACACCGAAGCGCACCTTCGAGAAGATCACCATCGGCAGCGTGCTCGATCCCGGCCCTGCCACGAACTGCGTGATGACCAGATCATCCCACGAGAGGGTGAACGCCAGCAGCCACCCCGAGGCGACCGCCGGCAGGATGAGCGGCAGCGTGATGCGGAAGAAAACCCGCGCCGGGCGCGCGCCCAGATCCATGGCGGCCTCCTCCAGCGACTCATCGAACCCCGCCAGGCGCGACTGCACCACCACGGTAACGTAAGCCATGCAGAAGGTGATGTGCGCCAGCGTGATGGTGACCGCGCCCATGCCCTTCGGCCAGCCGATGAGCTGCTCGAGAGCGACGAACATCAGCAGCAGTGACAGCCCGGTGATCACTTCCGGCATGACGATCGGCGCGGGCGTCATCCCGGCGAGCAGCGTTCGTCCACGAAAGGCGCCGAAACGCGCCAGCGCCATGCCGGCGAGCGTGCCGAGCACGACCGCCACGCTCGCCGCGATCAGCGCGATACGGATCGAGAGCCAGGCCGCTCCCAGGATCTGCGCGTTTCGCAGCAGCGCTGCGTACCATTTGAGCGTCGGCGAGTGCGCCGCGTCCCATACCGTGACCAGGCGTGAGTTGTTGAACGAGAACACGATCATCGACAGGATCGGCGCGTACAGGAACACCAGCCCGAGAACCAGTGCGGCGCGCGCGAACAGCCCGCGCGACCTCACTTCGCGACCTCGAGCTCGCGCCGTTCCAGGCGCTGGAACAGCACGATCGGCACCACCAGCACCAGCAGAACCAGGATCGCCACGGCGCTCGCAACCGGCCAGTCGCGGTTTTCGAAGAACTCATCCGACAGCACGCGGCCGATCATGATCTGGTCAGTGCGGCCGAGCAGCGTCGGGATCACGTATTCGCCCACGGCGGGAATGAACACCAGGAGCGACCCGGCGACGATGCCGGCGAAAGACTGCGGCAGGGTGATCGAGAGGAAGGCGCGCAAGGGGCGCGCGCCCAGATCCGCCGCCGCCTCCAACAGTGCCGGGTCATGCTTCTCGAGGTTGGCGTACAGCGGCAGGATCATGAACGGCAGATACGAATAGACGATGCCGATATAGACGGCGAAATCGGTCTGCAGCAGCGCCAGGGGATGGTGGATCACGCCCAGGTACAGCAGCACGTTGTTGATGACGCCGTTGTTCTTCAGCAGCCCGATCCAGGCGTACACCCGTAGCAGGAACGAGGTCCAGAACGGCAGCACGATGAGCATCAGCAGCACTGAGCGCGAGGCCGGCGTGGAGCGCGCGATCGCGTAAGCCATCGGGTAGCCCAGACCTAAGCAGCACAGCGTGGAGACGGCGGCGACCTTGAGCGAATAGAGGTAGGAGCTCACGTAGAGCGGGTCGGTGAACAGGAACGCGTAGGCCGAGCCGTGCAGCTCGAGCGAGGGCGCGCCGTGCCGCCATGAGATGAGCGGGGTGTACGGCGGTATGGCGAGCCGCACCTCGGAGAAGGAGATCCGGAACACGATGATGAAGGGAATGAGGAACAGCACCAGCAGCCACAGGATCGGGATCCCTGCGACCAGCCGCCGGCCGGAAGTCCGGGTGAGGCGTGCCAACGGCGCTCCTACTCGGTGAGCACCACGGGGCTCGAGCCGTGCCAGGAGAGCCAGACGCTTTCCTCGCGGCCGATGGGGCGCTCGCCGCCGCGCATGGTGTTGGGGAGCGTCACGCGTAACATCTTGCCGGAGTCGATCTGCACCAGGTAGATGGACATGTCCCCCATGTAGGCGATCTCGCGCACCGTGCCGCGCACGGCGTTCTCCCCGGCAGCGGACTGGGCGGGGGCGAGCGGCTGGCGGCTGATGTTGATCTTCTCCGGGCGGATCGCGGTCCACACCGTCGCGCCGCACGCGCAGCTCACGGTGTGCTCGGTGCGCACCTGGCAGCCGAGCTCGCTGCAGTGGATGCGCATGAAGTCCGACCCCTCCTCGCTCACCTGGCCCTCGAACATGTTGACCGAGCCGATGAAGTCGGCCACGAAGCGCGTGGCCGGAGACTCGTAGATGTCCGACGGCGTGCCCACCTGCGCGATCCGGCCGCGGTTCATGACCCCGAGGCGCTGTCCGAGCGTCATGGCCTCTTCCTGGTCGTGCGTGACCACGATGAAGGTGACCCCGAGGCGCTGTTGGATATTGAGCAGCTCGAACTGCGTGTGTTCGCGCAGCTTCTTGTCGAGTGCCGCGAGCGGCTCATCGAGCAGCAGCAGCTTCGGACGCTTCACCAGGGCGCGCGCCAGCGCCACGCGCTGACGCTGCCCGCCGGAGAGCTGATGGGGCTTGCGCGCGCCGAAGCCACCCATTTTCACGATATCGAGGATCTCCCCCACCTGGCGGCGGATCGCAGTGCGCCCCAGGCCTTCCTGCTCCAGCCCGAAGGCGACGTTCTTCTCGACATTCATGTGCGGAAAAAGCGCGTAGGACTGGAACATCATGTTGACCGGGCGCTCGTACGGTGGGATCGCGCTCATGTCCTCGCCGTCGATGTGGATGCTGCCCGCACTCGGGGAATCGAAGCCCGCCAGCATGCGCAGCAGCGTGGTCTTGCCCGACCCGGAACCGCCCAACAGACAGAAGATCTCCCCGCGCTGGATGTCGAGCGATACGGCGTCCACCGCGGTGAAATCGCCGAATTTCTTGCTCAGGTTCGCAATGCGGACATAGGCGGAGTCGGCGCTGGCTGGCATGGCTGTAGCACTTACCTGCGGAAGGGCATTCATACTGCTTATCACTTCGGCCAATGAGGTTTATTTACCGGTCTTGAAGCGTGTCCACATGCGCGTCAGCAACCGCTGATACTGCGCCGGACGGGCGCGCTCGGGAATCAGCCGCGCGCGCACCTGCGGCGGCGGATAGACGCCCGGGTCGTTGCGTACGCCGGGATCGAGCGGCTGCAGCGACACCGATACGCTGTTGGCGTACTTGATGAGATTGGAGTTGCGCGCGGCGATCTGCGGGCGCAGGAGATAATCGATGAACAGGTGCGCATTGCGCACGTGCGGCGCGTCCGCGGGGATCGCCAGTATGTCGTAATTGGCGATCGCGCCCTCGCGCGGGATCGCGTAGGCGAGGTCGACGCCCTTGCCCGCCTCCTCGGCGCGGTCGTGCGCCTGCTTGACGTCCCCGGACCAGCCCATCGCCAGGCAGATATCGCCGTTGGCAAGATTGTCGATGTAGCGCGAGGAATCCACGTAGCGCACGTAGGGCCGAATCGCCTTCAGTGCCCCCTCGGCCGCCTTGAGGTCCTCCAGGGAGTCGCTGTTCGGATTGCGCCGCAGCAGGATCAGCACCGTACCGACCACCTCGGAGGGCGCATCCAGGATCGACACCCCGCAGTCCTGGAATTTCGACACGATCGCAGGATCGAACAGCATGCGCCAGCTTTCCAGCGGCGCATTGGGCAGGCGCACGCGGATGTCGCCGACGTTGTAACCCACCCCGGAGGTGATCCAGGTGTAGTCGACGCTGTAGCGGTTATCCGGGTCGTAAACGGAGGTCGCGCGCTCCACTTCGGGATCGAGGTTCTTCAGGTTCGGCAGCAGGGACTTGTCGAGCTTCTGGTAGACGTCGGCCTGCAGCTGACGCTCGAGGAAGGCGCCGGAGGGCACCACCACGTCGTAATTCGTG